>CAYJIK010000012.1:12811-37864 GCA_964370205.1 uncultured Oscillospiraceae bacterium | reverse complement strand
TTAAACACTGGGTTTTTGCCATCTAAAAAGTGCCTGTGATACTGCTATGATACTATTTATTATTTAACCGATGATATCAAAGTATCCCCAAATGAATATGAGCATGAGGAAAACCCTCCTGTTTCGCAAGTTTAGAACCACTTCGGAAAGTTGTTCTAAGCTTAGCGAAACAGGAGGGTTCTTTTGGTACTATAAAAGCGTGGTTCCAATCGATGGATTTTAGGTCTAAGTTTTTGAGGACAATACAGGCTGTGCTCCGATTGTCGTCTCACTCGGCAACATGACTTCTGCCCTAACTGTATTTGTTTCGTTGCCGAATAGTAGGGCGTTAACGGCAGGGATTCCGTACCCGATACCGGCATCTCACGACAGACGTATCGCCACAACACCCCAGCCGATACAGCCGCATACGCTCAAATCCATGCAAAAACCCTCCCAAAAAATTTACCTATACCATCAAGCGACAAAAAATTCACCATCCTCCATTTAAAATATAAAAAAACGCAGTACAAGCCATCGCTTGTACCGAAAGGAATGACAACTATGCCTGTAAGGCTTACAGAAGGGGACGGAGTTATGCTCGCCGAAATATCCGGGGAGCTTGATCACCATTCAGTCCGCTCTATACGTCAGGAGATTGACAATAACATAGCCGCCCTTACAATAACCGAACTCATACTCGACTTTGGCGCAGTCACGTTTATGGACAGTTCCGGTATAGGGCTGATAATGGGTCGGTATAAACTGATAAGCGACATGGGCGGTAAGCTCGTTATCGCTAACACCCCTACTCACATGAAAAAAGTAATGAAGGTCGCAGGCCTCGATAGACTTGCCACCATGAACGATAACAAAATCGTGCTGTAGAAGCCGACAAGAAAGGACAGTAAAATGAAAGCGATAAACAATATGCACTTGCGGTTTCCGGCACGCTCGGTCAACGAATCCTTCGCTCGTATGGCGGTGACAGCGTTTGTAAGCGTCTTAGACCCTACAGTGGACTGGATAACCGACATAAAAACAGCGGTTTCCGAAGCGGTGACCAACGCCATAGTCCACGGCTACAGCGACACTACAGGGCTTGTATACATATCTGCCACCATTTACGAAGGAGGGACTGTAGTGATTAAAATAAGGGATAAAGGCAAGGGCATCGCTGATATAAAACAGGCGATGGAGCCACTCTACACTTCAGGGGACAGCGAACGTTCAGGGCTTGGGTTTAGCGTTATGGAGAGCACCGTGGACAAAGTAACAGTACGCTCAAAACCGGGCAAAGGATGTACAATCACACTAAAGAAAGCAATGGTTTCAAAGGACTTCTCCAATGTTTAGCGATAAAGAAAACAGCTTCCAAAACAGCGAAAGCTCCTCCCAAAATCAACCATCTTCGCTGACGCCACCAAAAGAACGCTCCGACATGATAGAGGACAACACAGGACTGGTCCACGCCTGCGCTCACAGGTTCAAAGGAAAAGGCATTGAATATGATGACCTATTTCAGGCAGGATGTATAGGTCTGATAAAGGCGGCGGACGCATTTGACTTTGACAGAGGGGTAAAGTTTTCCACCTACGCTGTGCCGGTCATACTCGGTGAGATGAGAAGGCTGTTCCGTGATGGGGGAGCTGTCAAGATTAGTCGCTCTGTTAAGGAACTGTCCCTTAAGATAACACGCTACCGAGAAAAATTCACGGCACTACACAGCATAGAGCCGACAGTCAGCCAGCTTGCCGAGGCTCTGGAGGTCACGGAGGAGGCGGTTACACTGTCGCTTAATGTCTGCGCACCTCCCGTTTCACTCACCGAGAGCGACGAGGTCGGCGGTGGCCAGCTGGACATCCCCACAGAGTCCCCGGAGGAGATGTTAAGCGACCTCATCTCACTGCGTCAACTGATGGAAAAACTACCTGTACGTGACAAGCAGCTACTCACTCTACGCTACTTTTTGAGCAAGACCCAGCAACAAACCGCCACTATACTCGGCATGACACAGGTGCAGGTGTCACGGCAGGAAAAGCGACTGCTCACCAAACTACGTGAAGAAATGACGCATATTTGACCAAGCTAATAACCATAACAGTCGTTCAAAGCTTCGAAATTTATACGCCACCATTGTTTGCGTTACTTGCTTAGTGCAAAAGCTCGAGAGCCATAAAAATGTAGGGGTCGATGCCTACATCGACCCGAAACATCGGTTTCAAACCACGTTTCGGGCTGATGAGGGCATCAGCCCCTACATTTCTGTTGTTTTGCGAAAATCCAACTTTTCTCTATCTCGTCACAATCTTTTTCAGAAGACTTCTCTGCCACTCCTTAGCCGAACTCTTGAAGTCTATTAGCGCTAGACTTTTTAATATCTCACCCTGTATTGGGTACTGGTATATGACCGACATAAGCTCGCCAAGCTTCATGCGTTTTGTCACCAGCAGCGACAATATCGGCAACATCTCCCCTGCCTTATCGCTCACTATCGTGGCTCCAAGAACACGATGTTTCTTGTCCAGCAACACCTTCACAAAGCCTTCTCTATCGTCCTCGGCTTTTGCTCTGTCATTATCTGAAATCGGTAGTTTGTGAGTGTAGGACAATACCCCGCTCTCGGTAGCATCCTTTAGGCTCATGCCGACGTGTGCGACTTCCGGAACGGTGTAGGTCGTCCATGCTATGTTGTGGTACTTAGCCTTGAAAACAGGGGCAATCAAAGCGTTTTTGACGACAACCGTCGCTTCATACCCTGCCGAGTGCGTAAACTGAAACTTCCCTCTCACATCCCCACAAGCATAAATGCTCTTGACACTTGTGCGCAGATAATCGTCTACTTCTATATATCCTCTGGCGTTAGTCTTTACGCCGACCTCCTCAAGCCCCAGTCCGCCACTATTAGGCGCACGCCCCAGTGACACCAACAATGCATCCCCGATAATCTCCTGTTGTGTCCCGTCCTTTGTTATCTTAACGGTAATCCTGTCCCCCTGCTGTGACACCTCGTCAATCGCCGCTGACAGGTAGAGCTTTACTCCGTCATATTCAATCGCTCTTGTCATTATACCGCTCACATCGGGATCGTCCTTCGAGAACAGCGACGGCGAACGATCAACAATATGCACTTTACTTCCCAAGTGCGCAAACCCCTGCCCCAGTTCCAAGCCTATAGGGCCTGCTCCAAAAACTATAAGCTCTTTGGGGAGCGTTTCAAGTGAAAAAACACTCTCGTTTGTGAGATAGTTTACACTGTCCAAACCTTTAATGGGTGGTATAAACGCACGAGAGCCTGTCGCTATTACTATTGCTTTTGAGGTGTAGTTTGTAGTGCTACTTTCCGCTTTTACTGACACTGTATGCGCATCTACAATGCTACCCCTGCCAAGCTTTACGTCCACTCCCAGCCCCTTGTAACGCTCCACCGAGTCGTGGGGGGCTATTTCTGCTATAACGTCATGCACTCTGCGCATAATGTCAGCCATTGAGGGGGAAAACGCCGTGTCATGCAGTCCGTAGCGGTGGGACTTTCTCATCTTCTGCGCCAGATGAGCCGACTTCAAAAACGCTTTACTGGGCACACAGCCGTAGTTAAGGCAGTCACCGCCCATCTTCCTGTCCTCTATGAGTAGCACCTTTGCACCCATTCCCACAGCGGCAGACGCCACCACTAACCCTCCACTACCTGCGCCAATAACGGAGATATCATAATCGTATTTCATAGTGCCCTCCATTGTTTTCATTATTTATCATTGTATGTAACCATATGTTTGAAAATACATTGGTAAACGCTAATACTATAACGATTATAACAATAATAAGCAAAGAATTCAATAATATATTTCTGAACAACTACAAATTTTTGTGTTTTACACCTCTAAGACGACGAAATTACAGTAACACCACACTCGCAACAATGTAACTCAAGCAGCAAAAAAAAGCGAAGCACCCACCGTGCTCCGCTTTTTCTTTATAACTCAATGTGACGAATACGCCCCATTATTATCTCATCTACATATTCACCGTTTCGGACGGATGTTTTGCGCTTAACACCTTCACGCTCAAAGCCTTTTTTCTCATATAGATGAATCGCTCTGTCGTTGTCGTAGAACACCGAAAGTTCCACACGCACCAACATCAGCCAGTTGTCTGCAAGGTCAAGCAGCGTATCGAGCAGTTTTGTGCCTACACCTTTCCCCTGAAAGTTGGGGTGAATCATCATACCTATACTACCACTGTGCCTGCGTCGGGGGTTTGCTTCGGTGTGCAGACCTGCGTGGCCTATTATCATCTCACTGCCGTCCTCAAGGTCGATGACTGCGACAAAAGAGTGTAAATGCGGGTTGCTGGTCGCTACAAAGTCCTCGCTTCGTGTGATATGCTCGGAGGGTAGCCCCATAGTGTTTTCAAATGCACCCCTTGACGTTCTTATGGCGTTTATCCCCTTACCGTCACCGGGGGCAGCGGCTCTTATTCTGTATTCCACGGTCTGCCTCCTTGTTGTTTGTTTTAGTCGTTTGTTTTGTTTTTTGACAGGTCAGCATCTTCTACGTCACTTTCTCCGTCAGCGTCACCATCTTCGTAGACATATTCGTAGTAGTCATCATCATAGTCACGGGTGTGTACCCATGCGCCGTAAAGCACGGTTACAGGTACCGCCATTAGTATGCCTATACTCCCCACCACCGCTTGAATAATCTCCACCAGTATCATCTCAAAGTTCATGAGTATGATGAGTTCACGGTTGTAGGCGGCAAAAAGTAGCACCATCGCAAGTGAACTGCCTATGTAGGCAAGTATGAGCGTGTTTGTCATTGTGCCGATACAGTCTCTACCGATGTTCATCCCCGAGCGTACAAGTGCGCCAAATGACTTTTCCTTCATTTGCTCGGATAATTCCTGCATGGCGGACGATATGGACATCGCTATATCCATTACAGCACCAAGCGAACCGATGAGTATACCACCCCACACAAGCCCTTTGAGGTCGATGGACACGCCGTTATCAAGTAGCGACAGGAACATATACTCCTGATCCACAGCGCCTGTTATACCCAGTGCGTTGTTTGTAAGAATCGCAAGCACACCTGCCGCCAGTATGCCACCTACGTTGCCTGTGATTGCTATAAATGTCTTTTGGTTGATACCGTTGAGTATCATAAGGTTTGAGAAAATAGCAAACCCTGTAACGAGTATTGTGCTCATGTAGATATTCACACCGGTAAGTATAGACGGTATGTACACGTAGAATATCATGCCAACGGTGACAGCCAGTGATATTACCGCAGTAACTCCCTTAAAGCCACCTATAAACAGTATAAGCAACGCAAACACTACCACCAGTATCACAATACCGCTCATGCGGTTGTGTCCTGTATAATACCAGTCACGGTTGTCCTCCCCGTCCTCGGTGACATCAATGTCCGACGCCAGAATGTTGTCGCCCGGCTCTACCTGCTGTGGCGTAGGAAAGAAAAACTCGTCCACCGTTTGGAGCATCTGGACAGTTTCTCCTTTTCTCTCACCCGAAGTAAGTTCTGCGGTGAATATTATCTCGGTACTGTAGACATCGTCCATAACCTCTCGTGAGGTGACTTCCAATATTTCAACCACCGTTGCTGTCTGGGTTTCCTGGTCTATCGACCCTGAGGGGGTGTAGTCAAAAAGCGTGCTTGCGAACAGTATGCAAAGTACCGATATCACGGTGAGCATAACTGTTTCGATAATTCTGTTATTGTTTTTAAGCATGTTTCTTAGGCGAAGGGACAATTACACCGATCATCTCCTCCGCTTTCCTTTCATATCTCGTTATACTGTTTACAAAAACAGTAGTAGACTAAGCGCCATAACCGCCATACCTGCCACCATACCGTAGATGGACAAGTGATGTTCGCCATACTCCTCGGCGGCCGGTAGAAGTTCGTCTACGCTGATGTAAACCATAATACCTGCAACTGCGGCGAATATAAAGCCGAACATTGTATCACTGAAGAACCACGACAGTAAGAAGTAACCGACAAGTGCGCCGATAGGCTCGGACAGTCCTGACAGGAACGACCATTTGAACGCCTTTTTCCTGTCCCCTGTAGCGTAGTATATGGGCACAGCTACCGCAATACCCTCGGGGATATTGTGAATCGCTATTGAAACAGCAATGGGTATACCCAGTTCAGGGTCACTCAGCGTTGCCACGAATGTCGCCAGCCCCTCGGGGAAGTTATGCACTGCCACCGCAAGCGCCGTAAACACGCCCATTCTCATCAGGCTGTTTTTATGGTGATCGCTTTCGCCGTCCATCTCTTCGACAGAGTGTAGTCCGTGCGGATTTTCAGACGAAGGTATAAAGTGGTCTATCAAAGCAATCAAAAGGATACCTACAAAGAAGCCGAGTGTCGCCAACCACGCACCGTTCACTTCACCGTTTGACGATGCCAGCGTTTCGGTAGCTTTGGGGAGTATCTCCATAAATGATACATACAACATGATACCTGCGGAAAACCCTAGCGAAACGGATAGGAACTTTGTGTTGGTTTTGCTAGTCAATAGGGAAAGCAAACTGCCGATACCTGTTGAAAGCCCTGCGAGTAATGTTACCAAAAAAGCAAGTCCGACGTTTTCCATGTTGTTCCTCCTTATAGTGGGGTGTTTGTAATGTCTATGTGACGTATAGGATATTACACCAAATTGATGTGAGTTAAGGTATTATAACACGTTTGGGGGTGAGAGGTCAAATAGTTGGGGGTGGATAGGGTGACGGTGTGGTTTAAGCGATTTTGGAAGTGGGTATTGGTACCTTTGATGCTGTATAGTGGAAGTAAATGTAATCCTAGAAAGCGCCCTCGGCTTTTTCCTCATCAAACACTATTACCACATTCTTTAAAATGGCACTGTTGCCATATACCCCAAATTCGGGTATACTGGTGAAAAACAAAACTGTTACCGAAAAGAGGTATAAACATATGAGCACTACCCCTCTCGCTGTCCGACTGCGCCCCTCGACACTTGATGAAGTCGTAGGGCAAACCCACCTACTCGGGGAAAAGGGCATACTGCGGAAGCTTGGCAAAAACATGACCAACTTGATTTTCTACGGGCCGCCCGGAGTGGGTAAAACCACCGTGTCACGCATACTTGCAGCGGAGGCAGGCATGACACTCCACCACCTTAACGGCACTACCGCCTCAACAAAGGACATCAAAGAGGTACTCTCTCAAATAGACACCTTTGCAGGTATGAACGGTATACTGCTCTACCTCGACGAAATACAGTACCTCAACAAACGTCAACAGCAGACACTGCTCGAATGCATCGAGGAAGGCAGTATAACGCTGATAGCCTCCACCACCGAAAACCCATACTTCTACGTATACGGCGCAATACTTAGCCGTTGTACTGTGCTTGAGTTTAAACCGCTTACCAGTACTGAACTGCTCCCTGCGGTTAAGCGCGCTTTCACTGTGGCTAACGGAGACGTTTTACCGCCGCTGGAGGAGGGGGTTTGCGAGTATGTAGCGTCAGCGGCAGGTGGTGACCTGCGTAGGGCGTACAATGCCGTGGACGTGCTGTGCAAGGCGGAGGATTTTACGCTGGATGGCGCAAAACTTGTCACAAGCCGTTCTGCTATGCGGTACGATAGGGACGGCGACGCACACTACGACATACTATCCGCTTACCACAAGTCGATGCGAGGGTCGGACGAAAACGCCGCCCTCCACTATCTGGCACGCCTTTTGGAGGCAGGGGACATCATCTCGCCCAGTCGGCGACTTCTCGCCTGTGCCTGCGAGGATGTGGGTCTGGCTTACCCAACGGCAATTTCCATCGTCAAAAGCTGTGTGGACACCGCCTTTTCACTGGGACTACCCGAAGCACAGCTCCCACTTGCACAGGCAACTATACTGTTATGTACATCACCTAAGTCAAGCTCGGTGGTTTCAGCTATATCTGCAGCGATGACCGACGTGAAAGAGGGACACGGCGGAGATATCCCTGCACACCTCAAAGACGCTCACTACAGCGGTGCGGCTAAGCTGTCCCACGGCATCGGCTACAAGTATCCCCACGATTACCCGAGAGGCTGGGTCCCTCAGCAGTATCTTCCGGACGAAATCTCAGAACGTGTCTACTACAGGTTTGGAGAGAATAAGCAGGAACAGTCGGCGAGAAACTATCGTACTGCTCAGAGGGGTGATGAATAGTGGACAGCGTTTTTAAGTTAGGAATGTTCCACTGGTTTGGGTATGTTATGCATATAAAGGAGCGGCTTAATCTGTTAAAGGCGACAGGTTATGATCGTGTTCTGTTGTGGTGGGAAGATGAGTACTACCCCGAGGTCACCGAGCGCTTTTCTTTTGTGTCGCTGGTGAAAAGCTACGGATTGGAGGTGGAAAACGTCCACCTGCCCGATGAAAACTCGGACATTTTTTGGAGTGGTGATGAGAGTGCTCGAATAAGCTACCTTGGCACCGTGTTACGTCAGATGGAGGAGTGCAAACAGCACGGTGTGGAGAAAGTGGTAATGCACGTGAATACACGTAACGTAACCGCCACTGACATGTCCCATGGTTTCAAGACGTTCGAGCGTATCACACACCTTGCGGAGGATTTAAAGCTAAAGGTTGCTGTGGAGAATACGTCAAAGACGGAATACATTCGCCATATTCTGGACAGTTTTCCGTCTGACTATCTGGGTTTGTGCTATGACTCCTCACACGACTTCATTGAGGGCGAGAGCAAAGGCGACATTTTAAACCGCTACAAGCATAGACTATTCGGTGTGCATCTGTCCGACAACGACGGTGTTTCCGACCTGCACCGTATACCCGGTAGTGGGGTTGTAGACTTTGCTGCTGTGGTTGACAGCATTAAGCTGACCGACTGCGACTGTCTTGCGATGGAGGTGTTTCCGTCACAGGCAGAAAAGACAATGAGTGCTGAACAATTTTTAAAGGTAGCACGAGAGAGTATAAAGAACGTAGCGAACTTGTAGGAATTTCGGGCAGACGTAAATGTCTGCCCGATTATTATGCTAAAATTATATGTAAAGGAAGCTTGACATAACGATAGCCGTATGCTATACTCAATGTAAAGGAAACTTGACAGGAGGCGATTACACTGGAAAACAAAGTAGAAGAACTGCGAAAAGCTGTGGGAGTGAACCAAGAGGAGTTTGCAAAGGCGATAAAAGTATCACGGCAGACAGTAAGCTCCATAGAAAACGGGAAGTATAACCCCTCACTTGAACTTGCATTCAAAATCGCCGACTACTTCGGCAAAAGCATCGAGGAGATTTTTCTATACAAAAGAGAAATACCACCAACATAACTCCAATTTGACAACCACAACAACACAATCAAACAAAGAAAGGATATTTACTATGAAAGACAACAGATTACTTTACGCAACTATCTATGCCGGTCTTGGGGCGCTGTCACTGACGCTCGGAATAATCTACCCCGATGTCAGTATGTTCTACGGCCTGACAGGTGCAATGTTTGCTCCTGCGCTTTTACTATTCGCACAACACTTTAAACTCAAAAACCCGGGTTACCGCAAAGAGTACGATGCAAAAACAGATGCACAAAATATCGACCTCTACGACGAACGCAAAGAGATGATACGAGGCAAAGCGGCAAGAGTGGCCATACTCTTCAACTGGACTTTGATGTCGGTGGCAGTGTTTGTAGTAGGTGTTTTAGGGCAGTTTGGGTACATCGACTACTACAGGCAGATTATATGGGGAGTTACGGCTTACTGGGTAGTCACCACCATTGCAATGCAGGTTATCTACCGTGTTATAAGCAAACGGTATTAAACAAAGATTTGACCCGACGTTGCGTAGAATTTTGAGAGAACAATAATAAAAACATAGAACAAAGAGCCGATATAAATCGGCTCTTTAATATTCCCATATACTACACTCGCCGGGCAATTACATCCTACCCTTAACTAACCTCGTCAAATACTCCGCCACCGTGATAGAATACGCAACCTCGTCAAACATCTTACCGTCAAAGCGGCGATTTGCAGCACGTAGGACACCCTCATAGCTAAATCCACACTTTTCTATAACTCGCTGAGACCCTGTGTTATACGGATAGTGGTAGACAGAAAGCACTTCCAGCCCCACTTCCTCAAACGAATAGCGGATAACTTCACGCACCGCCTCGGTCATCAGACCTTTCCCCCACAGTTCTTCCTCCAGAAAAAAGCCGACAACCCTCGCAAAAGGATGGTTTCGTTTTGCGTCCTCGCTGAAACTGATGGAGCCAACCACCCTACCGTCTTCACGAAGTTCCATCGCCCACACTTCGGGGGAGCGCACAAAGTTGCCAAGAATTTTGCTTGTCTGCATCCTGCTCTTATGCGGTTCCCAACCAGCATCAGGGCCTATTTTCGGATTAGTGCAAAGCTTATACAAGTCCTCCAAGTCCGACTTCTTAAACCCTCGCAGTTTAATTCTCTCTGTTAAAAGTGTATCCACAGCCAAACTCCTTTACACGTCCTATAATAGAAACCTTATGCCAAATCTCTTATGCAGTTATATTACTTTGAAACATTTTTAACTATCGTACATACTACCACTTCTTCTGCTGCTATGCGGCCTCTCCGCTTATAAGGAGCTTACCGTTCACAGCAGAAACCTCCTGCAAGAAGATCTCCTCCTCAGCGCAGTAGCTGTCTATAACGCTGTCCACAACATCCTCGACTACATAGGAAGCGTCTTCCGCCTTTATAGAAATACCTGCAATGTACACCGAGCTAAGCATAAATTCAAGCTCGCCTTCGACAGTTTTCAGTTCCGCTTCAGCCGTCACTGACAAATTCGGTAGCCACTTTGCCAAAAAAGCAAGTTGTTTCGGTAAATTTAAGTACTTTACAAGCTCTTCACAAGGTACTGTCATTGATATATCCACCTTGCTATCGTCTTTAAAGCTGAGTGTGATATCCTCCGCTGGGAAGCTTCCCTCGAGCTTTTCATTGGCAAGAACAGAAGCATCCTCATTAGTCAGTTCGACGTTCACCGTCGCAAACACTTCTTGCACCCCCACCAAAAACACCACCGCAACCACTAACATTAAAGCCGCACATCTTCTTAGCATGTCCATCCCCTTACCTTTCCGTTTTTACTCTTACTTTGCAATATCTCCGCTAGTCTATATTGCATTATATCGCAGGGATGGAAGTTTTATGTTTAATAAATAAAAAACGATCAGCTTTACCCATAACCTCTTTATCCGGCAATCGATAACATGAGTTTTTCGCATATTTTCATCTATTATACCATAAAAGGTAAAAATGACGCAAGTAGTATCAGTAACAGCAACCACCGACTGCACATGGAGCCAAAGACACACAGTTAACCATTTACGTCACCTGCCGCCGGACGGTAGCGGAAACCGGAACGTCGGGGCAGTGGCCATCTGCCTATGAGGCAGGAAGCAACTCAGGTCAGCCTTCTCGGCTGACCTGAGTTGCTTAGTCGGCGCGCACGCCGACATGGCCACTGCCCCGACGTTCCGATTTCCACTACCTACACCCCCGAGCACCTCAAAACTACAAGTTTCATAGCTGTTTACGCTCTAACTCAAGCAAACCCCACCAAATAAAAGCACTTAAAACCTCCCCCTACGTTTAATATAGAAACAAAACGTAACAGGAGGTAAAACCACAATGAAAAAGCAAAGAACACCTGAAGAAATTTACAGCGAATACAAAAAAGGCTTAGACTACAAAAATCGCATAAACCTTTTTGAAACAGTGCGACAAAACGAGAACTTCTTTTTAGGAAAGCAGTGGGAGGACACACCTGCCGACGACCTCGAAAAGCCTGTTCTAAACATACTGGGCAGGGTGGTATCCTACTTTGTATCGGTGCTGACAAACGACTCTATCGGCGTTTCGGTAGACCTGTTTAACACACTTAGTGACAACGACTCCGCCACTGTCACCAAGACAATCCGCTCTCAGCTTGTCCAAGCAATCGAATACAACAAACTACCCTACATGGCAAGGGACCTTGTCCGAAACGCCGCTGTTGACGGCGACTGTTGTGTGCATATGTACTTTGACACAGATGTGCCGACAGGTCAGCGGTCAAGCGGACTGGTGCGTTGCGAAGTGATAGACAACCGCAATATCATCTTCGCAAACTCCGCCATCGGGGACAAGGAGCGTCAGCGATATATACTGCTCGTTTCCCACTACCTGCTCGAAGACCTCAAAGACGAAATGGAGGCACTCGGTTGCAAAAAAGAAGAGATAGATAAGCTTAAAGCGGACAGCGATATAGACGGCGAAGCGAGAGTGACCGTCATATGCCGCTACTGGAAAGAAAACGGTATCGTGTACACGTCACGCACCACCGCCACCGCAACAGTCATGCCCCCCACCGAAACAGGCTATACCCTCTACCCAATAGCAATCATGAACTGGGAGAAAGTGAAGGACAGCTACCACGGGAATGCGGCAATCAGCGGACTTATCCCCAATCAGGTGGCTATAAACAAGCTGTTTGCAATGGCAATTAAGTTCCAAAAGGAGCTGGCCTTCCCAAAAGTGCTGTACGACCGCACAAAGATTTCCAAGTGGTCTAACCGCATAGGCGCAATAGGCGTGAACGGTGACCCGAACACCGCAGTCGCAAGGGCAGTGACAGTCCCCGATATGTCGGGACAGGTGCTGGCGGTGGTGGACAAGCTGATGGCGTACACACGTGACCTAATGGGAGCGTCTGATGCCGCACTCGGGAACATCCGTCCTGACAACACATCGGCAATAGTGGCGGTAGTACGCACAACCGCCGTCCCACTCGAACTACAAAAGCGCTCGCTCTACCTGTTCTTCGAAGATATTTTCCACAGCATACTGGACATTATCCGCACCGATTACGGCACTCGAGACATTGTAGTAACCGATAAATACGGCAACAGCACCCTTGAGCGCTTTAACTTCTCCTCCCTCGGCGACTACATCTTCAAACTAAAAATTGACGTTGGTAACGGCAGTTTCTTCAGCGAGGAAGCACAGCTAAGCACCCTCGACGCACTCTATCAAAAGGGCGTAATAACAGATGCGGTCACCTATCTCGAAGCAATACCGGAAAACGCCCTCCCCGGCAAATATCAGCTGATTGCCATGCTAAGAGAAAAAGAGGGAGAAGGCGCCACTCAAGAAGCATAAACGTGTTTTTCACAGTTACTATAAATAAGAGGTGTCACATAAAAAGCAAAAGGGGCTGTTCACAGCCCCTTTTACGCTATTCATTTTTAGCTTTATGGCGTTCATTTTCTTTTTTACACCTGTGTATCTTGCTCTGATGAAAACGAGTTAAGATACTGTTGCAACTCGTTTACAAACCGTGCAACATGAAACCCATCGCACACGGCGTGGTGCACCTGAATAGCAAGCGGCAACATCACCTTCTCGCCATCAGAAAAGTATTTTCCGATAGTGAAAATTGGCAGCAGATACTCATAACCTTTTTGCAAGTTCAAATTAAACCCTGTGAAACATGTCCACGGTATGCAAGAAACATTAAAATAGTTCTTACCTTCAAGCGGTTTCGAACTACGGCATTCATTTTTGTACCTACTCATATCATCGTTATAACTATCAACAAACACACCCAGATCTACAGAATACTCAGTCCAAACATTTGTAATCGTCTCGGTCTCGTCATGAAAAACCGCATAACAAGGGTTTGAGTAATCGTAATACCCAACACAGCCGTCTTCATCTAAATCCATCCGAAACTCTTTGTGTGCATTCACAATTTGCGAAATCGCAAACAACATCACAGGAAAAAACTTGAGCCCCCTATGTCGGACAGCCTCCAAAAAGCCTGTCACATCCAAGTTAACCGTCATGCTATATGTACAAGGCACATTATCAAAATAGTGATTGTAACTCTCTCTCCTGTTCCAACTCTGCATATCAATCTTATTAAACACGAAAACTCTCCTTACATCATCGGCAGTTATCTCGACGCCGGTTGAACTAAGTCACAAGCCCCCTGACTTCATCACCTACAAAACGCAACCACAAATATTAGAACGCCCATTTCGTTATCTGATTTACCTCACTGCCTTCATAGTCCGCACAGATTGTAGCATGCAAAAGTAAAAAAGACAATCTTTCGATTGTCTTTTTTACTGGTCGAGGCGACAGGATTCGAACCTGCGGCATCTTGGTCCCAAACCAAGCACTCTACCAAACTGAGCTACGCCTCGATTTATTCACAGTGCTCATTATAGTACAAAAGCGGTGCTGTGTCAACACAAAGATGCTAAAAAATGAAAAATTCAGTATTTAAAGCAAAAAAGAGCTTTACAAACCGTATTTTTCAAACAATTCGGCTAACGTCGGCTGCTCTTTTTCGGTGCGATACTCTTTCCCATAACTGTCCCTGCTCAAAAAGCGATGGTTATACAGTTCACGGCGCAGTGTGGCAGGGTCGGCGAACGTGTGCCAACCCGCAAGGAGTTCGCCCACCTGTTTCTCGCTGTACACTGTACCGCTGTCAAACTTCCCCGCCAGGTAGACAAGAGCGTAAAGCTTCATCTTTCGCTTTGCGGGAAAGGCGGTAAGCCTACCGTTCTCGTCCAGAAAATTCTGTAAAGCCTCTGTAATTTCGTTCATAAAGCCTCCTTATTATCGGCTTATGCCACCGCTATACCTCTAACCAAACATGTCTTTAAGACGGAGCGAAGCATTATATAGCTCTTTCTTGGAGATGTCGGTGGTGCGTTTGCACTCGTCTATCGCTTCTTTAAGCGTCATCCCCTGTTCCACCATGCAGTCTACAAGCATCGCCTCGGGGGACTTTGCGCCGTGGGGATTATCAGCTGGGATTTCTGCACGTTTCCCACTGTACAGCACCAACGTGTACTCACCCTTGTGAGCCGAGGGGTTCGCTTCAAGCTCTGCGATAACCTCAGACGGTGTACCTCTATATATCCTCTCAAACAGCTTTGTAAGGTCGTTACATAGGCAGATGGCAGCATTAGGTAGTTCTTCTGATATTATACACAGCGTGTCCACAATGCGGTGTGGGGACTCGAAATGGACAGTCACTTCTACGTCGCTCTGACGTATCTCAGTAAACAGTTCACGCAGTTCCTTTGACTTCCTCGGTAGAAAACCGTAGAACGAGAACGCCGTAAAATCGAAGGCGGACACGGAAAGAGCCGTCACCACCGCAGACGCACCACTGATCCCCACAACATCAATGCCGTGCTCTACCGCCGCCCTCACCAGCACATGCCCCGGGTCGGAGATGCACGGCGTGCCTGCGTCAGACACTATCGCAACATCCTCCCCACTTACCAGCTTTGCTATCAGATGTTCCGCCTGACTGCGCTCGTTGAACTTGTGGTTTGATATCGTCTTGTTCTTTATGCCGAGTAGCGTGAGTAATTTCGCAGTGGTTCTTGTGTCCTCGGCGGCTATTATATCAACCTCTGACAGTATGCGCTTTGCTCTGTCTGTGATGTCCTCGCTGTTTCCTATAGGTGTTGCCACTACATATAGTTTTCCCGACAAATCCTCGCCCCCTTTGTTTTACTTTGTCCCCTGCTCGGACAGTTTCAGCGACTCCTCAATAATTTCAGGCATATTCCGTACGAATATACAGTCAAGCTCCTGAAAGTCCTCGAGATAGTTATGGTTTTCCAGTAGCCACTTGTCCACACGTGGTAGCTCCTCCCACGGCACAAGGCAAGGGTGTAACTTCGCCGGGAAGTTGCGGTACCCCCCTAGCTCTTTATACCAATAATCCGCTACCTCGCCCGAGGCGTAGCTCCAGCCCTGACCTCTCATGTAGGCGTTCCACCTGCTGTGCTCCACATCGCCAAGTCGCCTTACAAGCGCTTCGCCGCTCTGCTTGTCCAATATCATCGCATTCACCTCTTTAACCATATCGGTGGTGATAGGCAGTTTCCACACTTTTGGGTCAATGTTTACGCCCTTCACTTCGTGTAAGCAGGCGTAAACCTTATACTTCATGTGCAGTGCCTGCGCTATAGAGGAACTGCGGTTGTATTCCTTCGTTTCATAAACTGCATCTGCTTCGTCGTTTAGAGAGGGAAGTGCCGCCGCTTTCTCCGCTTTGGTCATGTCTTTTGTCCTGTAATTCAGATGATGGAAACGGTTGACCGCCATACCTGCAAAGTCAAGATACGGCGCTACAATATTGTCCCACGTGTACGTCTCCCTCAAACTCCCAAACGGCGACAGCGCACAGGCTGTCTTATTATCAAACTTCATCTTATCACTCACGTCATACAGGAAAGGGTCTTGCAGTAGGACATTTATCATCGCAGGTGGTTGGACAGGCGTTTCTCTGTCCTGCAAGAAGCGAACCTCCTCGAGTATCCCCCGTGTGCTCACCGCTGTACGGAGGTTCAGATGGTCGTCACCGAGGGCGCATATGACGTAGCCGATATCGACATAGGAACGCAGAATGTCCACAAACTCCTTGCTCTGAACGTCCGCTGTGTGGAACGTTATGTTCACATCCTCCCTCGAGTCACGGGTGGCGGTCTGCGGTGCAAGTTCGGGACAGCTCTTCTCAAAGTAGCTCTCGAGCAGTGGGTTGTTGTCCACAACAATAATCTCAGGTTTAATATTAAGCGTCCGCCCACACCATGCACACAGCTTGATAGCTTCCAGTCCACTCCTGCCGGCGCCCACTATCAGAATTTTGAGTTTACCGTTACGCACCCCTGTGAAAAGCGGTCTTGTGTCCACAAGGTGGTAGAGCGCAGAGCGTGATTCACGAATAAGGCGCACTGTCAGCTTTGGCTTTTTGGAAGTTTCCTCGCCCTTTTTCTTTCTTCTCCGCTTTGCTTTTTTCTTTTTTACATCGCCCTCGGCTTCCTCCTTGGGCTTTACTTCCAGAGCGTCCACAAGCCCCTCCGCCTCAGGTTGTGAGCAGAGAATATGCACCTGAACAGGGCAGACAGGCTCATTCTCACGGTAGTGATGGACTGTTTCCAGTGCTTTCTTGAGGTTTTGGCTCTCGTCCTCGTCTATCAGGAAAATGTGTGTCTTTTCAGTCGCTTTTCTGTTATACAGTTTAAGTTCACTCGGGGACAGGTTAAACACAAATGCGTCCATCTCGTTTATCAGCTCGGTGTGGGCTGTACTGCGGCTATCGGCTGGGTCACCCAAAAACACGATAACAGACGACTTATTATCCTTGATATCCTTGGCAAGCAGTAGACTGCGCTCGTTTATCTGCGAGAATACGTAAAGCGGTTTTCTTGCAAAGAAGCGATACGCCACCTTCGGGAATATGTCCTTAAACAGGCTCAGTATAAAGCCCAGTATCAACATGACAGACACCAGATGCAAAAACGCTGTGTAGACATTCACAGCTATCGTCAGAGACTGCGGTATGTCAGATAGCATACTGCGTGTGTCAAACACCGAGTTCTCCCCTGTAATAGAGCGCACCACACCGAGTATTGCTACCAGTGCGGTGTCCACCATTCCGCCCTCTGCATAGAGATTTCCGCTTATATAGATGGGCAAAAACGAAGCGGCAACCACCGCCACGAGGTTTCCGATGTACAGTTTTGAAAAACCTTTCTCACGCATGGGGGATAGCAGTAGAAAGTATGCCATACCCAGAAAGAAAATCACTGCTGATGACGTGAATAAGCCTATATGTATCATGTTGCTCCTCCTTGATGGTAGGTGTTGTGTGTAGTGTAAGATATATGTATACTTTAGAGGATATAGGGGGAATTGTCAATAGGGGGAGGGTGGGTGGGGGGATGTGGCGAGTGGGGGTTCGAAGATTTTTTTGGGGAAGGGGTAGGTGGGAATATCGAACCCTCGATGAGCCGCAGCCTGGGGACTGGGAAGGGTGACGAAAAAGGTTGATGACGTGGACTGGGGGAAGCGCTCGTGACCTGTACGACAGCGGCTGGCTCTGTGTGTCTAACAGGAACATTTTAGCCACCCCCTGTCCACCGCCACCGACTGTAGTGGTGACACTAACCATCGCTGGTTAGCAGAAATGGCTAAGGCAACTAAAGAACCACAAAGAAAACCCCCTCCATCGGCAAAAATGCTGATGAAGGGGGTTTTGCGTCGATAGAAGTATAGCCTACACCCCTATCCCCTCACCCAAATGTAACGAATAAATAAACGCCCCAAACACATCAAGCCTCAAATGTTGCCTAAGCAGGTGCTTATACAGGTCAAGTTGCGCTCGATACCGTGCCTTTAACATCTCACCACTGCCCACACGGTCGGTCTTGAAGTCTATCAGCACAGCGCCCCTGTCTGTGACTGCCACCATATCCGCTATACCTTGCACAATGGTGATATCGTCGCCGTCCACCCTACCAAACTGTGCTATATCCTCCGCTCTCGCCTTGCCCATAAAGGGATATTCTCTCAGTATCTGCGGTGAGTTCTTGACACTCTGCCACAACGACGACAAAAAGAACCGCTCCACACTGCCCACGTCAACAAGCTTTGCCTCCTCCGCTGACATCAGCCCTACCACCTCCAGGCGTTTAAGCTCGGTGTCTGCGTCAGCTGCGGCGGCTTTAAGGTCGCACACCTGCATAAACCTGTGCAGTGCGTTTCCTCTGTCCGCCCCGGACACTGCACCACCCATCGCAAAGGACGGTACAGCGGTGAAGTAGCTCGCCTCCTGCGACTTAACAAGCTGTGTAACAGTAGCCTTAGACGGTATCCCCTGCTCGTTCTCCCACCTGTACGCTGTAGATATCAACGTTTCTGTCCTGTTTTTCAGTTCACTGTCCACTGTAAGCGTAGTTATGTCACTTGACTGTTCCATGTCCGTCACAACTTCGACATCCTCCGCAAGTTCCACACTAAACAACTCGTCTGAAAACGCCTCGCCGTCAAGCAGACCCTCTGCGCCCTTCCTATGAAGCAGTGCGGACATTATCCACTCCCCAAAGCTCCTACCACTGCGCACGTGATAAGGCGCTAATCTATCCCCTTGCAGATGGCTTTTGAATGTTTCAATCTTTCGCTGTGGGTTTTGATAGCTCATAGTCACATATGCTACCTCTTTAGCCCTCGTGAGTGCAACGTATAGTGCCCTCAGTTCTTCAGAAAGCGTTAAACCGGTATTTGACACACGCAATGCGGATAGCGCCAGTGTCGGGTATTGCCTACCTTTTACTGCATCTCGTTTGACGCAGGCGAAACCAAGGTCGCTACTGAGCGCAAACGGCTCTGACCGCTCCTCAAGGTTAAACAATCTACCACACTCGGCAAGCATCACCACAGGAAACTCAAGCCCCTTTGAACGGTGTATACTCATAACACGCACCCCACCTGTCACCATACCTGACGGCGGCGGTAGGTCACGGCCGTTCTCTAAAAGGTCACGCAGTGCGCTCACAATACCATGCAGCGACTGCATGCCCCGCCCTTCCATTGCACTTATATGCCTGACAAACTCCCACAAATTCTTACTGCAATAACTGCCGTTCTGCCCTGCTGACACTATATGCTCATAAGCAAACCTGTTGTAAATATACACCACAAGCTCACTGACCGACATCTGTGCCGACATCAAACGCAGTTCGGACAGTGTCTCCACAAACTCCGCTACCTTTGTGTTACCGTCCTCTACCGCTGTCAGCACAGCAGTGTAAAAGTTGCCCCCGGGTGTCAATATACGTACATCCGCAAGTTCCTCAGCGGTAAAACCAAACAACGGCGATAGCATCACCCCGGAAAGTTCAATGTCCAATATCGGGTTATCGGTCACAGTTAAAAGCTGTACTATCGGCATAAGTTCAGAGGACGTGAGAAAGCTTTCTGTACTGTCCGCCGAAACAGGTATACCGACTGCGCTAAGCGCAGTTATATAGCTTTGTAGCCGCCTTCTCGGTGAGCGCATAAGAATACATATGTCGCCGTACTCAAGTGGGCGGTCAGCGCCTCCATCAGTCACGGTTCTACCCTGTGTCATAAGCTCGGCAATAAGGTTTGCTATATACCTAGGCTCGTCCGTTTCCCCTTTCTTATCGAGTATGCGGATATTTATGCTCCCCTTTGGTTCGTCGGGATACTTAGCGGAAGCATTAAGCCGCTGACGAACGTCATAGTCAAGTTCCCCGAGTTTCTCGCTCATCAACATTCTAAATAGATAGTTTACCCCCTCGCATATCTCAAGCCGACAGCGAAAGTTATCGTTAAGCGTTATAGACGCCGGGAACTTTTCATCATCAAACACCGCAAAGCTCATTAGCTTCTCTATAAACAACTCGGGGCGTGCTTGTCTAAAGCGGTAGATGCTCTGCTTAACGTCTCCCACGTAGAACATCTTTGCACCAAACGACTTTATAATCTCGTCCTGTAGTGCGTTAATGTCCTGGCACTCGTCCACAAGTATCTCACTGTAACCACTCCCCAGCTCCCTAGCTATATTTGTAGGGACAAGCCCCGTTTCCCCCTGCACAGTCAACAGCTCAAGTGCAAAATGCTCAAGATCCGAGTAGTCAATCAGCGACTTTCTACTCTTAGCCTCACGATATTTACCGTCCAGCTGTTTTGCAAGCGAAAACAGACACTCCACCATAGGCGCAACCTTTCCCATCTCGAAAATGAAATCACTATCATTATCGACTGTCAGCCTACTCTTCAGTTCTGACACCGCTTCTTTAAAGCTATCCCTACCTGATTTCACAACCTGCTTTATATACGCATCCACTTTACGCCCGGGGTTTAGACGTGGATATGCGTAGCTGTCAAGTGTGGTAACCAACCGCTCATAGTCACGGTTTTGACAGTGAAGCAGCAGTCCCTCCAAAAAAGCCATGTCCGACTCCACCATGTCCGAATACGCCTTTTCCGCTTCGTCGTCGCCGTAAATAGCATCACTAATATCCTTAACGATATCATAGGCATATGTTATAGCTTCGGTGGCGTAGTCGAGTAGTATGCCACCAAACGGCGAGGTGGATATAACCTCGGCATTTTTATAAAGCTCTGCTTTTTTGTCCATCCAATCAAAGTAGTACGGATGAGAACGCACAAAACCGTACAGCTTTATAAGCGTCTCGGCAAGTTTGCTATCATTCCTACCGCCCGATATTAGCTCCACAAGCGCAAGAAAATCATCGGCCCCCTCGCTGTACCGCTCTTCCAGCACCTCTTTCAAAGCGCTATCCATCAATGACGTTAGCTCATTTTCGTCACCCAACCTAAAGGTCGGAGAAAGGCCTTCAATAAGATTGAAGTGCTGTCTGCACAGCGCCAGACAGTACGAGTGTATCGTCCCGATATGGCTGTGCTCCAGTAGTCTGCGCTGACGTCTTGCCAGTCCTGCTTTCTCTCCGCTAAGCATAGTGGTAAGCCGTGACATTATCCGCCCTCTAAGCTCCCCTGCCGCCGCATTTGTGTAGGTGAGTATCAGTAGTTTATCGGCAGGGACAGGGTTTTCCTCGTCCAGTAGCATCTCTATAACACGCTCGGTGAGCACCGCTGTTTTACCGCTACCTGCTGCCGCTGACACTAAGAGAGTGCCTTTTCTGCTGTATATAGCTTTGCGTTGCGACTCTGTCCAGTTTCTGCTACTCATCTGCGCCCACCTCCTTTAATATTTCCGCTCTGTCCCTGTTCAGTATCTCCCTGTATGGGTCACCCATCTCAAATCCGCACACCCACCTGTAGTCGCAGTATTCGCATGGTAGGGTGTTGCCGTCACCCAGTGGGGACGCTTCTACTTTACCCCCCAAAAGTTGTTCTGCTATGTCCCTGATGTTCTTTGTCACCAGCTCATAGATTTTGCCCAGTTCCTCAAGCGACGCAAACGAGTCCTTCGAGCGTGACGACGGTATAAACACTCCACCACCACTCACATCCATGGCGGATAACACCTCGGGGTCGTCCAGTATCAGACCATTCATGCGGTAGTAGCTGTTGCGTGCCTTTAAAAACGCCTCACCGTCGGGGGCGGTTATGTATTTATCGAGGGACGGCATATAGAGCACCCCTGCCGGCAGGACATTCTCCAGTTCCCCCTCGCCTCTGTGCCATATAGTAAACAGGTAAATAAGCATCTGCATATTAAGCCCATGGTATACATCTCTTAGCCTGAACGTCCTACCACCTTGCTTATAGTCCACCACACGGACATACTTTTCACCGCCAATCACAGCAGTGTCCACACGGTCAACAGTGCCCTCCACCACTATGCTGTTCCCTGCTGATGTAGTCAGTACAAGCGGTTTCACCTTACTGTCCGCATTAATACGCAGTTCAAACTCGCACGGCTCAAACTTGCTCTGTGAAAACTCCTCGCCAAGTCGCCGTGCTACAGGGTAGATGCTGTTTACAAGCCGCTTAAACAGGTAGTTTTGCCGCTTCGGTAGTTCACCGAGTATTCGTTCTGCTATATAATCCGCTACAATCTCCTCGATACTTCCCCTGAGTTCGCTCTCCTCCGCTGTGTGAAGTCCCTCACCACCGTATTTTTTCACAAGCTGTTCAAGGGCGTTATGTATTAGAGAACCACTCTCAATAGGGGACAGCTCCGCCTTGTTTCTCCGCCTAAGCCTAAGTCCATTCTGTGCAAAAAACGAAAACGGACAACTTGAGTAGCGCTCCAGTCGTGTGGGCGATAATCTCACCGTGCTACCAAACAACTTCTCTGTCTTCGTGCGATCGGCTATGCTGTGGACAGGTCGGTTTATGCCCATTTCGACGCTGTGCCATACACTGTCAACACCTGCCACCTCTTTGAGTGTCGCCCATATTCGGGGGTTTGTTCTATAATTCTGCGCCATTATTGTAGCTGATGATTTCAACGTGGTAGCAAAATATTCAGATGACAGCTCTAAATGCAGTTTACTGACACTCTCTCCGATCCGATAGAGGGCGGAAGGTTCGGAAGTATTTCCGCCCACAGAAGTTGGGTAGCTGATATAAAGGCGCTCTGTCGCCGCCGTTACAGCTTGGTAACAGCTGAGCTGCTCCGCCTCGGACATGCTCTCACGGCTGTTTAAAAGTTCCATGCCGCCCTCGCTCATGATGCTTCTGTCCGCTAGGCTTAACAGACCGCCGTCGCTAGGCAGTAGCGGATATTCTCCCTCCACTGCGCCGGGGATAAACACCACCTTCGACTTCACCTCACGCACTCGTGAAGCATCTGTTAGCAGTATTTGATCCAGTGTCGCAGGGACACTGCCGGGGGATATGGTGGAGCATGCAAGTTCAAACAGCTCACACAACCTTATGCTATCTGTCTTAATCCCACTCAGTGTGCGGTGGTACATGTCCAGCACCGCCATAACACCCTCGTATTCCCGTGAATGCTCCTCCAGAAATGTCTTAGCGGACAAAGCGTCCATATACTCGGAAAAATCTATCAGCTTTTGCTTTACATCAAACTGACCCAGCAATGAGTACAGCGCTAAAGCTACCTCGCCACCGTCCTCGGTTTTTACCGCTTGCTTTACACTGTTTAACGACTCCACAAAAGTGCTTCTCACACCCTCGATCCGTGCCAACTGTTCTGTGTCGCTTTCAGTCATTGCCCTACCTATGCCTTGTGGATGGTTTATAAACGGTACATTCCACCTACTGCCGTCAACTGACCAAATGTAACAGTAGTTTTCAAGCTCTGAGACACTTTCGGTGTCCTTTAAGAGAAGTGGCGACTTCAGCAAGCTTAGAATAGTTGGCGTGCTGTAGCCGTGCACACATAGTCTGAGCACACTCTGTAACAGCCCTGCCACGCCCTGTACGCCAATATCTTTTTTACTGTCAAGGTGGTAGCTGATGTCATATTCGTCCATTATAGGGGCAATATCGGGGGCGTAGGGCGATAAACTCCTGAAGATGACGGTAACATCCTTATACCGATACCCCTGCTCCTTTACAAGCCTGCTAACTGTCGCCGCTATCCACCGCAGTTCCTCACGCCTGTCCACCGACTTGTGAAGGGTTAAACAGTCTCCCTCCACAGCATCACCCGGCACTTCAGTCCGCATCCTGCGTTCATACTCTATCAGCCCCATTGGCAAAGCACCCTTCGCGCCGGTTAAAAGTTCATGCTTTACCTCAACGCCTGAATTTTGTGCTGTTCGAAGCAGTCGTCTGTATGCCTTTGCGGTAAACCCGAAAAGCTCGCTATACTCTGACACACCGTCTGTAGTGAGTGTTATATAGACCTCTGCACCGTCTGTGAGCATCTGGCTTATGATACGATACTGATTAAAAGTAAAGCTGCTGTAGCCGTCTAAGAAAATGCTGTACCCTTTAAAATAATCAGCGCCCTCCATGCTGTCAGCAGTAAAGGCGAGAAGGTCACGTGGGTCTGTGTGACTGCGGCTGACCACAGAATTATACGCATCAGCAATAAGTGAGAGCTCGTAGCTCTTTTCCTTAAGGCTCCCATCAGGACAGTCAAAGGAAAACCTACTTAACATTTCAGGCGTTACGCCGCTGTTTTTCAGTTCCGCTACGGTTTCCATAAGTTTCGAGATAAACCCTGCACTTTGGTACTGTCGTCTGTATATCTTTAGATGTTCTTTTATTTCTTCCAGTGCTATGGCCAGCATCATATAGCCGCCCGCTTCGTCAAGGAGTGGCTTGACAGACACACCCAATGCGGGGCGACTGCGCTCTGCTAAGCGGTTAAAGCTGAGTACTTCAGTGTATCTGCCCTCTATATCATCACGCTGTATAATCCTGCGCTCACTTTCAAACGATATCTGCTCGGGTACTATGAGCATTGCTCGTCCACCGCCTGTTGTCACAGCGGCTATCCTGTCAAATATTCGTGTGCTCTTACCGCTACCTGCTATGCCCAGTATAAAGTTTAACACGCTATCCCCCCTCTTTTTTTCTATTTTACCACCGATATTCTTCTTTTTCAACCGCTGATGTAACTCCGAGATAGTGCGGTGTGTAGGTTTCGTTTGTCACTCTACCTGAGAAAGCGAAACAGGCACAGTCGGGGGGGTGGCCCGGGGGGGGGGGCGCCCCCCCCAAAAAAAAAAAAAAACCCCCCATATAGGGGCGGCGGGTAAGTTATTTAGCACACAGCCCCCCCCCCCCCCCCCCCCC
>CAYJIK010000012.1:11680-12801 GCA_964370205.1 uncultured Oscillospiraceae bacterium | reverse complement strand
TGGTTGGCCACTCTACCTGTGACCGCCCCCCCGGGGGGGGGGGGGGCGGGGCCGGGGGGGGGCCCGGCACCTACTAACTACGTGCCGTCCCCCGTTCGCGGCTGACGCCTCTTGGTTTCTGCCCCATGGGCAGACGGCCACTCCCCCGACTGTGCCTGTCTCGCTTTTGGACGGCTGGCGGTATCGGAAAGGTTACGATAGCAACCGGCAAGGTAACTTCTACATAAAACACAGCCACTCTACGTCCGCAAATGTTTTGCACCTTTCGCAAAGTGTAAATATGTAGTATACTGTCGTTATAATTAGTACAGCACTTCTTAATAAAACCTTAAACATTTGCCCTGTTTATTCTTAAATGAGGGGTATATTATAATAGGGCTGTAGGAGGTAACCTTTACAGTCGTAATTCAGCTAAGCAGAAAGGGAAACATCATGTACAACATACTAATATGCGACGACCAAGAAGATATCGTTTCAGCGCTTAAAATCTATCTTTCAGCGGACAACTATACCCTGTTCACTGCCCATACAGGCAAAGAAGCACTAGAAACCATAAAACGTCACGATATCCACCTACTACTCCTCGATATTATGATGCCTGAGATGGACGGTATCTCCGCACTGGTGAAAATTCGTGAGCTGAGCAACCTGCCTGTTATAATGCTCACTGCAAAGAGTGAGGACAGTGACAAAATACTCGGCCTGTCCCTCGGGGCGGACGACTATGTGACAAAGCCGTTTGTCCCCACAGAAGTGCAAGCACGTGTTAAAGCACAACTGCGCAGGTATATGACCCTCGGCGGTGCAGGTGACACAGAAAGCAACCTACAGGTCGGAGGTATTTCCATGGACGACAAAGCAAAGACCGTCACAGTAAACGGTGCCCCCATCAACCTCACTCCCACCGAGTATGACATCCTAAAGCTACTAATGACAAGCCCCGGGCAGGTCTTTTCCCCTCGGGACATCTACAAAAAAGTCTGGGGCGAATCCCCAATAGGTAGCGAGAACACGGTAGCGGTGCATATCCGCCACCTACGTGAAAAAATAGAAATAAACCCCGCCGAACCACGCTACCTAAAGGTAGTATGGGGACAGGGGTACAAAATCGAGAAAGGATC
>CAYJIK010000012.1:0-11580 GCA_964370205.1 uncultured Oscillospiraceae bacterium | reverse complement strand
AACCACGCTACCTAAAGGTAGTATGGGGACAGGGGTACAAAATCGAGAAAGGATCGATAATATGAAAAACCGCTTTAGCAAAACAGTTATAGGAAAGCTCTTAGGTAGCCTGTTTTTTATTATCATGCTATCGGTAACAATAGCAACCATTTTCGCACTGGCTTTTACTATCAATTGGAATTTCTATGGCAGTAACCACGAAGATGCAAGAAGAAATATGCTAGAACTCCCTGCCCACAACGACGCTCATCGTATAGCGTATGACTACGAAAACGAAAGCAACACCCCTAGACTTAAAAATCAAAACGTAAACTACAAACTCTATGACCATGATGATAAGCTCCTAGCGAGCAGTGAGAGCTTTCCCGAACACTATATATACTACTTCTATGACGAGTACTTCATGATGGACTACTCTGACGGTGAGCAGGCGTACTACACTATCGAGCTATTTGTAGACACTGAGTTTCCATATCAAGACGAATACTATATACAAAATATATTTGTCATGTGGCTTTACCCCATGAGATACTGGCTGATAGCAATAATGCTCCTTTCAGCGATACTTACCCTAGCACTTTTCGTGCAACAGATGATAGTGGCAGGCAGAAATTCAAAAGACAATGAAGTAAAGCAAAACAGCTTTGACAAAATCCCGTTTGACCTGTTTGTCGTTATAATGAGTATTGTTATATCAGCACCGCTCATAGTCGTCATCGAGAGCTCTTACAGCTACTATGCAAGTGACATTGTATTTTTGGTGTTGTACATCTTACTTTTTGTCTTCGAGACAATAGTGGGGCTTTTAACCTGTAAGAGCATCGCGGTGCGGATTAAATCTAAAACCATCTTTAAAAACACCATAACCTACAAGCTTTTCAGCAAGATGTTTGACTTTTGTGGGCGTGTGTTCAAATTGGCGATGGAACACCTCCCCCTTACCTGGAAAGCGTTTGCGATACTTGGAGCGGTAACATTCGCCGAAGTCATCGTTATACTCCTTGTGTTTGCATCAGAGGAAATCTCCTTTTTAATCTTCTTTTGGCTTGTCGAGAAGATAGCAATAGCGTTAGGTCTGCTGTACTTAGTAGTCACACTGCTAAAACTAAAGCAGTCAGGGAAAGCACTCGCTGACGGCGACCTCACCCACACCACCGACACCACCAAAATGCACTACGACTTTAAAGAGCACGGCGAAAACCTAAATAGCATAGCAGTTGGCATAAACAAGGCAGTTGAAGCACGCCTAAAGAGCGAGCGTATGCGCACAGAACTAATCGCAAACGTTTCACACGACATCAAAACCCCACTGACCTCCATCCTCAACTACACCGACCTACTGAGCCGAGAACAGCTCGACAACGAAAACGCCACCAAATACATCGACATCATACTAAAGCAGTCGGAACGGCTTAAAAAGCTCACCGAGGACGTAATGGAAGCCTCCAAGATCACCAGTGGTAATATAGAGGTTAATCTCACCGACTGCGAGGTTGGTGTGCTATTCTCTCAGGTACAGGCGGAATACGAAGAAAGACTAAAACTAGGCAGCATAACTCTAATAACCACCTCCCTCGATAGCCCGACATTTATAACGGCAGACAGCCGCCTGATGTGGCGTGTGTTTGATAACTTACTGGGCAATATAGCAAAGTATGCACAGCCGGACACCCGAGCATACATCACCGCTGAGGTATACGGCGAGTACGTACAGATTTCTCTAAAGAACACCTCCAAATTCCAACTAAACATCTCGTCAGACGAACTGATGGAGCGCTTCATTAGAGGAGACACCTCCCGAACCACCGAAGGCAACGGCCTGGGGCTATCCATCTCTCAAAGTTTGATAAAACTTCAAAATGGCACATTCGACCTAACGATAGACGGAGACCTGTTTAAGGTATCTATAACATTAAAACAAAGCGGATATAGCGCATAAGAAAATGAGCAATGGGAGTTTGAAAACATTTAAACTAAAGCATAAGCAAAAAAACTCCGCCCGAGATGGGCGGAGTTTTTAATAGCTTTAGTTATGCAAACACGTTTATATTGCCTGCACGTAGCATAGCGCGGTACTTTTCCTGCTCTGCTTTGTTAGCAAGGATAAAGTGGCCCGGTTCGATTTCAACCCACTCAGGCTTATCAGTGTCATACTGATGTATAGCGGGATCATAAATCTCGATAACCTTCTTGCGCTCTGTCTGTGGGTCAGGCTGAGGTATAGCGGAGAACAGCGCTCTTGTGTAGGGGTGAAGAGGGGACTTAAAGAGTGCTTCTGTTTCTGCTAGCTCAACTATCAGACCCTTATGGATGATAGCTGTTCTATCTGTGATAAATCTAACGATAGAAAGGTCATGAGAGATAAACAGATAGGTCAGGCCGTTCTTCTTCTGGAGTTCACTTAGCAGGTTTAGAACCTGCGCACGGATGGAAACGTCCAGAGCGGAGATAGGCTCGTCAGCGATTATCAATTCAGGATGCATGGTAAGAACGCGTGCTATACCGATTCTCTGGCGCTGACCGCCTGAGAACTCGTGGGGGAATCGGCTGGCAAACTCAGGCAGTAGACCAACAGATAGAAGTGCTTCAGAAACCTTCTGCTGTCTGTCTGCTTCGTCCTTAAAGTTCTTCATGTTGATCATGCCTTCGGAGACAATATAGTCAACCTTAGCACGCTCATTTAGCGAACTCATAGGATCCTGGAAAACCATCTGAATGGAGTTTATAACTTTCTTGTCAAGCTCTTTGGAGATCTTACCGCTTATAACATCACCCTTATAGATGATTTCACCCTGAGTGATGGGGTTGATGCGGATAATAGCACGTCCGATGGTGGTTTTACCTGAGCCGGACTCGCCAACCAGTCCAAAGGTTTCGCCCTTGTAGATGTCAAAGCTTACGCCTTTGATAGCGACAAACTTTGTCTTACCGGAACCAAACTCGACCTTAATGTCTTTAACCTCTAAAATCTTTTCTTTATTTGCCACTGTTCTTTACCTCCTCCCACTTGACTCTCATATTCTTAATACTCTTTGGTGGGTCCACTTCGGGAGCTCTGGGATCCAGTAGCCATGTCTTCGCCTTATGTGTAGGCGATACTTCGAAGTATGGCGGTGCATGCTCAAAGTCAACTTTGAGAGCTTTAGGGTTTCTTGGTGCAAACGCATCACCCTTAACCTCATTAAATAGGTTAGGAGGAGTACCCTTGATAGCGTATAGAGGTTCACCCTTAACGCCTAACTGAGGTAGTGAGGAAAGTAGCGCCCATGTGTATGGGTGCTGAGCGTTGTAGAAGATTTCCTCGCTCATACCAAGCTCTACTATGTCACCTGCGTACATAACAGCTATTCTGTCAGCAACGTTAGCAACAACACCAAGGTCATGCGTGATGTATAGAACAGTTAGGCTATACTTTGCCTGAAGTTCTCTTAGTAGGCCAAGTATCTGCGCCTGAATGGTAACGTCAAGAGCTGTTGTAGGCTCATCACATATCAGTATCTTGGGGTTACAGGCTACAGCCATCGCTATAACAACTCTCTGTCTCATACCACCGGAAAATTCGTGGGGGTACTGAGCGTAACGACGAGCTGTGTCCGGGATACCAACATCTTCAAGTATCTCGTATACTTTATTCTTCGCTTCCTCACCTGTAAGAGCTTGGTGAAGTTCAACAGCTTCCTGTATCTGCTTACCGATAGTCTTCAGGGGGTTTAGGCTTGTCATTGGATCTTGGAAAACCATAGCGATCTCACGACCTCTGATAGTAAGCCATTCTCTTTCAACTTTGTACTTAGCGATATCAACGCCATCGTACATTATCTCTCCGTTGTCAATCCAACCGTTTTGGTCTAGTAGACCCATAAACGACTTACAGAAAACACTCTTACCGGAGCCTGACTCACCAACTATCGCAAGGCTTTCACCCTTGTAAACATCAAGGGATATACCTCTGATAGCTGTAAGTGTAGCACCACGGAGTGTAAACTTAATGTAAATGTCTTTAGCGGAGAGAATTATGTTATCTTCTTTATATAAAGCTGTATTCATTTCTTTCCCTCCTAAACGTGGTTACGTGGGTCAGCCGAGTCTGCAAAGGCGTTACCCAGTACATAGAACGATATGGTTATAGATGATAGAACTACCGACGGGAATATGAGCTGGTAACGATAGTTCGGGTTCATCATTGTAACACGACCTTCAACGATAAGGTTTCCAAGAGATGGTATCTCAAGCGGTAGACCCAGACCGATGTAGGACAGGAACACTTCACGTCCGATAGCGCCGGGAATCGCCAGAGCAACTCTAAGCATGATAACCGACACAAGGAAAGGAAGCAGGTTCTTTGTAACCATACGCCAGAAGCTTGTACCAAGGCAGCGAGACGCAAGGTTATACTCACGGTCACGGATAATAACAATCTGGTTACGTACAAAACGTGCCATCGGTAGCCAACCCGTAGCTCCCATCGCCACAACAAGTGTGAAGATACCGGGACGCATGATAAATGTTAGCAAAACAAGTAGAATTGTACTTGGTATGTTGTTAAACACGTTGTAGATTTCTGTAATAATACGGTCTAGCTGGCGCACATAGCCCCAAAGTCCACCGATTATGATACCGACAACTGCATCCCACAAACCAACCATAACACCAATCAAAAGAGATGTTCTTGTACCTGACCAAACACGTGCCCAAAGGTCCTGGCCAATGTTATTGCTACCGAACCAGAATTCTTCACCCGGCGGGTAGTTTGCTAGTATTTCGTTAGTCACTGGATCTTTAACAATCTCAGTAGGGCCATACTGGCCGGGTAGATAGGGCTGGATAATTGTAAACGCCAGTAGCGTTCCCAAGAAAATCAGTATCGCCAGCGATCCTTTATTCTTGATAAACACTTTCCATGTGGACATCCAGTAGGAATAGTTGGAGTAACCTGTTCTTTCCGCTTGCTCATCACTGAATTCTACGGGTGTAAACAAGTCCAAGCTTATATTGTCAGTTACATTTTCAAACTTACTACTCATTATCTTGATTCTCCTCCCTTTCTGGAGAGTTTGATACGTGGGTCAAATATACCCATTAGCAGGTCACCAAGGAATAGTCCGAAAACACCGATAGAAGAGAAGATAAGAACCAGTGCCTGAACAACTGTGTTGTCCTGTCTTTGGATAGCGGAAACCAGATAACCACCCATTCCGGGGATGGAGTATAGAGCTTCCAAATATAGAGATCCACCGATTTGAAGTAGGATAGTCGTCGGCAGATACTGCGCCATAGGAACATATGCGTTCCTAAGAACATGCTTAAACATTACTGTGGTGTTCTTAACACCTTTAGCTCTCGCCAATCTTATATAGTCTTTATTTAGCTCGTCAACCATGTAACGTCTGATCCACATGGCGTAACTTGCGATACCTGCAAGTGACATACAGACTACAGGTAGTAGCCAAGTTAAGAGTTCGTCGTCATCGTAAAGCATAGGGATATTTAAAAGTTCTGTTGCGTAAACCTGTATAAATAAAAAGTAAACAGCTGCGGGAACAGCGTTTATAAAAACAACGTAACCGTTTACAGCAAGGTCTGGCCATTTGCCTTTCCAAGTAGCAGCAACAACACCAATTGGTATACCCACTAGAAGTGATAGGGCAAGGGCCGCCAAACCAAATTGCAGTGAAGTCATGATTTTAGGTCCGATGATTTTTGATATAGGGTAACCGGGTCGGATAACTATTGACTCGCCAAGATCGCCTTGCAATAGATCTCCGTAGAATCGTAGCAGCTGCTCATAAAGCGGATCTCTCAGACCCATTTCTTCAAGGGCTGCCTCCTTTTGAGCTTCTGTGAACTTTGCCGCTTCTTCACCCTGGAAGTACCCGTCTTCGGGCATCAGGCGCAAAAGCATGAATACTGCAGTGATAATGATAAACAAGCTGAGCAGGGATTGAAGCACTCGGACTGTTATGTACCGTAACACCGACTTATTCTCCTCTCTTTTTTTAAAGTAGAGGACGGGAATTTACTATCCCGTCCTCATCAAAACTCAAACAGTCAACCTATTTAATTGTAAGTGACCGATTTAGCTTTTCTTACCAAGCTTCGCCGAATACGTAGTTCTGGTACTCAGCTGTCGCTGCTATACGCTTCTCTTCGTACTCTGCAAGTAGTGCTGGATACTCTTCCATAGAAATAGGTCTGTTATACAGCTTCATTCCCTTTAGAGGTACCATGATGGAATAACCGCCCCACTTGGTGAAAGCAGAGAAGGGATCCCAGATGGATGCAACGTATCCGCCGCCGGAACGGTAGATAGGCTTAAGCATCGCGTTTTCTATTAGATATCTTTCAGCTTCAGCATACATGTCGTAACGAGCTGTGACGTCTAAAGTTTCAGCATGTGCAGCGTTTACTAGGTCATTGTACCAGTGACCGCCATCAACGTTCCACTCTTCAGCATCAAAGTAGTTACCGTAACGCTGTGCGTACTCGGAATCACCGTGCCATGTGTCTGTCATTGTGTGTGGGTCAGCATAGTCAGGACCCCAGTTGGAGAGTGACATACTAAACTTACCGGCTAGAGAAACTCTGTCAGAGTAACCTGTAGGAGCTTCGGGAATTAGGTGGAATGTGATGTAGTCTTCTCCAAGTGCTGTCATAACCATGTCGCTTATAACTTCACGCATCTGTGCAAGCTGTGCACTGGATGTGGAGTAAGGGAATACACACTGGATTGGTAGTGTTGCGCCTGCTGCTTCAAGTTCAGTGATAGCCTTATCTCTGTACTCCTGAGCAAGTGCTACATCTACGTAGTGGCCGGAGTTGTAATCATCAAAGTCAGCTACTGTAGCAAAATCAGTACCGTCAGGATATGTTACAAAGCCGGGTAGTGATAGAGAGTAAACCAGTCTCTGCTCCCAGTCATAAGGTGCATAAACCTTCATGATGGTTTCATTGTCAAGTGCCCAGAAAATTGATTTTCTGAAGTTCAGGTTGTTAACAGCTATTCTCCAGCTATCAGGATCATACTCTTCGTCGTAACGAGGATTGTAGTTTAGAAGAATACTTGTTGTATGAACATTCAGAGGAGCGGGCATTATTAGTTTAACAAGTTCAGGGTCATTGATCCACTCATCAACTGTTGTAGCTGATAGAGCGAAGTAGTCGATTTCGCCTCTCTGGAACATTTCAGGGGAGATAGCTACAGCTTCCTTGTTGTATCTGTACTCTATTTCCTGAATGAACATTTTATCAGCGTAGTAGTAGTTAGGGTTGATTTCGAAAACTCTCTTGTCTTCAGATGCGAACTCTGTGAAGTAGTAAGCACCAAAGCTAAGCATGTTTTCAGCACCCTGTGCAAAGAACTCGCCCTGCTCTTCCATGAACTGGCCGTTTAGCGGGAAGAATGGGTAGTATGTTGTCAGCTTTAGGAAGTAAGGAGCAGGTGTTTTCAGTGTGTACTCGATTGTGTACTTATCGGGAGCCTTGATACCAACCTGCGAGAAGTCCTTCATCGGGTTGTCTACATCCCAGAACTCATCTGCATTCAGGATCATGTTACCAACGATAGCGGAGTGAGGAGAAGCATTTTCAGCAGTTAGGATGTACTCCATAGCGTCCATCCAGTCCTGGGAAGTAACTTCAGCGTACTCTTCGCCTTCGTTTGTGTACCACATTACGCCTTCACGTAGCTTAAATGTGTAAACAAGTCCGTCATCGGAAATGTCATAAGTAAGCGCCATGCCGGGACGTAGTAGACCATACTGGTCGTTCAGTAGAAGTGTGTCCATCATTAGGTAGTTAAAGTCGTTTGCTGTGGACGCACTATCCAGTGGGTTTAGATAAGCAGTTTCAGCGCTATAAAGCCATGTAAACTCCATATCTTCTGTAGGTAGGTACTCTAGGGGTTCCAAACCTTCTGCAGGTGGAACTGTGGTTACGGGTGCATCGCTAGATGCGGGTGTGGATGTTCCCGGGTCACCACTTGTTGTAGGTGTGTCGCTAGGAGCACACGCTGACAGTACAAGCATGACCGCCAGTAGAAATACGGTAATCTTTTTCACTGTGTTAACCTCCGTTTAATTTGGTGTGTATATTATGCCACAGAAAAACGAAAAAGTAAATAGGAAATGTCCGTTTTCTTAACTCGGAAATTGTAAATTTTGATTTCCTGCTGAAAATCCTCGACTATTACTGGGTTTTGTTCTTTGTTAAAATATTGCCATTTTGCCTTACAAGAGCCTAAAAATACATTTTTTTCTTGTTTTTTATTAAAATATTATACTTTTTCTTATTTACACTCATTTTTGTTCATAATTTGTTTACAATTGCAAATTTTAGCATATACAAATTGTACAAAATGGAAAGTGATTCAAAACTCTTTTTTGTTGCACTTCGGTTATCATTGTGAAAAACCACCAATTATGCATATGCATTATTTATGTTTTCCCAAATTGCAATTGTTAGTTAGTGAAAAACAACTGAATAATATTCACTCTATATTTCCCTATACTATATTATACATCCACGGTGTTTTTTAGCACTACTTTTTCAAGGGAAAAGCAGGATGTCGTTTACCACACCCTGCTTCACATTTAGAGAGATATACTATATATTATATTCTACCACTCTGCGTTAAAGTCGTAATTCGCCCTAGCTTCGTTAAGCTCTGCTTCGTACTCCGCTGCGTAAAGATCATACTCTTCGAGTGACATCGGGCGGTTTAGTAGCTTTTTGCCGTTCATGTTACGGATAAACGGTGATGCCCAGTCTGCCCAGCCTGTGAAGGGGTCTACCATGGAAGCTACATATCCACCACCTGAACGGTAGACAGGCTTAACCATAGCTTTTTCTATCAGCATACGCTCCGCCTCAGCATAGAGGTCATAACGCAGGTCTATATCAGTGGTTTCTGCCAGTGCTGTTTCTACAAGCGTGTTGTAGATGTTAGAGCCGTCATCAGCGATGAACTCTTCTGCTGAGTAAGCCTTGCCATAACGCTCTGAGTAAGCAGAACCTTCACGGAACAGGTCACTCATGCTCAGTGGGTCAACAAAGTCAGGAGCCCAGCTGATCATGTACCAGCTAAATTTACCGGGTATAAGCACGTTTTCTGTGAAGTTTGTCGGTGCATAGGGAACTAGAACTACATCTATATAGTCCTCGCCCAGAGCTGACTCAAGTATATCTTGGTTCATCTGCGCAACTTCTGCATTTGTGCTGGACGCTGTAGAATAAGGTATAACAAACTGTATTGGGAAAGTAACACCTTCCGATTCAAGAGCCGCCTTGGCTTTTGCCGCATGGTCGTTTGCAAGATCCACATCTACATAATGGTCTTCATTATAATCTTCTACACTTGCAACATCTGCATAATCTGTGCCATCGTCATATACGATAGCACCCGGCAATGAGATCGTGTAAACCATCCTTTCTTCATGGTCGTATGGAGCAATAACTTGCAACGACTTAGCATTGTCAAACGCCCAGAATATCGACTGCCTAAAGTCTTCGTTGTTTACAGCTTTCTTAAAGTCATCGGGAGCATATTCTTCTTCATATTGTGGATCAAAGTTGAAGAGATACATGGCTGTTCCGATACTTAGCGGTGCAGGAGTCACGTACTGAACTTTTTCCTCGTCGTTTAGCCACTCATCAACTGTGGTAGCTGTCAGCGAAACGTACTCTATTTCACCACGGAGGAACATTTCCGGTCCTATAGCTGTAGCTTCTTTGTTGTACTGGTAAACAACTTCGTCAATGTGTATCTTGTCAGCATAGTAGTATGCTTCATTCTTCTCAAAAACACGCTTGTTTTCCGGCTCAAACTCAGTAAAGATGTATGCACCAAAGTTTAGTGTAAACTCTGCACTTGTGCCGTAGAAATCGCCTACTTCTTCAATAAATGCGCCGTTCTGCGGTAGGAAGGGAACGTAACATGTCAAACGTAGGAAGTATGGAGCGGGAGCTTTTAGAGTGTACTCAACTGTGTACTTGTCAATAGCTTTTACACCAACTTGGGAAAAGTCTGTTATAGTGCCGTCCCAATACTCGGCAGCATTCAGTAGAACTGCGCTTGTGATGGTGGAGTGCGGAGAAGCGTTGTCCTTGTCTGTGATGAACATCATTGCGTCCACCCAGTCCTGCGCTACGACTTCAGCGTACTCTTCACCCTCGCTTGTGTACCACATTACGCCCTCACGGATTTTGAAGGTGTAAACCAAACCGTCATCCGATACTGTGTACGACTCTGCTATACCGGGGCGTAGTAGGTTGTACTCATCGGGTATCAGGAATGCGTCCATCTGCATGTAGTTCATAACGTGTGTGCTCATGCTTGAGGTCATCAGCGGACTGAAGGAACTCGCCTCCGCTGTGTACAGCGATGTGTAGCTTCCGCCGTCCTCAGCGTACATCAGTGGCTCCAAACCTTCTACAGGTTCCACTGTGGAGGAAACCGGTGTTGGCGTGGGTGCGGTGGACGATGTCTCGTCGTTGCCACTTGCTGCCGGTGTCATGCTAGACTGTGCCGGTTGGCATCCTGATAGAATAAAAAGTATTGCGATGAATAAAATCAATGTGTTTTTAATTTTCATGATTGTTCCCCTTCGTTTATGTGATGAAGCTATAATACACTATGTTTTTTCATTTGTAAAGAGTTTTTTCTTCGTCAATTTTAACAAATTTATTTAGCTATTATATACAACACATCAATATTTTTCGTTGCATACAATCTCATTTTAGTTGCATATTTATGTTTTTAGTCAGTGTTATTCTACTTTTTGGCGCTGTATATTCGTATAGTTCTTTTATTGGGGCAAGTGGTTTTTCTGTTCTGAAACGAGAGTTTTTTTACTATGATGAGTGTTTGTGGTAGGAAAAATAGCGTAGATGTTTCGTTTTTCGTAGCAGGACGGTAGCGAGCAGCTACCGCAACAGCAATGTTATCGAAGCCCTCAGCACAGCGACTGTGTTGGGGCAATGAGCCCGCTTCTGCCTAGGGTGACCTATGTTATCCTAATCCATACGGTAAATTTGTAGCTGCAAGGGGTCTACTCTTACCGTTACCATTAGATATGCTGAACTACAAACTGTAGTTGTAACTGTAGCTGTAACTGCAGTTGTAACTGTGGCAAGAGCAAAGCCCTTGCCCTACGATGACTCATTTGGGTTTAAAGTAGGGCGGTTCTTCTATTGACACCCCACCCGTTAGGAAGCCTCAAAACATACTGCAATAAGCACTATACAAAACGCCAAACTTATTAACGCAAATGACAATTCGGGGCTGTCGCTATTGATTTTTGCCTTTTATAGTGTAAGGTAGATGTAGGTACTATAATATAGTAGCGTAAATAGCCAAATAAGGGGGACGGCGATGAAGAAGCGTTTTTCTATCATTATTTCACCTGCAAAAAAGATGCTTGCCGACATTGACACGCTCGAGCACAGCTCTCTCCCTGCATTTCTTGATGAAGCGGACACGATAGCTAACGTCTTGCGCTCTATGTCTTATGAAGAACTTCGAGGACTGTGGCAGTGTAACGACTCAATCGCTACGCTTAACCACAGAAGGCTTTCACGTATGGA
>CAYJIK010000011.1:0-39742 GCA_964370205.1 uncultured Oscillospiraceae bacterium | reverse complement strand
CTGTTTCCGCTACCTCCAGACCCGAGCATCCAACGTCCGGTTCCTGCTTAATCAATGCAAAACGTCCACTCCCCGAGGTTAGTTCTGGATAAATGTGGCGGTTTAAAACCGATAAAGCCGCTACTCTGAGGGGGCATGTTGTGTCATAGATAGCCTTGAACGGTCATCAGAACCACCGCCTAAATTGTGGAACCAGCCGACATGCAAAGTGCAAATTCGCTGAAGACAATACAAAAACAAAGAGCGCCCCATAACGAGGACGCCCTTTATAATCTTTATATAAAATGTTTTCAATCATCAGCCGATAGGAGCTTTCCTATGTTCCCTCAGCCACAGTGGCGACATTTTTATCCCCAAACAGCTTCTTCTTGCGGTAGATATAAAACGCCAACAAGAAGCGGCTCACGAGGTCTATACTCATGAATATCCACACGTAGATGATGGTGGAATTCGGCAAGACGTAAGCGGACAGGAATGTCCCCGGTACACGGATAAGCCACAGACCGACAAATGCAATTATCATCGGGTAGTTAGTGTAGCCGGCCGCTTTAAGCACGCCGCTAAACAATCCCTGTAAGTTCTGCGGTATAAGGGTACAAGATGTTATACGTAGATATACACTGCCGAGGGCTATAATTTGTGGGTCGTCGGTGAGTATCGCCATAAGCTGAGCGGGGAATATTATCATAACGCCGATTATAACAACAGTGATACCCATCATGTACTTACTTATACGACTGAAATAACGTTTTCCCAGTTCAGGGTCAGCTGCACCGAAGCAACGGCCGACAAGCGATGTTGTTGCGATGGAAAATCCCATAGTCGGCATATACGAGATACTCTCCGCCTGCATAGCCATCTGATGTGTCGCAAAAGGGTATTCGCCGAAGCTGATGATCGGTGCCATCATGGCGATAGAACCAAGCTGCCAAAGCATACTTTCCATGGAAGAAGGTATGCCGATTTTGTAAAGACGGAAAAGCTGACCAAACGCCCTGTTCATATCGCCGAACACGTCTTGCATAAGGTTAGTTAGTATCCCCTTTTTATATAGCACCACAAGACAAACAAGTGAGATCAAAATCTGCGACGTGACAGTACCGTACGCCGCACCAAACAGCCCCATGCCTTCAATAGAAAATGCGCCAAACATCAGCACATAGCCAAATCCAATATTTAGGATGTTGTATAAAACAGTGATTTTCATGGGCGTTTTAGCGTCACCCTGACCTTGCATTATACCTGCTGTACAGAGCGAGACTGTCCAGAACGGAAGCCCTATAACGATGATTTTCATGTACTGTATAGAGTCCGCAATCATATCGGCAGTACCGCCGAATATTTCGACAATAGGAGCAGCAAAAACTCCCATTAAAATGCTACAGATAAGTACAATCAATATAAGCGAAAGCATACCCATAACGGCAGTGCCTTTGACATGCTCTGTCTTCTTAGCTCCTATATCACGAGCCACGCACACCGTTATACCGATGCTCATTCCTCGAGCAAACGCCCATAGAAGCTGTGTAACACGTGTACCAACACCCATAGCGTTTACACCAAGAACATCAATTCTGCCAAGCATAGCCATAATAACTGTACTGGCTATCATCTGTAGGATACCCTCGATGCTAACAGGGATAATCATCCCCATGACATCGTTATGTATCTGCTTATCGGAAACCACGGTGTTTTCCACTGGTTTTTCCATCAATCAACCTTCCTTTCAAATAAAAAAATCCATGGACATCATATTTGACCCCCACGAGTAATATCCATAAAATAGTATCGCCAACCTTCTCCTTTCTCGCCTTGTCTTACTGAGATGTATATCCAACTTTGACATTTTACAGGCGCAAAGTGGCATAAGTAATGTAATAGAAATAACGAACACAAAGTATAATATCAAATTTATGAACTTTTGGCAAGAGAAGTTTTATAAAGATATGAAAAACCTGTAATATACTTATGAACGGCGCAGTAAAGCTCGATAAAACCACATTCGTCCCAGATTGGTTGCATTCGTCCCTTTGCTGTTGATTTACAAATATATTGTGCTATTATAGGATTGTAGAAAAGTTTAAACATAATAATTGGAAGAAAACGCACAGACGAGACCATGCCATTTTTGTGAATGGTTTTGTGGACATCGGTGCATGGTCATAAATATGCGGAGATTTTATCCGCTGTTTTACAGATATGAGGTTGAGCGACAGTGAACATTAAAAGCGTGGAGGTGATGATTTGAGAGTAGCAATATGCGGTGACAGTCAGCAGGACATGATACAAACTGAGGCGTATTTTCACATGACGCTTGCTTCTCGCAAGATTGTCACAGAGCGATATGTCGGCGGAGACAGTCTTTCGGACGCTATGCAAGTCAAAGATTTTGACCTTATAGTTGTCATGGTGAGTGGGGCTGCCGGTATAGACGTCATATACGCCATAACCGACGCGAAGTGCGACGGAAGGGTTATATGGATAAACGAGAACCCCGACTTCGCTTACACCAGCTACAGGTTGGGTTGCGGATACTTTATTAAAAAGCCTGCAAAGCAAAGCGATATCACAAGAGCGCTCACGCATATGCGTTTGATTTGACGGGTGTTGGTAGGGCGTCGATAGGGGAAATATAACGGACGCATAAATAAATGTCTATTTTTAAATGAAAAATGTGAAGTTTCACAAAAACGGTGGCATTATAAACATAAATAAATTGTGAATATTTATGCCATTTTATTTGATTTTTGCAAACAAATGTGGTAATATGTAAAATAAGCGGTAGGAGGTGGCGGAATGTCAAGAAGTGTTCTAAGCGCAAAAGAAACTAAAGAAACCATTGACAGATTGACTACCCCTATACATATGGAGCAAAACCACTTTAGTGAACATGTTAGAGTTGAGGGTTACGGCGAGCGTGCGATCGGTGAAAACTTCTTCGGAAGCGACCGCTTGCTCAAACTGGACACACGCTTTGGTAGAATCCAGATGGGCTACAGTCCCACAAAGAGAATACCGTTTATATTCGCAACAATAAAAACCTCGCTCTACGACCACGCCGCAGCTGCGCACACCAAAAAGTTTGACGAGCAGACAGGTTACGGACAGCTCAGAGAAGGCACAAAGAATAAGGTTATGACCGCCAAGCGTAGACAGGACAGTTCCACAGTGCTTTACAAAGCGGAGAACAAACCGTGGAGCGAAATTTCGGTACGTCCGTATCTGGGTAGAAAAAATCTCGGCACCCTAGCTAAGACAATGCCGTTTTTTAACGTCCATGAAGATATTTCCGAACGCTACAAAGTTGCCTCACAGATAAGGGAGGCGCAAGCCGAAGTACGTGAAGCGTTTATAAAAGGCGACTACAAAAAGGTAAGAGAAGAAAGAGCCGCACAGGTAGAGCTAAAACGAGAGCAGGAGAGCGCTTCCACTGTAATTACACTTAAAAAGCAACGCTCCCACTGGTTCTTCCGCCGAATAAACCTAGAGTTTGACAGGCAGAAGCAAGCGATATTTGAACATTACAGGCAACAGTCGGTAGGCAAGAACAATACAGGAGACGGCCGAGACACAGACAGCGAAGAACCGAACAACAATAACAACAACGAAAATGAGAACTAAATGAACAGTCAGTTTGAATTTGCCGTTTATTTGGGCGAAAAGCTTGCACGGCTTTTAGAAGATGAATACAGCGAAAAACAGCTAACCGATTTACTTTCCGAGACAGACAAACTGTCACAAGGCGAAGAGTGGGAAGGTTTCCCATCATTTACGCACCTTGCAGGCACGTTTGAACTGTCAGTACAGGAGGTGGCGATGCTGTGCCTTCAGTGCTACCTTGTGCAATCGGGAAGATCGCTGATATCACCGCCCGAAACAGCACTTCTCTGCTACAGTTTAGGTCATGAGCAGACCCGTGAGGTGTCATTCCTGTTACAGGATAGCGCTTCGCAAACTTCACCGCTAAAACAGGCGTTGGCGCTGGTGAGTGGGCGAAACTGTCCGCTACCGAAAGGTGCCACCCTTTTAGATATACGCAACACAGACACTAACATCGAGGTATTCCCCGAACTTTTAAGAGAAATCACCGAATTCATCAGCGTCACAGCACTCGGGGACGAGCGCTCACTTGTACAGCTTTGCGGAAAACAGGGGAGTGGCAGAAAACACCTCGCCACACAGGCTGTTCACACAGCTGCAGACGCACCTCTTATGCTACTGGACTTAAAGAAACACAGCGAAGACGACCAAAACAGTGTAAGAGACATAGTAACGGCTACAATGCTCAGCGGAGCGTTTATAGCAATAGATGGATACACACAGCTGTCAAGCGATTTTATTGGCAGCTTATCCGAGTTTTTCAGCATAATGTTTATAATAGCTGAAAGCGACGTAAGACTACCGAACGGCTACAGAGTCCTGGGGAGAGAGCTCCCGACACCTTCGGTGACAAGCCGAGAGAAACTGATAAGGGCGATGGGCGGCTCTGTCATGAATGACGAGACTATAAAACACGCCGCCACCTACAGACTAACCCCCGGAGACATCTCCTCCGCCGCCATGCGACTAAAGGCGGAACACAGCATCGGCACACCAACCACGCACGACCAACTCCTACTGTTCCGTGAACAGGCGGCCCCCGAGCTTATGAAAAACGCCGAGCTACTCGAAGGGCGACTGGGCTTTGAAAGTCTGGTGCTGCCAAAAGAGCAAAAACAGCTGATAAAGGATATATGCGCCTACACCAAGGCACGAGATCAGGTGTACGAACAGTGGGGTTTTGGCGAAACAATACCATACGGCAAAGGCATATCGGTGTTGTTCTACGGAGCTTCCGGTACAGGCAAGACATTAGCCGCCACCATAATGGCGAAAGAACTTGTCCTGCCGCTCTACAGGGTGGATCTTTCACAGGCTATCAGCAAATATGTCGGTGAAACTCAGAAAAACCTAGGGCAGATATTCGACGCCGCACAGGACACCGACTGCATCATTTTCTTCGACGAAGCCGACGCTCTGTTCTCTCGCAGAACCGACGCAGGCGACTCGATGGACAGACACTCAAACGCAGAGATCGCCTATCTACTGCAACGCACAGAACAACACGAAGGCATCATAATATTGGCGACAAACCTGCTGTCTAACTTTGACGAAGCTTTCAGACGCAGGATTTCATACATAATAAACTTCCCCGCTCCCGACAAAAACCTAAGGCTAAAACTCTGGGAGCAAAACATCCCCCCAAGAGCCCCCTGTGAAGACCTCGAACTCTCCCTACTTGCGGACAGCCTCGAACTCACAGGTGCAGGCATAAAAAACACCGTGCTAAACGCCGCATACATGGCGGCAATAACAGAAAGCTCCATATCAATGCCCTTGCTCGTGCAGTGCGCCCGAGAAGAATACCAAAAACAGGGCAAAGTCTTCCCCCACACTCTAAATCAAATGTTTTCTTGAGAGGAGAAGCTATCGCATGAAAAAGCCTAACAGATTTTTAACCTTGGTGCTTGCACTATTCCTTGTAATAGGAGGTATGCCCTCCGATGGTCTGTCCACCATCGCCGACACGTTCGGTGACGTGTTTACGGTGGAGGCTAGCGCTGCGCCTAACAGTGTTGCCGGCGTGGTTGAAATTTGGACCGAGGCGCATTGGACCCACTTTGCGTTGTCTTCTTTGATGGGGAGTAGCTCTCCATATGCGGAGAAGGAAGTGCATTTGATGGCTGATATTACTCTGGGTGCTAGTAACCCTTATCTAGACCCGGAATTTATGGCGATGGTTGAGGAAGGCACCTATCCTGGTGATTACAATGTGAATAACTATACTACTGCCTTCCATGGAAATATAGATGATCCCCTGAAGGCGAGCGGTGAAGGATTAGTTTTGCCGGTGCGCTACTTTGATGGTATTTTTAATGGTAACGGCCACACAATAACACTTGCTGACGGTGCAACATTTCACTACTTTTCCAACCAGGCTGATAAACTAACCAACTTTACTCATACCGGCCAAGCTCTGTTTGGTACTGTTCGTTATGCTAGCGTTCAGAATTTGGTGGTTGAGATGGAGGGCGACGTATACGCCGACGATATGAGTAGGTTGTATACTGATGGAACGCCGATGTTTTATGTGGATTTTTATTCCAGTGGGAATTATGAATATCTTAAAGCCAAAAGAACAGATGAAAACGATCTTTTTGAGTCGACCACAAACGTTTACTACTCAGATTCCGAAATGTCTTCCACGGGCTTTTACCCGAAGGACAAATCGACCTCACATGGTGCATATAGTAGCAGTGTAGGCTTAGTTGCAGGTAACCTTATAGGTTCAAGACTGCAAAGTTTGGCGATTATCGGTAATGAAAATGGCGAATCAACATTTTACATACAACGACCGGAACCGTTCGCCAACGGTGGCCATGGTTACAGTTATAACAACGTTTATTTTAACAACCAATATCTAAGTTCCGCTATGGATGCGCAGTTCTACGGTGGTCTGGTAGGTAGCGCTACAGTAGGTAGCAATTTCATCGAAGATAGCGCCGTCATTGATTTTAATTTAGCGACTGCTGTGAACAACGATGCAGGCAGGGGTGTTGCGGTTTATGTTAGCCCGGTGTATGGCGGAGCCCCTTTGATGCGAAGCGTTTTGGTTAACGAAATAACTTATACCATGGAAATTGAAGATATCATGGTAGAAGGTGGTAGCACAATTTCGGCAGTATCAGATAGAAGTATTGAACCATTAAACGGTTATTATACAGACAGTACACTATATAATGAGGGCTTATATATTGGCGGAATCGTGGGTGGTGCAAATTACAGAAGCCCTACTAGCCAAATGATGGAGTCAACGCTCGGCTATACATTTAGAGAGCAAGCCATTGCAACTTTAGACTATACCGTGTTGCGTAATCATGAAATTATCGGGCGACTGGATAGCAGTTTAAGTAGTTATTACAACTTTTCTCCCGGCAGAGGTTTTCCATACACCTCGTCGCATGGAGGCACCTACATAAGCTCCGATACCATTTCGGTTTTGAGCGGACTTCCTGATGAAGTGCAAGAACCATTTGCTAGACTTGACTACGAACAGAAACGTGTTTTGGGTGTGGATAATGATTACTTTTACCATCGTGGAAACACAATAAACGGCACAGAAATTTATTATCCCAAACACGACGATGTACTTGACTACGGCTTTTTACAGTCTTATGTCAATAAGAGCTACTCCGCTTTCAGCTACACACAAGACCCCACAACCTATACACTGGATTGGCTACTACAGGGTAATGCAACCATAGAAGTAACCCCCACATCTGATGGCGATTATGAGTATGACATAATAACTACCCCTCCACTTCCCGGAGTCACTCGAGACATTCCCTGGGAGTTGGAAGTAGAAGCGCCGCTGAAAGGGCAGGTGGCGTCACCGCAGAGTGCTGCATTTAATACCACGGTGAAAGATAACCCCACACCTCCTAAAAAGTTGGACACTATCACAATTAGTGAATCCGCAAATCATACAAATGGATTATATCACTACGGAGTAATTGGCACTAACTACGTAGCTGCTGCTAACAGCACCCCAACCTATAGAGTTGCAGCTAACGTAACGACTACTAACATTGGCGAGGAAGATGTAACAGTTAATTGGACAGTTACACCTGAAAATGCAGTTGTGTTTACCAATCCTGTGACAAAATCTACTGAAAATTTCGCCACTAACTTTACGATACCGAGCAATGTTAGCGGAAATATAGTTATTACGGCGACTGCGACAGTGGATGGTGGTGCATCAACACCGATAGAGAAAACCTTTACGATAACTAACCCGGCTGCACCAAATGCAAAAATTTTACCAGCTGCCAATCCACATACTGTTCAAACCACAAACATCGCTGGCACCTCTACTGCTTTTAAAGGTGTAAAGATCGCTACTGACACATTCATCGAAGTTCCTCTGACGGCGACGGTTGCGGGAGATACGCCGATTGATCAAACTGCAAGTTGGGAAGAAAAAACTGGGGCTGGAAACAACACTACCGGCCAAACTGTAGAGGTCATTAATGAGAATATATTAAAAATACCATACGTTGCAGCGATAGCAGGAAAAAAAGTCGTAGTCACGGCTACTTATGGTGGTAAAACTTCTGACTTGACTGTCACTATACCAACTGCAGCTAAACTTCTTGAGTTAGTAGCTGACGGAACTGCAAGCACCGCACATTTAAACGGAGATTCTGCCAATCAAGGCTTTGACACAACAGGACTTGAAACTCCGTTGGATGTCAATTCAGACATGATTGACACGGACTTAGTGGGCACCTTTGTTAATGACGAAGATATCGATAAGATAATAACACACAAGCTTGCATTGCCTGTTTCATCAGAAGTAGAATGGCATTATGCAGTAAACACTTCTGCAACTCCACCGACGAGTTTCGAAAAGTATACAGATGCTTTTGATGTTACCGCCGCGGTAAATAACGCTAACGCAACTGCTGATAAGCTATTGTATGTTCATGCATTTGCAAGAAGCTTAAACAACTCGCAAACATATGCAGACAGTGAAACTGTAACATTTCAAGTGCCGATTGCGGATTTAACGGCTTTAATTACAACAACAACTACTACAGTGGATTTTCCAACCGGCAATGGTGAAGTTGAACCGCGAAAAGAAGACCCGCTATTCCCGGATCGTACCCCCTACACTGCAACAATCACCGGTGCAGGCGATGTATCTGATATCTCTTTGCTTGGAAAGATAGATGCAAACCCTAACCCGAAAGAATTCGCCACCGGTGAAGTCATCCTTATACTCACATCCGAAGATACCAGCTACCTTGGTGATCGAGTATACGGTAAACGTGAACCACAGGTTTATGTGCGATATGACATTAATGGTATTATACCACCGCCTGTGATAAGTCCTGCATCTGACTCCTTGTTATTTGCGGGCAACACATTCACAATCTCACGTCCGCAGGGATTTTCACTTGGGGTGGGTGACACCTATACAATAAGCTACACCATGAAATTCACCAAATTTGATGGAACAACAGTGGACGTGGCAGGAACACCTTTCACTCTTGCCTCTCACACGCTTGAGTTTGGCGAAGACCAATATAAACAAGTAGAGATAACTGCCATAGGTACATTTGAAACCAATGGTGAAGACAAGGAATCCGCTGCAGCAACCGTTACCTACACCGTGGAAAACTTAACGGATTTCGGACTACCAACACTTACGATAGTTTCCCAAGATGAGGCTGGAAACAGCGTAGAAACGGAATACCGAAACGACCTTCAGGTGACGCAGCAATTTAATTTTAAATTGGCATTTCCTGAAGATGGTGCTTCGATAGCGAACGGCAGCATATTTTATATGCTAAATCCTGCAAGTGCACCGAGTTTTAGCGACCTTAGCGCTCTGAAAGACGCAACGACCTTTAATCCCGGTAGTGGCAAGATAACTGCAAGCGACTTAACGACCCTAAAAGAATATACAATTGCCTCGGGTAATAGGGTGTATTTGTCAGCGGTATACTACGATGCAGGACTTGATAAGTATTCTCCTGTGGCGGAGTTTGAACTATCTGTAGCACCAAAGCCGGACGCACCTTCTGTGCTGGAAGATGGACGACTGCTTAACGGTGGATTAAGAAACACATACAGCATAGGTGAGCACTCAGTTGTTATGTTAACTCTTCCCGAAGATTTCATCGACGACAATCCTCTGTATACCATGTTTGAGTACTCAGGCGAGATTCTTGACGGTGACAATGTGGACGTATTTGAAACTCACAAGATTGAATCTGGCACTGAAGGGGAGTACATAAAAGAAAGTGACGTTGAAGCAATTCCGGGTTATGTCAACGGCGCATTTGAGTTCTATCCTGCTACATCCTTGTTAATTGGCAACACTAAGCCCGGTGATGAAAGTATTCAAACCAGAGAAGTAATTGCAGAAATCGGCGAACCAGAAGCTGGCCATGAATATGTGAGTTACATACACGATTCGCTATCAATACCATCGTTGCCCGAAATTAGAGTTGGTGAGGTGGAATCCAGTGGTTTTGTCACCGGTGAAACTATGGGGTACAACACACGACTTATAGCAAGAACGGTGTATGAGGGCTACATAGATGATGATTTTGACGCAGACAACAAATTGAAAGCTGACGCAACTCCTCGTGAGTTTGTAACATACGTGGTGACTTACGAGATGGGTGATGAGCTCAAAATATCAATAAGAGAGCCTCTAACAGAAACAACCATAGCAGCCATAACCTATGTAAGTCACTCGAACGTTAGCGACCCCCTTGAATACACCTTCACAATTCGTGATCAGATCAAACCTGTTGTGTCACTGCCTGAAACTACAGCGTCGACAACAGCGAGCATATCTGCAGGATCACTTGTAATTCTAAGCACCGAGACCCCCGGATCAACAATATTCTACACAGATGACGGTACTGAAGTGTTTGAACCTGTACGTGACTTTACAGGAGCGTTCATGACAACGCAGTCTGCAATATCGGGTGAGCGTGACCTTTACCTATTTGTAGACCCAAGCGACCCGAACAATTATCTTGTGGAAAACAGCGTGGAATGCTCCACTAAATGGTACGACCCGGATAGTTCATCGCTTACAGCACCGCTCAGCTCGAACACGATCTTCACAATAAGAGCAAAAGCGTATTCCCCCCTCGACACGCTAAAAGAATCAGTGGAATCGGTACTGCGGTTCTTGATCACGCCGCTACCACCTGCAGATAAGCCCGTGTTGATGGGAGAAGAGACATCGTTCAAACTGGGCGACTCCGTAAGATTCAACCCGCCGCCGGCAGGACTTGAAATCTTCTATGCGCTTAATAACCAAGCGCCGGTAGTGAACGAGATGTTCCTAGAAGCTTATAGTGCTTATGAAACAGAACCGGACGGTTTGATGGGCGGTCTACCATGGGCTACATGGGTTTTGGATTACTGGGATAACAAAGATAGCTATACAGAAGCGCAGAGAATAACGCTTTCTGAGAACAAAACCCTTAAGTACAACAGCGAAACAGGTATTATCATGACCCCTGACAATACCACAGGTGTACTTACAATGGTGGTAAACGCTGTGTCTTACGACACAAGAGCGTTCCCACTTTACTCGCAGAGTGAAAACGCACAGTTCGTGTTTACTCTAACGCAGATGGCGGCGCCAAGCTCCATACCTGCCACCACGGCAGAGGAGATTGCAACCATCTCCCCCGGAGCTAAGATTAGCCTTACATCCTCCATGTCCAACTTCAAGATATACTATACGTTAGATGGTAGTAGCGTAAGCGTCCCCTCAACATGGGGCGGAGCCCTCACCGGCTCAACACAGCTCTACGACCAAACCACAGGCATAACAATGCCGCACGGCGATACATTCCTAGTGGTGAGAGCGATAGCAGTATATCTGGACGAAAGCGATCCGAGCACCTTTAGAACAACATTTGCTGACAGCACTGAAGTTCAGCTACTGTTCCAACCTCCGGCACCTGTACAGGCGGTTATGGCAACCCCGGTTGGCTTGAAAGACAACCCACCTAACCTGGTGCAGGACACCGAGGTAGTACTGAGCACTTCGACAGACGACGCCACCATCTATTATAAAGCGTTCGCTTCAAGTGGCGACTACGACGACGTTTGGAACACAGTGTCAAGTGGTGTTGAAAACATAGATCCGAGCACATTTGATATCTACAACCCCGAAAGTCCGCTGGTTATCTCTACTGAGACTTGGATTGTGACCTTTGCGGAACTGTCGGGAGTTATAAGCGCACCGACCAGCTACCACTACAGAGTAGCGGATCAGCTCGCTCCCCCCACTTCGTCACACGCTACAGGTAGTGTCGTACCTAAAGGCGGTAGAATAAGCCTTACTTCCGCAGGCGGCGGCGACATAATCTACACCCTTGACGGCACAGACCCTGCTGACGCAGAAGCAGGCGAAGACTCCACAGCGATGTACGGTAACAACGTCGTACTGAACGGAGAATACGGAGCTAGCGTAGTTGTAAGAGCGTATGCAGTGAGAGATGGCTACACCCCGAGTGAAACAGTATCCTTCACCTACACAATACTTGAAGAGGGAAGTTATATAACCACCTCACCGCAGGTTGACAGTGTAGTCAGAATAGGAAGCAATATAACACTGTTTACAGCGATGTCAGGCGCAGAAATCTACTACACCACAAACGGCTCCGACCCTATAGTGACGATAACCCCCGGAGTTAACGGTGCCGCCGCAACAGTTGTGGCAGGCGCAGGAACAATGAAGGGAAGCACAGTACAGGTCACAGGCGAGCCGGGAGGCACTTTCATCATCAAGGCAAAGCCTGTAGTTGCAGGACTGGGTGACAGTGCTGTATCGCTACTTAGCTATAATATAGCTGAGATGGCTGCAGCCCCCACCTCGTCAATCCCAAGCGGTGCAACTACATACTTCGGAGCCAGAGCAACGCTAAGCAGTGCAGAAGGCTCGATACATTACACCACAAACGGTGACACCCCCACAAACTCGAGTGCAACGTATTCCTCGCCAATTGAAATCACAGGTTCGATGGTGCTTAAAGCTATCACAGTGGTGGACGGCAAGGAGAACAGCGAAATAGCGAGTTACATCTATAACAGAGCAGGGCAGGTGTCCACTCCTTATACAACAACAGCAAATGGCGAAATAGCTCTGGGTACAAGAATAGAGCTACACTGTGCTACCGAGGGAGCGTCAATCTACTACTCCACAAATGGTACAGAGCCAACAGCGGATAAACTGTCTGACATGTTCCTATACACTGAACCGATTACCGTAAGACGACCCGTAACACTGAAATTCTTTGCCATTAAAAACGGTATGGACGTAAGTGGGTCAAACTCGGCAGTGTACACAGTTATAGAGCCACCACCACCTGTAGTAGAAACCGATGATGGTGATCTGGGCATCACAACAACCGATAAACTGGTAAGGCGTGATGCAGTAGAAGTGGCAGGCCCCAGCTTTACCGATATTGTTGCGAAGGATACAGTCACAAGTATTATTCTAACCGCTGACGAGCCTGTTCTTGAAAAGGACGTAGCAATAGTGGTAAACGAAATTGTCCCGACTGAAAGCGATAAAGATGTCGTGGAAGGTACAAGGGCAATGGAGATTGCAAGACTGTACGACATAAACGTAGAACTATACGGCGAGAGTGTTCAACCGAACGGTGAAAGCGAGATCGGTATACCGATACCGCCCGAATATGTCAACGCTATAGTAACCATCGTTCGTATAAATGACGATGGAACGGTAGATGCCTTCTTGACAAGACGTGACGGCAACATGGCGTATGCTAAGGTTACACACTTCAGCAAGTACGCTCTGGCTGTACCGATGGGAACAGTGGGCACAGGTCTGGACGATAGCGGAAGTTCCACAGTGCTTATAATAGCGATAGTAGCAATTATGATAGTAGCGCTAGCGCTGATAGCAGTGGTTGTTTACATGCTCTGGAGGAAGAAAAAGAAAGAGCAACAAGCGGCTACAGCAGAGGGAACACTGCAGTCCGGCAGATACAACCCGATGTACCACATACCCACCCAAAACAGAGGGTACACACCAACCCCGGGGCAAAACTTGACACCTCTATCACCGCCATCCCCACCTGCGTCACTTATGACAAACAATACAACGCAGCAGGGAAGCGAAACAGAGGAAGAGACAGAATCAAGTAAGCAATAAAGTTTGACATAGAGCGTATCAAACGCTCTGGATCCTGTGGGCGGCGAGGGACACTAGCCGCCCCGCAGGGAACTCAGAAAAAGGAAAGAAGGTGCTCACCGAATGATCAACCGTAAGTATTTCCCTTATGAGCGCAGCAACTACTATTTTGGAAAACTCCTGACTGCACGTGACTTTGAAGCCGAACAGCGCTATTTCAACGATAAGCGCAGGCTGATAAACCGTACCACAGGGGCGAATGGTGTTGTTGCGGGACTGAATGTGGTGCAGGCCGATGACCAGTCGGTGGTACTTCAAGCAGGTATGGCGTTTGACGCCGCAGGTAGAGAAGTTGTAGTGCCCGAAACTCAGGTGGTTAAACTTTCCACCATTGAGGGCTACGCACAGCTCACCACACAAACCGCATACCTAGGAATATCCTACGACGAGCAGGATGTAGACAAAGTATACAGTGCAATGCGTGAAGAAGGCGGCGGCTCCAGCTTCAACAAGATAAAAGAGAGCTTCAAGCTCACCCTTGTAGACAAAGATCTAGCGGCTAAAGTCCCCTCAATAGACGATAGCTTTGTCACTTGTAAGACAATATACGCTGACAGCGAAATAGAGCTTAGACAGTACGCACCGAAGTACGTGGTAAAAGGCACGAATGTCGCAGTGAAGATAGAGCTTGTAAAGTTCGCCGGCGTATCCGCTGAGTATTCATTCTCCTACCTGCTGGACACCCCCGGCTTTGTACAGCAGACAGAGCTTGAAAACGGAAAGGTCTACCAGAACCACCTCCGTCTTTCAAAAGGCGAAAAAGCTGAACTTACAGTACTGCTCACACCCGAAGCACATATCTGGGGCGGTGCAGGCGTTGTCACAGTGACAGCGAGCGAAATCTCGGTGCAAAAGAATGACGAAAACTTTGTCATAAACGATAAAATAGAGTCTAAGCTCACCCCCGTAACCAAGAGCATAGACGAACTTGCACTATCCACCCTCTATGAGCTACCGATGGATAAGCACCTTGGTGAGATATACGACGAGCGTCTGTGGATTGCAGAACTCTCACTTATACGCCAAGGCGCACGCATAATCATTGACAGCGTAAAGCCGATGCCGCTTGAGCAGTACAGCTACAACGCAGGTCAGATGATGCTACTTCGTAAGCTGGATACATTCTTCCCTGTACCGGGCGGCGGTGGCACAATAGTGATGCCTCAACAGGTAGCTTACACACCTGCTGCAAGTAGCGGTGGAGACGTAAGCGACTGGAACAAGAACGCCGCAAGCGGTGTGTTCGACCTTCCACTGGGACTAGGTCACAGCTCAGGCGAGACAATAATGTCGGACGAAATCATGCACGGCCTCGGAAAGGGCAGCATATATGTCGACATCGGAGTTGAGTACATAACAGGCTCCACCGAAGCAGGCGAAGTGAGTGAAACCATTATAGGTGACCCCTCCGTCTTTGCAGGCGAAGCCCAGTACTACGGCAACGAGCGTGTCTACAACCTAAGCACAGCGGTGAAGGTACTGTCGGACAGAGGAACGTTCGTAGTAGGCGTAAAGCTAACAGCACCGTCAAACGCAATAAGCGTGCGAGTACGTTGGTACGCCTTCAAACTAAACGACGTAACAAAGCGCATCACCCCCACAAGAGACGGCGAGCGCTACATCCTCGTAAACCCCGACACAATAGTGTTAACACCAAAGGCAACAGCACATATCACACCTGTCTTTGTGAATATGCCCACCGAGCCCTGCAACTACAAGCTGGTTGACGCTGAAGGTGGTTCAATTGACAACAACGGGGTATACACAGCTCCTGCGAAGGAAGGCGTATACGAAATCCGTGTCGAAGCGATATCCGACCCATCAGTTTACACACACGTATTTGCAATAGTCAGTCAAAAGAAGAAATCGTAAATTACCGTAGCTATGCTACAAGGTAGCGCGGTAATCTGAAAGGCGGGAGAGATCTTGATAGAAGCTTTGAATATGCAGCTTGATGTCGTGAGAACCGTTATAAAGAACGACACTAACGAAATTACGGTATGTGCCGACAGAAAAAGGGACACCGGCGTATTTTACACAGTTATATCAATCACCTCTCCCGTCATAAGACGAGAAATAGCAGGCATTATGGCACAGGAGGAGCTGTTTAAGGACAATTCCGACTACATAGGATCATTCACGCTAAAGGACTCGTTTTCACTGGTATTCACCTACCAAAGCGAAAGTCGACTGCTTGATATGGACAATGTCTACATATCAGAATTTAGCGATAGAGTAGAAGTCGCCACAGCGTTTGTTGCGGCGGTTGCGCAAAGCGGCATAACAAGTAGCATGGGTATGCTACTACTAAACCCACGAAACATAAACTTAACACGAGAGAAGAGTGTTTACCTAAACTACTTCCTCGATTTTCACGAATGGAACGACAACGAAGATAACGAAACCCTCTTTTACAGCAGAGTGGCTTCTGTCACATTTAACGTGCTAGCAAGCGACTTTGAAAAGAAGTACGGTGACCATATACCGTACTACCCAAACGAGCTACAGGTGTTCTACAAAAAGATAGGCACTAAAGGCTTTGGGACACTCAACAGAATTTTAGCGCAGATAAAAATGCTCCCGGAGGAGCTTGAGGATATAAATGGCGGAATTAACAGACGCCTAAGATGGTTGAGAACCATTATTGGCTTTGTAAAGCGCAACTCCCTGATGTTGTTTTTGGGAGTGGTAGTAGTGATAACAGTGATCTACACTTTCTACCAGATAACTACGCGACTTAACTATGCCCGACTGACTGCAGAAAATGTCAGTTACGCCGCAATGGAGAATATTGGCGAGGTTTACCTGGGCGAACTTGAAATATAGCTAATTGAAACGGGGGAATTCCAAGTGAAGGTATTATCTAAAATAATCAGAATATTACCCGTTGTTATAGCACTGGTGGCTATAATAATCGCAGTAGTTATCGAAATAGACATAGCAAGCCAAGGCATGGACAGTATAGGCCCCGTAAAGGCACTCGGCGACGGCGAAACGCTGACGGTTATGTACGAGGGTGACGATATACTGATACGCAAGATTGACGAATATGGCTCTGTGCTGGACAGTATAAACATGTCACGCATACAGGACGACAAGTTTGTAACTGTTGTGGACATGGCAATGGACGAAAACGAGTACTTGTTCCTGCTCCTAAACTACGGTGACAAGCTGACAGGTGAGTATGAGTCGCAGTCTGTGAAGGTCTATGACCTCGGAAGCTGGTTCTTCAAGGATGTTACAGAGCGTGTCCTAGTAGACGACTCGCAAACACGTTACAGATGGATACAATCCTCCAACACAAATCTTATACTAATGGGCGTAGTGCCCGAGGGCGACAAGATTACAAGAGTAGCCTTCGACACCGCTACGATAATAAATGACGTGGATTTGTATTCCCTTTCACTTAGAGAATATGAGATTTCTCCTGACGAAGGCGTTTATCAAGCGCTGATAGTTGGTTTGGATATTGCTTACCTGTCCCAATCGGGCAAGGTGTACTACGCAAGCGCCGACGGTGGAGAAGCAGCAGAAATATACCCCGCAAGAGAATTGACACAGCGTATGTATCCTATGTTCATCGCTCCGTATGACAGCGGTGTGATGGTAGCACAACGAGGGGACGCTTCATGGTCATATAACGGCGACTTCATAGCAATACCTGCAGGGGGCGGTGCTGAAACGCTTGTCCGCAGTGGGTCTGACCCATTCTCGGGACAGTCGGGATACTCCCCTAAAGACGTTCTGCTAATGTCAATGCGTGACCAAGGCAGTTACGTTGGTGTTGTACAAAACGAAACGAGCGGATACTACGAACTTCTTATCGGCAAGGGCGGAGAAGCGTTCGTGGTAGATAGTATAGGCAACGACTTCTTCAGTGTGCTGATGGACTGCATACTGCGCTCACTGCTCTATCTTGTTATTGCGTTTGGTGTACTGGGAGCTCTAATGCTCTGTGTATACCTTGTTGAGCAGGGTAGAACTATCATCATGAAGCTATTGGTAGCCTCTGTACCGCTACTTGTTGCAGCGGTTGTGATCTTTGGGTTCTTCGCTTATGACTCATATAAAACATCGGTGGAGGACAGCTTTAGAAAACAGGTAGAGGACGAAGGAAATATGCTTACCGCCCTGTTCGGAACAGAGAGCTACTCAGAAATAGAGTACCCCTCCGACTACACGGGCGAAGCGTACCAGTACCTGAAAGCAAACCTAAACACACGTGACATGTACACCAGAACGGCGTACTTTGACAATATGGTAATGTACATCGGTGTAGACTCGATACTCCCCTGTTACTACCCATTTGAGATGGCTGCAAACACCGCTTCTGACGCTCTTTATGAGCGTGCGGCGTATACCGGTCAACCGCAGATAGGAATAGTAGATGATGCATTCGGCGAGCGCATAACAGCGATAACTCCGATAGGCGGCTCAAGCGGATCGACAGTCTACCTACTCGAAACAGGTGTACTAACCACTAATATGGACAGCTATATGACCAGCTACATAATCAACTACGTTATAACAGCTGTACTGTTTTCAATTGCAGTATTCCTGATACTGTTCGGCGCATTCTACCGAGTACTACTCCCACTGGGGACAATAAAAGAAGGCATCGAAGAGTTTTCAAAAGGCAACCGCTCCATACGTCTACCTGCTGAAACAGGCGATGAACTGTCTGACATAAGCAGAGTGTTCAACAAAATGGTTGGCGACATAGACGTACAGCTTTACAACCTAAAGAGCCTCAGCGAAACATACTTTAAGTTTATCCCACAGCAGACACTATCACTACTCGGGAAAAACAACCTAGCTGACGTAGTGTCCGGCACAGGTATAACAGGTAACTACCCCGTTCTTAGCATAGGGATGTACTTCAAAAACTCACAGCTTCCTATAGAATATGTCCGCAAGACTACAGACAGCTTCTTTAACATCGTAAGCGGAATCTGCTCCGAAAGAAACGTAACCCCGATGGCGGATAAAATGAACCTCACAAGCCTGAAGGTAGTGAGCACAGGCGGAGTCGCAGAAGCGGTGGAAATCGCACTTGCGTCACTTGCGGCACTGGATAGTATGACCACAACACTGCCGGTCCAAAACCGCCCCGAGTTTACATTCGTACTGCACAAGGCACAGCTCTACTACGGTATCTGCGGTGACAACAACAGGTACGTATCGGCGCTAATCTCCGACGAACTTGACAGACTAACCCTCAAGGAGGAGTTGTTCCGTCAGATGTCAAGCAGACTAATAGTAACCTCAACCGCCTATGACGATCTAGACCCCGACCGTTACTTTAACCGCTACATAGGCCTACTGGATGACGAGCATCTGCACCTCTACGACTTCTACGACAGCTACTCGCCCGCAGTCACAAGGCTTATCAACAACACAAAGGGTACTTTCGACAAGGCAATGGAACTATACGGTCAAAAACGCTACTACGAAGCGAAGAACCTGTTCGTTATGGTACTGCGTGAGAATCAGTTTGACAATGTCTCACGATATTACCTCTTTGAATGCGAGCAACAGTTAGTATAGTGATATGTAGCTAAGTAATTGTCTAACTGGCAAATCCCACGGTAATATCACGAATTACCTCTTTGAATGCGAACAACAGCTAGTATAACAACAAAAAACAACCACAAGGAGGACACCATGATAGACTCTATTATAAAGCGAATAATTTCCTCGGTAACAGCACCTTTTAGAAGTGCGAAGAACCAAGTAACTCGAGCGACTGACCCTAACAAGATAAGCAGAGATATATCAAGGGCGGTGACTTCCGAGGTGAACAAAGAGATAAACAAGACGATAAACGACGTGACAAAAAGTGTCACAAAAAAGAAATAGCTACTCAAGAGAACATATAAGCGATAGCGAGAGGGGAGGGGTAACAGATGAATTTATTTTGGTCATCATTCACCAGAGTTATAACCGCTATAACGGCGCCATTCCGAATGGGCCTGCTCAGAATAATGCGGTTATTCAACATAAACGTTATCACAGCTAAACTTGTACGTCCGCTGAATAAGGCGATACGTCAAATAATGAAGTCGAAACCCACAAGTTCCGACGACTATATATCCATAGGCAAGTTCCTGGTCTACAAAAACATATTTATGCTGGTGGTACTGGGAAGCTGTGCGGCAATATTCATCTACTTCTCCATGTTCGCATCCGCTCTACCCACTGTCCCACCCAGCCCTGAAGCGGTACTCACAAACACCTCCTTCGATTACAACGACATGGACCTACAGGAGTATGTCGGAGTTGCAAACATTTTGGCGGCGGACGGTGCTAGGGTATACACAGGCGCAGTAGAGGAAGGCATCGCGGCAGGTGATGGCACACTCTACGACCGTGAAGGTAAGATGTTGTACACAGGTATGTTTGATAATAATATGTACAACGGCCAAGGTATAGCATTCCACTCGAACGGAGTAAAGAAGTACGAGGGCACTTTTGTAGATAACCTCTACAGCGGTGAAGGAATGCTCTATTCCGAAAGAGGAGAACTCATATACGAAGGTACTTTCGCAAACGGACAGTTCTCCGGCACCGGCAGAATGTACCAGCCGGACTACACGCTTGCATACGAAGGCAACTTCATAAACAACCTTTTCCATGGTATGGGCGTACTTTACTACGAAAACGGAACAGTGAAGTATGACGGAATGTTCCACGGCGGACTGGCGCAGGGCAACGGTACACTGTACAGCGAAAACGGCAGTGAATTGTATACAGGCTCCATGTACGCAGGCAACATTAACTATGCTTCACTTGTAAATACAAACCTATCCCAGATAGAGAGCTGGTTCTTTGAAACCCCCAAGGTCTACTACTCAGACGACGACACAGCGTTCGTGTTTGAGCAGGCAGGCGTAGTTCTCACCACCGACACTAAAGTGCAGGTGCAGACATGGGAGAACCCCGAAACGGCGGGAGACAGCGACAGTAGCTACTACTATATGCCGGGTGGCAGTGATGGCTCTGTAGTTGACAACTCCGGTGGTTGGTATACTGGTACGGTGGACACCGGCTCAAATGCTGACTCAACAGACAGCACAACCCCACCGGCGGTAGACGCAACCCCCGACTTTGTAACACAGGACATTACACTGTACTACGAGATAGACAAAAACGTATGGCGTAGTGAAAAGGACGATTCGTGGGAGGACGACAAACAGCTGATAACAATAGATAAAGTCACTGCTTACCGCCCCAACGAATACACCGCCCCTGCGAATTCTGCTGATATGTATACCGATAACACGCAGATAGCGCTGGATGACTGTGTTGCGATAGACCAGATAAGAATAACAAACCCCACAGCATTTAGCTCCGTGGTGTTTGAGCTTGATAAATACAATAAGCTGTTCACAAGGCTTGTGAAAATGAACTTTGCAGACCTTATCGTGAGAAACGCTTATGAAGATGATGGACTACTTTACAAATACTCCTACTACGACAATGTCGGCGGAAATATCGCCTACTTCTCAGTGGAGTCGCTGTATAACTAGTAAACCTTAACCCAAACAAAAAGGAGTGATACTGTGGCTGATTTTTTCGTGGTATCGGACGTTAGCACGGCACTTATAAACCTTCTGCGTGAAGGCCTCTGCCCCGAACCTATAGCGTCCCCCGAGTCAATAAAGCTAATCTCCCCCACAGATAAAAACACCGATTACATGCTGGGCCTGTTCTTATATGATATCAAAGAGCAGGGTGAGATAAAGAGCACAACCCCGATAAGACGATTAGACAACACCAGAACCCCACCCCCAAAGCCTCTAACACTCTATTATATGCTATTTTTGAACAGTAAGTCACAGATAGCAGCTGCGGCAGAGATGGAACAGCGAGTGCTCGGCAGGTGTATACAGCTGCTGGCGGACAGCTCCCTCCTTAACATGAGTGGTCTGCACTCGGTGCAAGAGGAAGAGGGGAATGCGGCACTTGCTCTGACCCAGATGACATTTGAAGAGAAAACACGTATCTGGACAGCGCTAAACGTGCCGTATCAGCTGGGAGTACACTTTACCATTACCCCTGTACTGCTGTCGTCACGTCGCTCCGATTCGTTCAGACGTGTTACAGACATCAGCATTTCGTCGGTACAAAGACGGGAGGATTAAAAGTGATTTCATTACGTGCAGATTTTATACTGCTATTAAAAGATTCTTACAACGGCTCGGTAATAACCGGACCTGAGCATACATTTTTAGTTAACGGCATACGTATAACCCCTATACGCAAGCCCGAGGGTTACTACGTTTTTTCGGGGCTGGGCGATGGAGTGGACAGCTTTTCCGTCATAGTAATGGCAGAAAAGTACCTTCCATATCTGGTCAGCATAGACAAAGTAGACCAAAACCCCGAACCGGTCGCCTTGCGGCTCTACCGCAAACCGAATGTTTATTACGGCGACTGCGAGATGATTGTGGGTAAATGCGAACCCCACACCGAGGTTATGACACTCTCAACCGGGGAACCGGTTTTAAAACTTCAAGCATACGGCGAGACAGGCGGGAAACATTGGATAGCACTGCAGGGCTACACAACCCAACGTCTCGTAGGGCTTGAATATACAGTTGGAGAGGGTGAAGAGAGAGAGTTGTTCTCAATTCTCTCGAAGAATTTAGACGGAAGCTATCAAATTGACCAACCGTTTAAATTCAAACACGCTCAGCGGGAACAGGTGAGACGGAGTTATCGCGGAATAAGCGACGAAACCGGTCAGTTTTGTATACCCGTTGAATCCGGCCAGCGAGGAAGAGCGTGTGAGCTGGAATACTTTAACAAGGAGGTGAATGAATGGGGCTTCTTGTGTATGACGGAGCCCGACTAATGCGTAACTTCAGTAAAGAGCAAACCGAACCCGACAACTTGTCGGAAAGTAAACGTTTGGAGAGTGTGCCCGTTAAATGCGGCTACTTTCCCTCTAGAGCTGAAGGGATAGGATTAGAAGTAGACACTATGCCCTTTAGGATGTCAAGGTCACTCGTATTATCGTGGTCTGACATTGCATGGCGTGGTACAAGACCCACAAAGTGCAAAAACATTCCTAACGTAACAGAGTGGCAGACCTCTCATTCACTCACCGACGTACCTTTAGAGGCGAGGGGATAATGAGCCCCGACCATAAAAGGACGGCCCGAGTAGAGTAGAAAGCTCAGAAGCTGAGATTAGTTTTCGAGACAGTGCCTCAGCAGGTTAAAGGTAGTTTTATTTAGCTATTCAGAAAGGGAAGGAAAATGTACTCCATAAGGGGTATGCGTTCTGACTGCTAGTACGAACAGACATTAAAGTAAGCCGGATAACAATGTTGTGGCGCTGTCTAAAGGTCAGGTGACCGTAGTGTGCCGAAAGGTGCACAAATATGATATAAAGGAGGAGTTGTTCGGCATAGTCCGAACACAAAGAGAAAATGGCAGAATATCTTTCTCCCGGTGTTTATGTTGAAGAGTTTGAGTCCGGTATGAGAGCTATGGAGGGTGTTAGCACCAGTACAGCTGGCTTTATAGGCATGGCTGAAAAGGGCGCAACAGTTGGCACTCCCGAGTTCATCGTATCCTTCGCCGAGTTCAGAAGAAAGTTCGGCGGATACCTATCCGAGAATACACACGGCCAGAACCGTTATCTGGCATACGCCGTAGAGCAATTCTTTGCAAACGGCGGAGCACGCTGCTACATCATGCGTGTTGCACCCGCTGACGCAGTACTGGCAGGCGCTACAAGAGGCTCCGTAGCGTTCACAGCTAAGAATGTCGGTAAGTGGGGCAACAACGTAAGAATTTCCGCAGTGTCTACAAGCAAAGCTAAGACACAGGTTATGGACGTTCTTGAAGATGCAGTTACCTCCACAAAAATGTACACATTTAAGAATGCTGACGCTTTCAGCGTGGGCGATGTAGTTGCATTCGTGGAAAACGGCAACGTAGTAGCACACAACAAGATCTCCCGTATTCAGGATAACACAGTTTGCTTCGAAAAAGAGTTCGACCAGAACATCGTTGATGCAAACCTAGTTCCTTCCAAGCTGATCGTAACTTGCGACATGAACATGGAAATCGCTTGCGAAGATAACGTTGAAATCTACGAAAACGTATCATTCAACGTTGCAAGTGCTGACTTCATTGACAACATGCTTGCAAAGAGCCAGCTTGTTAACGTAAGCACATCACCCTGCGAAGAAATTTGCACACCTATCCAGGCAATAGCAGGCGACGCTTTTGCAACAAAGGCTACATTCACACTGTCCGGCGGTTCCGACGGTAGCTGCAAGGCTCTGGACGAATCCATCTACATCGGCGGTGGCGACGGCCCCGGCAAGAGAACAGGCCTAGAAGCATTCCTGGAAATATCCAACGTAAGCATCATGGCTATCCCCGGCATAACAGCTCCTGCTGTACAGCTGGCACTGGTTTCTCACTGCGAAAGACTAGCTAGCCGCTTTGCCGTTCTTGATATGCCTTACGACATGACAAAACCACAGGATCTACTGACACACAGAGAAATAGTTGACTCCAACTACTGTGCAATGTACCATCCTTGGCTACAGATATACGATATGGCAGCTAAGAAGGCAGCATACATCCCACCGTCCGGCGCTGTTATCGGTATCTACGCAAGAAGCGACAACACCAGAGGCGTTCACAAGGCTCCTGCAAACGAAGTAGTTAACAACTGCCTAGGCCTATCTGTTACATACAACAAGGGCGAGCAGGACCTACTAAACCCAGCCGGCGTTAACCTAATAAGAGCACTACCAGGCCAGGGCATCAGAGTTTGGGGCGGCAGAACTTGCTCCTCCAACAGCCTGTGGAAATATGTCAACGTTCGTCGTCTGTTCATCTACCTAGAGGAAACCATCAAGGCTTCCACAAACTGGGCAGTATTTGAGCCAAACGATGAAGTACTGTGGATGAGAGTCCAGCGTACAATCACCTCTTTCCTAAGAGATATGTACAGAAGCGGCGCTCTTGTCGGTGCATCGGAAGATGAAGCATTCTATGTTAACATCGGACCGGACACAATGACACAGTCCGACATACTAAACGGCAGACTGATCTGCGTCATCGGCGTAGCTCCAAGCCGTCCTGCTGAGTTCGTAATCTTCAGAATCACACAGTTCATGAAGGAGTAATTCCCACTGATACTGTAGTGCATACGTGGTGTGGGTAGGTTTCTACCCCACTGCGTAGTGATAACGCCGCATGTCGGCACAGGCCGAATAGCTTAAGCTTCTTACGGCCAATATATATAGTTCACATATAGAAAGGATGGATTTTTAAGTGGCAAGTGCATACCCATACAAGAAGTATAATTATCGAATCGAAATGACCAACGTAGATGTTGCCGGTTTCTCCGAAGTTAGCGGATTTGATGCAAGCATCGACGTTATCGAGTACAGAGAGGGCACAGAGCTTATAAACTCTCCCAGAAAAATGCCCGGTCTGACAAAGTACGGCAACGTAACCCTAAAGTGGGGCATGAGCGAAAACATGTCCTTCTGGGATTGGGTTGTTGGTATATCCGACGGCACAAAGCAGGCTGCAGAAGATAGAATGGAAGACATCACTATCCACCTGCAGGATGACAGCCATCAGGATATCGCAAGCTGGACACTGTTCGCTTGCTGGCCGTCCAAGTACACAGCTCCTGATTTCAACGCTACAAGCAGCGAAATCGCTTTTGAAAGCGTAGAGCTAGTGTTCGAGGAAATGAAGAGAATTTCCTAGTTCGTTTTAACATTTCTTAAAGCGAATATAGCGGTCTACACTGCCTAGGCAGTGTAGACCGCAACATAAAGCAATAAGCAGAACCGAATATCGGCATTACTAGGAATACAACCCCTAATAGTTGTGAGAAAGGCATGGTCATCAATATGGAAGATTTTGCAACGCAATTTGAATTTACCCTCCCTAAGGGGTATGTAGACGCAAACGGAGTTGTGCACAGAGAGGGCGTAATGCGCCTTGCAACAGCGGCGGACGAAGTACTACCGCTACGTGACCCACGAGTGGTGCAAAACCCCGGATACCTTACGATAATATTGCTATCGAGGGTTATATCGTCACTGGGTAGTGTGCCGCGAATAGATGCAAGAATTGTAGAGAAGTTTTTCTCCTCTGACCTAGCATTTTTGCAGAGTATGTATCAGCGTATAAACGCAGTTGAGGAGATAAAAACCACGGCAGTATGCCCCGAATGCGGACATACATTTGTACAGCCTATAAATTTTACTTCAGCGGAATAACTGTTTACCCCGAGGACGAACTATACCGTGAAACGTCATTTTTGTCCTACTACTACCACTGGGATTATGAAACGGTTATGACGCTTGACCATCGTACACGCCGCAGATACTGCGCTGAGATATCGGCAATTCACAAGGAAGTAAACAAGGCACCCAAAAATATTTTTGAAGTTTAGCAGATAGTAATATACTTTCAAACCTGGTTGTGTGATTTTTAGGTAATCAACACACAGCAGGTTGATAGAAAGGGAAGGGCTAAAGTTTGAAAATAAGATTTTCAAACCGCGGTTTTGTGCTCTTCGGCACGGCCTCACTTTTTGTAAAATCAGAAACTATATGTTACAAAAACCACACAAAACCTGCAGAAAGGAACGGTCATATTTATGTATACTATCGGAACGCCTGACGACCTGCTTAGGCCGTATAATTTTACCGTATTTATAGAATCATTCGAGATCAGTTTTGCTAAGATAAGCGGTTTTGAGATATCGGTAGATACCGAGATATTGGCAGAGGGCGGAGTAAACGATCGTGTCTACTCACTTGCTAAACCTGCAAGTAATGAAAATATCATGCGCTTTGAGCGTGGTGTGTCAAACAGGGGAGAAAGCGACACTGACGCCATGGAAAAGTTCGCCCCCGGCAAGCGTCTTGAGCATGATGTTGTTATAATCGTGCTAAAGCAAAACGGCGACATGGCAAGGGCGATGTTCCTATCCGGCGTATATGTAAAGAAGATGAGCTACTCGGATTTGGACGCAATGAACGGCAATCAAGTACTTATAGAAACGTTTGAAGTAGCGTACGAGGAACTGAGCCTGTACGAAGGCAATAAGGACCTGTAGAATAGCCTCTGCTTTTTCGACAGCTGAAGTTTGCAGGCTTGTCAGGTGACAGCTCTGTAGCTTCTAATGTCTTAGAAAGGTAAGGAAAACGTGATGAGCATACTAACTACCGACCTGAAACTCGGTAACAGCATAGTTGAAAAGTATAACGTAGGTGGTTACGAGTCGCCACTTGTGCCGATGATTCACCTGATTGAAGGATTTGGCGAATCAGACAGCCACAGCAGACGCCGTTAATGCGTAATCAAGTGACCGAGAACGTCTACAACATCTCACGCTACCTCACCGAAAACAGCTACTACACGCTAAACATGTCCATGGACTTTATAACAAACCTCTTAGGCAGAACTATTACAGACAATCTGCGCCCCATCATAAAAGCAGAGCCAACCACCGAAAACAGCAGGCAGTTTGCCGTTCACACAGCACTGTCCAAACTCCCCGAACAGCCTCCGATAAGGTCAGATAAACCGATACAACAAGCTGCTATGTTTGACAGCGTACCGCTTTCCCACCCGAAAGAGGTCACCTCTACCGGTGAGATGCCGGAGACCGTGACAAAAGAAGTCGAGCGTGAGATTGTAAAGACAGTAGAGAAGACTGTCACCGCAGTACAAGAGCAAGCGCAAAAAGCAGAGCAGCATCAACAAGTAGAAGCGCAAAAGCAAGCAGAACAGCCTCAGCAGTCAAACAGTAGACCAGAGCGCATCGAAGCCGCAAAACTTCAAGATCCGGCGCAGGACAAAGCAAGCGCACCCCCGAAAAACACTACAAGTGAAACCAATAGCATTAAAAATGATGACACACAGAGTGTCGATATCCCGAACAGAGAAGCAGTCACACCGCAATCACCTGAGCCACACGCACCGCTAAACCTGGTGCAACAACAGTCGTCCGAGCAAAGCGCTCACCAAAGTGAGAGCGAAAATAAAAAAACAGAACAAAACGTAAGACAACAACCTAGAGACGACAGTAAACCCTCAAAAACAACACAACTTTCGAGTATTACGGAGAGCAGTGCACAGCACAGTGAAGACACTGCGACCGATACTATAGATGTAGACCGAACCCCTCTGCAAGCACCCCCGATATATCGCCCTGAACCGCTCATTCAGCGAGCGGAACAGCATAGTGAAGCGCAGATAACCTCTGACGCCAAGACTGCCCCACAATCGACAACACAACAAGCGATAACACAACAGCCCAGCGTTTCGCCTGAAATTAGGCGTCAATCTGCAACTGAACAAGCAAAGTCAGAGCAGCAAACAACAACACCTACCACTTCTGACAGCCGACAAATTGAGGTTGGCCGTCAATCCTCCATTTCCCCGACTCCACAGGAGCAATCCCCTGACAGCACCGAGATCAAGGTACAGAGCAACGATACAATTCCGTATACAGCGGAAAGGATATCGGGAGAGCAGCCGACGCAGAGTCTAGAGGAACCACAACCGTTTACCCCCCAACCGCTCACACAGCTTGCACCGCAGACTGTCATACAACCGTCAGATTCTGTAACATCAAGCTCAAATATTACAAATAGTACTACAAATGCAACGGTGCAAAGCAGTTCTGTGACTGCTAATATAGAAGCGTCACAAAACTATACGTCCACACAGAACCGTGACGACAGTACTGTGCCTACCGATACAAAATACACAGCCGAAACTATAGCGAGGGACGAAATACCACAGCAACCTCTCCCTCAACCGCCTGTTCATGTCCCGCAACCACTTACGCAACGCACCGAAAGCAGTGTTGCAAAGGTCGGCGAAGTTGGAACAAAAGCTGAACATTCTGAAATAAGAACAGCTGACCCACAGGTGAAGTCGACTTCAAACAATGTAGAACAGTCGTCGACAGTTGAGACAACTTCTAAGCCTGACACCGCGACAACCACGGACAGGTCAACCCCAACACAAACAGTTAAATCCGACACTGCCGAAGAATATAAAATCAGCAGTGCCGTGAAATATACGGCGGACAGTGAAGCTACCGAAAGTATCCCCACGCTTGCACCGCCACCCGAATATCCCACCCAGCCACTTGTACAACGTGTGACGCCACAAATGTCAGACAGCGACAGTGCAACAACAACAGCAACAGCAACAACAGCACCCACAACGACGCAATCAAAAACGCCACCAGGCACACCCCAAGCAATACAGCACCCACAGACAGTGCATACAGCCGAGCGTTCCGAACAGGAGCGCATAGCACAGAGCGCTACACAACCAACGGATGGGACTGTCAAAGCATCAGCACCTATTCACACCCCTGTGTCGCTTACACAGCGTGCGACACAGCCAGATAGCGGTGCAGAGCAAGCCACATCACAGCCCACCGAACGGACAGCACCGTCAGTTTCCACAGTAGCGACTGCAAACAGAACCACAACACCATCGCCCACTCTCAGCAGTGAAAGCGGTAGAAACGACGTCATCAACAGTAATAGTGATAGTAATAGCAATAGCAATAATAATACTATTACTTCTTCTACCACAATACTGTCCGACCCACCACAGCACACACCCGTACCGCTTGTGCCGCTAACACAACAAAACAGCACAGCACCACAAGCGCAAACGGAAACATCAGAACCCACAACCACACGAGCAAACGGTAACGAGCAAAGCTCCACCGTTTCACCATACAAAGCTTCAACTACAGCACCGCAGACAGCAACATCACAGGCATCCATGGCATCACATACACTTACGACATCTCATACGTCCTTAACGATGACCCACCCGATGGCTGATATAAGGACAACAAAGTCCGAGAGCATTCTGTCGTCGACTGCGAACAACCGAACAGTGACAGCGACGCAAAGCATGACACAACCGAGTACAACAGTAGGGCCACAACCGCTAAGCTTAACACACACGCAAAATCAATCTCACAACCAAGCGCAAAACAGAGCGACCCCACAGAGCGAAAGTGTCAGAACCACTGCAACAGTTGCACCGCAACCCCCTACTCCGATAACACCTATGCAGTTGGTACCATCAGCGCCGGAAAGCACAGCATCTGAACCGCTGACACCGACACCTGTACCGTCGCTGAGTGCAATACACAAAATGCTACGCTCAGGCGGTAGACGTATACCTGTCAAGGCATCGCAGATACCCGAAATAGAGATGATTGAGCGTAGTGAACACAACATAACAGAGAGAAATGCAACAGTAACACGCAGGGCGATCAATGCCCCGGTGATAAAACAAATAGCACCACCTACACCATCGCCTTTATCACAGGTGAATGTACAACAGATAGTGGATCAGGTGTATAAAGAGATAAGTAAAAAACTTGAGTCAGAAAGAATAAGAAGGGGGTTGTTTTAAACCATGTCCATGTCAAAAGCTTCGGCAAGCGGTAGCACCACAGGGGCGTCCACGCCCGGTAAACTGGAGAAAATGACCATTTATACGGTGGATAGCCAGGGTAACACCTCCGATCCGATAAAAGTACAGTTTAATCCAACTGAATACAGCATTTCAAGAGGCGTAAGCCTGTCAGGAAAGAAGGGACTGGGTCAGGAGTCGGATGCCGCCACACAGGTAGTGAGCGGTACGGACACAACACTGAGCGTGTCGCTCTACTTTGACACTATATCAGGTGCAGGCCACGGCTCGAAAACTTCGGTGGAGGGTATCCAAGGCCTAACCGTAAAAAACGATGACCAGTCGGAGACTGAAGAAACAAAGGATAAGCACGAAATAGCGGCGGACAAAGTGTCCACCCTATTGCGATTTGTCCCGGATAAGCACTCTCCCAGCAAGATTATGTTGGTGTGGGGACCCTTGTCCTTTACAGGAATGGTAAGCAGTGTTTCGACACAGTACCTAATGTTTGACCTCTCGGGCACACCTGTAAGAGTTAAGATAGACCTCACCGTGGTGGGCGAAGAGAGCTGGCTTGTTGCGGACAAAAACTCCAAGCCAAACGAGTCCCCCGACCGCACAAAAGAGAGAAGACTGGAATACGGCAGTCAGCTTTGGCTACTCTCTGCCGACGAATACGAAACCCCCACCAAGTGGAAGGAAATAGCGAGAGCAAACGGCATATTAAACCCACGCAAGGTGAGCAACCTAGAACCGCTAAAAGTTCCGTCCATACAGTAAGCCAAATACAGCCTAAGGAGAGCCGTCTATGAGCCTTATGACTTCAACCACCACCTACGAAGCGCTTGTTAGCAAGTATATGAATTTTTCCGTCCCCACTGTAGCTGTGCTGGTTGACGGCACTGAGATCGTTTCCACAAAGAAGTCAAAGATTTCCGAACTGTCGGTGGAACTGACAGGTGGCTTTCACGCCTCCGGGGCTACATTTACCCTGTTAAGTGAATATGACTACGAGCAGAGCGACTTTAAAAGCGACGGAGCAGAGTCGTTACTAGTGGTAGGAGCCAGTATTGAGATCAAACTGGGGTACATAGAGCTGACAAGTGTGTTCAAAGGCTTGATTGTAGAGATAAACTATGAGCATGATAACGTGTCGGACAGCCCGTATATACGAGTGGAATGTATGGACGCTAAGTGCCTTTTGATGAAGACACGCAGATTGGAGCTACTACCGCTGGACGGTGACATAACCGCTGCAGTGAATGCTGTTTTGGGTGAACAGCCTGTTAGCGACTATATAAGCGGCAAAGAAGTAGCAAGCGGACTGAGTGACCCCGAGATACTGACAAGGCGCTCTGACAGTGACTATGAATTTTTGGTTGCAATGGCTAAGTTTTCAGGATGCGAGTTTTTTATAGTGGAAGGGAAGGTATACTTCCGCAAAAAGCCTGAGCAAAGTTCCGCAATCATGACGCTGAGCCCCACAACAGGTATTGTGGACTTTTCACTTAAGCTGTCAGGGGTAAAGCTTGCAAAGACGATAACGGTAGTAGGTATTGACGCTAATGACGCCGCTGTTACAGGCACACACGTGCTGACAGGCGACTTTGGGAAAGCGGGCACAGTAAACAAAATGCTAAACAACACCGAGCAAACCTACTACGACCCCGTGATAAAAACGCAAGCGGCAGCCACTGCAAGGGCAAAAGCGATAAGCGCAGATCACGCGGCGACATTCGCTAAGGTCACCTGCACAGTAGTCGGCATACCGGAGCTTGTACCCGGGCGAGGGATAACCTTTGAGCGGATGTCCGCCAAAGCCAACAAAACCTTCTACATCACAAGCGTAAGGCATGTGATTTCCGAAAGCGGCTATCAAACCACGTTTGAGGCACAGTAGGGTAAACGCTTACCACTAGGAAAGGATATTAGCTATGTCATCAATTACGGATATATTAGAACGAAAAGAACCGCAAATATCAGGTATTATGGGCGTGGTAAACGGACTGGTAATGGGCACTGTTGTAGACAACGGCAATGCTGATTTCCCCGGCATGGTGCAGGTGGAATTCACAGCGTGGACATCAGGGAAAAACCAGTGCATGTGGATACCTGTTTTAACAGGCTACGGCGGTGCGGAATACGGCTTGTATGTCATGCCGGAGATTGGCGACGTCGTGGTTATGGGCTTTATAGGCGAGGGAATGAAGCGCCCCTTCGTCATGGGGACACTTTACGGCGCAGCTTCGGGCTACCGAAACGGAAGCTTTCAAGAGCAAAACTACATAAAAGAGTTTAAAACCAAGGGCGACAACGTCATCTCAATAAACGATGAAGACGGCAAACAATCCATTTCAATAACTACCACTAAAGACCTCACCATAAAGATGGAAGACGAGACCGAAGTAATCACAGTAACCGACTCGGGCGGTACAAACTTTGTAAAGATTGACACAAAGGAAGGTATCACCGCCATAGAAGCGGCAAAGAAGATGACAATAAAGGTGGGCTCGGTGGAGCTTGCCATTGACGGTCAAGCAGGTTCTGTGGAACTAAAGTGCAAAACATACAAAGTAACGTCACAGCAGACGGTCGAGATAGCAGGTACACAATCCACAAAGGTAACTGGTGGAATGGTGACTGTGGAAGGTTCTCAAACAGTGAAAGTGTCAGGCGCTACCATGACTGAAATTAAAGGCGCCATGGTGAAAATAAACTAATGATGCATCAGAGTATAGAATTATAACCGCAGTTCAGCGGGGGAGAGAGGTGTAGTTTGAAAATAAGATTTTCAAACGCAGCTTCGTCTCTTCGGCACACCTCAGTTTTTGTAAAACAGAAACTATATGTGACAAAAATCACACAAAACCTGTAGAAAGGAATGGTCATTAAAATGAGCGTATCAAGAGGCTTTTTGGGAACAGGATTTGCCTTCCCCCCTCAGATAGATAAAGCGACAGGTAGATTTAAAATGGTGAGTGCCGAAGAGGACATCAAGCAGTCTATCTATATTATTCTGATGACAAAAAAGAACGAGTACCCGATGTTACCTAGGTTTGGCAGTAATATACACAACTATGTGTTTGAACTTCCCGAGGAATCCTACCTTATGCTACTCCGAAATGAGATAGTGGAAGCACTTACTGTTTGGGAACCGAGAGTTATAAACGTTAAAGTGGATTTTGACCTTACGGAGATTGCAAATGGCAAACTTATATTCAACGTGGGCTACACAGTGAGAGCCACAAACAACCCAAACAACCTTGTATTCCCCTACTATCTGTATGAGGGAGTTGGCTCGTAACAGTGAGCGGCTATGTATATTAAACCAAAAAGGTGGATAACGGAGAGCCAAGTTTGAAATAAGATTTCGGGACAATAGTTTTGTGTTCTTCGGCACAGCCTCAGTTTTTGTGAAATTGGAAGCTAAATGTGACAAAAACCACACAAAACTCGCAGAAAGGAATGGTCACAAATATGAACACACCTATAGAGCGCAAAATAGAGGCTTTAGCAAAGTCCTACGTGCCGGAGTGGAGCTACTCTAAAGAAAACCCCGACAGTGGTACTGCGCTTGCTATTTTGATAAGCGAGATGCTGTCTATAAGCGAAAGCCGCCTTGAAAAGGTGCTACACAAGCATAAGCTTCAATATCTTAATATGTTTGATCGTATAATGGATGAACCTGTGGAGTCGGCAAAGAGCTATATAAAGTTCACCCCGGTGGACGGCATAGCCGAGCCTGTGTTTGTCCCGAAAGGCACGGAGTTGTTTGCGGACGTAAACTCCGAGCGTATAACATTTGAAACTACCCACGGCATCACTGCCGTAAACTCGAAGCTCGCTGTGGTTTATTCCACTGACGCTCAGTCGGACAGCATTGTTAAGCTGGGACCTGTCGACGTCAAGAAGCCGCTTGATGAGTTTGCCGCCTTTGGTATAGAGGGCGAAAACCTTGCAAAGCACAGCTTTGTGATGGCGTTTGATGACGTGTTTGACTATGCACAGGGCGTGGATTTCTCGCTGAAGATCACCACTGTCGACCCTGAAGATGTCGCTGACGTGCTGACCGCACTAACTGCTGACACACTGAAGTTTTCAATAGCTGACCCTGTAGAGGGTGAGATAGAGTTAACTGACGTAAAGGTAGAAAACGGACTTATTCATATAGTCCACCCCGAGCTGGTACCACAAAAGGTTATGCACGGCGGTGAGATGCGTTATGTGTTGACTCTGAAGTCGGAGCATACACTTGATGTCGAGATAACGTCGGTGTCGCTACTTATGCAGGCAAAGGAACTACTGCCTGATGAAGTTAAAAACGGCGGAGTGACGCAAAATATCGCCCATTTCTCACCGTTTGGCGAGCCACTTGAACTATACTCAAGCTCTGTTTTGGAAAATAAGCAGGCTTTGTCTAAAAAAGGTGCGAAAATCACCTTGAACTTTGACCTCGGCTTTAATGTCTACGAGGTGTTGATGCCGGAGCTACTACAGAGCGAAGAATTTAAGCTAATAATGAAGCGTGAGAATGAAAGTGCTAAATTAGCAGTGCTTGACGTTCACGCCGATTATGCAATATTCGAGTACCTAAGCCCGCAGGGGTGGAAGCGCCTTATACAAGATGAGCATATGGCGATGTTGTTTAACGGCTCGGCAGGGGACAAGGTGGAGGTTACCTTTACCTGTCCGCATGACATAATGAGCTACGAGGATGCAGGAGCAGACGGCAGACTTCGCATTCGCCTACTGAAAGCGGATGGTGTCTACAAAATGCCTGTCAGACAGCACTGTCCCGTTATAGACAACCTAACCTTCTCGTACACCTACACTGACAGCGGTAAGGCGGTAAATGTTGCAACCACCGAGAACAGCTTCGATGTGAAAGATGTCACCCCCATGTTTGCACGCTCACGTAGCACAAAGCTGTTCTACTCCAACCTCTCACAGAATCCCACTATGTACCTGGGCTTTGAGGGGAACCCTACCGGGACACCGTTCAGTCTGTACTTTGACATTGAGAACCGTACCGACTACCCTGTAGACCTCACAGTCGAGTACCAAAGCACTGACGGATTTGTACCGATAAAGGTAATGGACAACACCTCGGGACTGCTCTATTCAGGCACAATGATGATGATTGTCCCGAAAGATATCGTAAAGAGTACCATGTTTGGCGAGGAATACCACTGGATACGTCTGGTGTGCCACAACAAAGAGGTTGTGCGCTATAAACTGCCTATCATTAAGGGCGTTTATGAGAATATGGCGAGAGTGGAAAACCTACAGACACTAAGCCAGACCTTCTTTTTGCAGGACGTGGACGCTGAACTGCGTATACAGCTCGAGTCGGGCAACCTTATTTCGGCGGACGTTTTTGTCTGCGAAGAAGGCCCTGTACAGCCGAACTGGGTGAAGTGGGAGAAGAAGCTTTCCATGTCAGATATCGGTAGGGTGTATGACATAGACCTCGTAGCCGGCACACTGCACTTTGCAAAGAGTGTGTTTTCACGCTTCCCGTTAGATTCGCTAAACCCTGCTATCCGAGTGGATTACCGCGTGTATCACGGCGCTAGGGCAAATGTCCCTGCAAAGGCGATAACATCACTTGCACGTTCAGTGCGATATGTGCGTGCGGTGGAAAATCCACTACCTGCCTACGGCGGTTATGACGGCTTTAGCGAGGAGAGCACATACAAGCTGATATCGGGACTACTCCGGACAAGGGGTAGAGCCGTTACTGAAAAGGACTACTTTGACGTTATCCGCCAAGCGACCTACGGAGTGCGCAGAATAAAGTGCGCAAACGGTATGGACAGCGCAGGCAACATAGCGGATGACAAGGTCACGATAGCAGTTCTGATAGAGGACTTTGACCGTGGTAGTCACATATTCTCCGCCATAAAGGACTCCATTCGCACCTATCTACTGGATAGAAGCACAATAGTACCACTGGGTAAGCAGTTACAGCTGACACAACCGTACTTCGTGAAACTTTCGGTAAGAATGTGGATAGAAACCGAGGAGATGGAGAGCGCCTACGACCTACAGAGCGGCACGGTGGACACTATCCGAGAGTTTATCGACCCACTAAACGGCGGCTTTGACGGCAAGGGCTGGGAGATAGGCGTACTGCCTACTTCAAGACAGCTACTGGCGTTTATGAAGGCAAAGTATCCGACCCTTGCGGTAACACGTCTAATGCTCACCGCCGACCTAGGCGACGGCGAGCACTCGGTAGACGATGACATATACAAAAAGGTTAAAAACCCCTTTGCGCTTGCTGTGAACGATGAGCATATTGTTTATGTATCACTGGCAATGTAGAGAGTTAACGATTATGGAGGTATAAGCTATGTTAAGGGTGCCACAACTTGATGACATCACCTTTTCCCAGCTTTTCACCAGGGCGAGAAGTAAAATACCCACGCTCCTGCCCGAGTGGACAGATCTGAACTATCACGACCCGGGTATAACTACGCTGCACACCTTTGCGTGGCTTACCGACACATTAAACTACTACCTAAATTCAACAGGGGAACAGCACCGCCTGAAGTATCTGAAACTGCTTGGGATAACACCCACGGAAAAAGCTGCGGAAACAGTGGTGCATGTCAGTGGAAACAGCGCAGTTCTACCGATCGGCACTAGGCTACTGGCGGAAAACATCATGTATGAAACCGCTGAGGAATGTCACCCCACCCCCGATATTTACAGGGTGTATAACAAGATAGACGACGAAGTGACTGACATAAGCGCTTCTGTGGCAACTACCGATGACTATGAGCCGATACTGTGCGAAGACGGTAAACTTGACACTAGCCTGTATATTGGATTTGCTGAAAAACCGCAGAGTACAGTGAAGATGTACGTGCAGGTGACGTCTATAGCAGGCCGCAACAAGTTTGACGGCAGTTTTACCCTTGCGTCGTTGGAGTGGGAGTACTACAGCGACGGCGAGTGGAAGCCTGTACTGTCTGTGAGTGATGAGAGCCACGGCTTTTTGCAGGACGGCTTTATAACGGTGGAAATCGGAGATATCACCTTGCTTTCGGGCGAGGGTATGGACAGCGGGTATTACGTGCGTTGCCGCCCCACCCACAATGAGTATGACACTGCGCCACTGCTCTACAGCATAACTACAGGCTGTGTAACGGCAGCGCAGACTGATACAATGTCCGAGTATGCGACATATAGCTTCAGCGGTGAGCCGATAACACTGAGTACTTATGTGGATGACATGGACATCATAAGTGTGTGGGTTAAAGAAAACGACGAGTATAAGTTATGGTTTATGCCCGGCGGCCCTACAAGAGCAAATATAGAGCGTGGCGAGCAGAGTTGGCAGAGAGTTATAAACTTTAACGACAGCGATATGCCTATAAACGGTGCAGAGATACTTGTTACAGTGGTGCCGTTTGTCAATCTGACACTAATTGACATCGGTGTCACCGACGGCACTGCAAATCAGCGAGTACCGCTGTACATAGATGATGTACATCAAATGACACTGGGGCTAAAGTCGGTTAAAGACGGCGAGACTTGTATGGATATTTACACCGCCACCGACGATCTGTGGGCGTGTAGCCATGATGATAAGAAGTTCTACTTTGATAAGAACCGTCAAGAGATAGTGTTTGGCGATGCGATGCATGGTGAATGCCCTGAACAAGGCATGACAATTTGCGCTGTAATGCTCAAAAAGTCACTGCTTGATGGCGGCAATATATTAAAGGGCAAGCTAAACGAAGTCGCAAACAGGTTTGAGGAAGAAATAACAGTCATAAACCTAAAAGCGGCTGTAGGCGGCGAGCGCCCGAAGAATGCGACAGAGCTTGAAGAGGAAATTGCCGCTAAGATTAACAAGGTGAGCAGGGCGGTGTCTGAGGCTGACTATAAAGAGATAGTCATGAATACTCCGGGATTGATGATTGACTGCGTGAGCGTTATACCGATGAAGGACTATGCGGCGGCGTATAACGTGCCGTTTGAGCAGAATATGGTTGTAGTGGCGGTTAAACCGCACGCTAAGGAGCTCTACCCGACACTGAGCGACGCATACAAGCAGGTCATTTCAGCCAACCTAGAGCACTACCGACTACTCACCACAAATGTTCAGATAGTACCGGCGAAGTACTTGAATATTTCTGTTTTTGGTAAGGTTGTGTTTAAAGAGAACACCACTGAAAATCAAATGTTGGTACTGGATACGCTACGAGATTTTATAGACAGTCACGGCGAGTTTGGCAAGGGTGTGGTGTACGGCAGACTGTATTCACAGCTTGAACTCCTCAGTTGTGTGGAGCGTGTGGAGCAGTTATCACTGGAGTACGGCGGCCTTGGCGGTTATAAGAACCAACTCGGAGATGTTGTGGTACATCCCGATACTTTGGCGGTAGCACATAAATTTGACTTTGAGTTTGCGTAAAGGAGGTATGTCATGAAAGATTTAAAGCTGGTCAACTTTTATAAAAACGCCCTTAAAAAGGGAAGCAATCACGGTTTTGAACTGGGTGACGACCTCGTGTTACGACCAAATAACGGGCGAGACACAAGCGCGTATGTAACCTATATGCACGATACAGGCGACGACGAGATGTCGTACAATCGTCTCTACTTAGACGGTTACACGGACAGCGTGAAGACCGAGATGGTAGTTGCTGTTACGAATATGACCATTGCAAATGTGGATGGAGCAGACGTTTCGTTACAGCAGTACCTCGGTAACCCCGAGATAGCGGCTGATAAGAAACTAGCTGTGCTTAAGTCGTTGCCACATGTTGAAGCGACTAATAAAAACGATATTATTCTCCATTCGCTAAAAGGAAGATACGTGTGGGTTTATCTGTCGGCACTACCTCTTGAAGGCGATGAATGCGAAATATCCGGTCTGCGCCTTGAGTACCCTAAGTACACTTTCACCGACTACCTCCCTGAGATATACCAAGGCAACGACTTCTTTGATCGCTACTTTGCGGTTTTCCAGTCGGTTTATCTTGACCTTGAAAGTAAAGTGGACAAAGTCCCGGGCGAACTGGACTTTGAAACTGCCCCCGACGAAAACCTCAAGGAACTCGCAGGTTGGGTAGGACTAGAAGAGATAAGCTCGCTATTCACAGCAAGTCAGCTTCGCCATATGATAAGCAATATTGATGTTTATCAAGGCGGTAAGGGGACACTGCGTGCGCTAAGTGATATTTTAGAGCTAATCTGCGGTATAAAGCCACGGATTATAGAGCAGTTCCAGTGGAGAATACCGGGGCTTGCACGCCCGCACAGTGAGCTGTATTCACGGCTGTACGGCGAAGGTCACAACCACTACTGCATTATCCTTGACCTTACAAATGCACCTTCTGCTAACTTGAAAAATCTTGATAGAGATAAACTTGAAAGTTTGATAGATAACTACACGCCGATGGGTTCACAGTTTAAACTCGTGTTCTTGTATGGCTCAAGCCATATAGATACCCACTGTTACCTTGGTGTA
>CAYJIK010000010.1:33626-40635 GCA_964370205.1 uncultured Oscillospiraceae bacterium | reverse complement strand
TGCCACGATTATGGCAGAAAAGTATAGAACTTCGTAGTTGAAAACTGTGTTTTCAACTTTTATAGGTACTTCTTAAAGAAGTTAAAGGCGTTTTGGTACATGATTTTGTCGGCGATGGTGTGGCTTACACCCTTACCTATCAGGTAGTCGTAAATCCCCATCTCCTTCTCGACCGAATCAAGGCAGGGTGAAATACTTGCACCGTCATAGTCGGAGCCGAGGGCGATAACGTCCTCTCCCCCCAGTGACAAGAAGTGCTCAACGTGGCGGTAAATATCATCAAAGGTGTACTCACCTGCGTCATCTCTCACAAAATCTTTAAAGAAGTTAAGCCCTACAAGACCACCACGTCTTACATACTCTTTAAACTGCTCGTCTGTGACATTTCGTAGGTGGTTGCAGACCGCTCTTGAATTCGAGTGGCTGGCTATAAACGGCTTCTTAGTCAAAGCGCAGACATCTTCAAAGCCCACGTCGTTTATGTGGGAGATGTCAACGATTATACCACAGCGCTCCATCTCGGGTATTGCTTCACGTCCAAAGGCGGACACGCCGTTTTGCGTTACACTGCCGGACGCTATCTCGTTCTCGCCGTTCCATGTTAGCGTCATCGCCTTAACACCCTTCTTTGCGATGTACTCCACTCTGTCCAGCTCCCCTGCGACAACAGCAGCGCCTTCAACGGACAGGATAGCGGCGAAACGGCCCCCTGCGATAATCTCGCAGAACTCGGCGAAGTTCTTTGCAGGAGCTATGATATCCTTGTGTGCTTCCATCTGGTCATAGAAGTGGTCACACATGGTGTCAAAGAACACCTTAGCTTCCTCGCCTCTGATTTTATCGGGGCAGAAAATCGCAAACAGCTGTGACCATCTTAGGTCGTTAGGTAGCTTGTTTATAGCTACGTGGTTGGTTTTGTCCAAAAGGTCGGGGGCAGCCAGCCCTGCTCTGCGAAATTTGAGCAGTGTGTCGCAATGGAGGTCGATCATTCCTGTTAGTGCCATGGTGTTTACCTGCCTTTCAATATGTAAATTTTATTTGAAACCTGTATATTACTACCTAAGACCGACGGATATACATCCGAGACAACTCCGTGTCGCCGTCACCCTGAACCATACACAGAAATTCCCAGCCGAATTTTTCGTATAAGGCATCGTGACCTGTAACGAGGTAAAGGGTGTCTACTCCCATAACTTTAAGGTCTTCGCAAACGTAATCTAACATCATCGCTGCTATGCCGTTTTTCCTGTGTTCGGCATCCACATATACAGCGCAAACATTCGGAGTTAGGTCTTTGCGGTCGTGGAAGTCATTTTCTATGACTCCGATACCTGCAATAATCTCTCCCTCATCTAAAACCACATACCACTGCGGCACCGCTTTATCACCTTGTACACTCTCAATCATGCTCTCAAGGTACGCCTGCTCAGGTATACCCCATTTAGGGTGAAACCACTTAGCCGCACGCTCTATTAAATGTTTGTGCTCACGTATTCTAATCACTTGATATTTCTTCATTATGTCTCGTATGCACCTTCTATATAGTTCATACGCACAATCGTAGGGTTGTCAGAGCTTCTGTACACCACCTCGAGCACGTCCAGTCGGAACACGATGTGCGGCGGATACTCTCTCTGCTCCATAAGCTGTGCGGCGGCGTTCATTGTTCTGGAGGATTTTCGCGTAGTGATGCTGTCAAACGGCGATACCATAAAGTTCTCCAGACGAGAACGCACTTCGATAAACGCTACGATATTATCCTTCTTTGCGATAATGTCCACTTCGCCGAGACGTGTGTGGACATTTAACTCCAAAATCTCATACCCTTGTTTTTTGAGATGTTCGATGGCAGAAGTTTCAAATATCTTCCCCGTCTGCACCTTTGTTATCTTTTTTGCCACCCCTTGCCCTCCTTTAGAAAGGTCAACCTGTGTATCGGCGTTTTACCGTGCTTTTCTATGGCTTCATAGTGCGCTTTAGTGGGGTAGCCCTTGTGACCGCCGAAGTTATACCCCTCGCACACGCTGTCATAGTCCGCCATAAGCTTGTCACGGTGTACCTTCGCTATGATAGCGGCGGCGGCGATGCTCTGGCATTTGCTGTCCCCCTTGATTATCCACTCCGCTTCGACACCGAAGTCGGGGGACGTGTTGCCGTCCACCAGTACATAGTCGGGCGGTGTGGCGAGATCTTTTACTGCTCCCACCATCGCTTTGAATGTCGCAGGGACTATGCCCAGCTCGTCAATGCCGACATTGTCCACCTCACAAATACTGTATGCGAGGGCTATGTTTCGTATATGCAAATCAAGCTGTTCACGCTTTTTGGCGGACAGCTTTTTTGAGTCATCTATACCTTCTATAATAACGTCATGCGGTAGTATCACAGCCGCCGCAACCACAGGGCCTGCAAGGGGACCCCTGCCCACCTCGTCCACACCGCACACAGAGCGGTAACCTAAGTTATAAAGTTCCCTCTCGTATGTCAACATGAATATCAGGCCTTTCCAGTGTTATTCTACCTATTTTACCTGCTCTAAACTCGTCTAGTACCACGGCGGCGGCACGCTCCATGTCAGGGACGCCACCGCTAAGCAGCATACCTCGCTTTTTCGCCACCTTGCCGAGTATATCAGCCTCGGAAAGGTCACTTTCCGACAGCTTATAACGCTCACACACCGCTTTACCGTACTGCTCGGACAGTGTCAGTAGCAGTCGTTCTGCTAGTTCCTGACCGTCCAGGACATTGTCCTTAATAGCTCCTGTGAATGCTAGCATCTCGCCCACTCGGACATCTTCAAAGCGTGGCCAGAGGACGCCGGGCATGTCCAGTAGCTCAATGCCGTTCTTTAGCGACACCCACTGCTGTGTTCTTGTGACACCGGGACGGTCTTCCACCTTTGTGGGTTTACCGCCTGCCATGCGGTTGATGAAGGAGGACTTGCCGACGTTAGGTACGCCCACCACCATCATGCGTATGGAGCGCCCTGACATACCTCTGCTTGCAAAGTGTGCCAGTCTGTCCTTCAGTATTTCCTCGACTGTAGGACGTAGCTTGTTTAGCCCCTTACCGCTCTTGCAGTCCGCTGTAATGGCTTTTATGCCGTTGTCACGGTAGTGATTCAGCCACTGGGAGGTAATATCAGCGTCGGCGGAGTCGCTTTTATTCAGCAGAATAAGCACAGGCTTACCTGCTATCCACTTAGGTATCTCGGGGTTACGGCTGGAATAGGGGATGCGTGCGTCCACAATCTCGACAATTATGTCAACCAGCTTGATGGACGAGGTGATAAGTCTCCTCGTCTTAGCCATATGCCCCGGGAACCATTGTATTACATTACTGTTACTCATTATAATGAAATTTCCTTTCTGACAGCTTAATTGTTTACAAATCCAATACTGTCAAACGGGTACACTCTTAACATCGCTTCGCCCAGTATGTAGTTTTCGTCTATTGTGCCTATGCTGGTGGAGCGGCTGTCCAGTGACGCATTGCGGTTGTCGCCCATTACAAACACCTCACCCTGCGGTACAGTCATAGGGAAGGATACGTCACCACTGTCATGTGTGGGCTCGTTTATGAAACTCTCGGTCTGCATCACTCCGTCGACGTACACAATACCTTGCTCAAAGTCGATGTCCACTTCTTGCCCTTCGGTGGCAACAATGCGCTTAATAAGCGTCTCACCCAGAAAGTTGGGTTTGGTTATCACGACAATGTCGCCCTTTGTGGGGGTGTACATTGTGCGACTTACCATAATCATGTCCCCCTCCTCAAGCGTGGGGTACATGGACGAGCCGACCACCTGTGAAGTCCTCACGAAAAACGTGAACACGATGATCATCCACACAAGCGCAGTACCCAGAGTGTCAATCCACTCGTAAAGTTCCGATATAATAAAGGATACGGTCTTCTTTGGCTTTGGGGCGGTCTGCCCCTGTTGGTTTGTCATATTATCATACCTTTCTATGGGAATAGTGAAGCCTTTTCTGAGAAAAGGCGACAAAGATTGACGTGGGACGTAAAATTGTTGCAATTTCAGTAGGGAACTGCATACAAACGTCTGCACGACAGCTGTCGTGCGTTTCGTCGTTGCTACTACGGAGGAAACGAGCGTGATCAAGAACGTCGGGTCGCCCGCCGGCGTGCGGTAGGTCGGCGACGCTCAACCATCCACCTCACCATCTACCGCCCACCGTACACCGCCCCTGCTCCCCTACGTAGAACCTTCAATTTCAAAACGCATAAAGGGACTGCAAACATAACATAATGCTTTGCAGTCCCTTTGCATTAGGGTTATTAAACCCTATTTTAAATTGCGATTACGTGGCTACTATGCCGTGCAAAGCAAACAGCAAAACTATCTTCTTGCTTCCTTGACACGAGCCGCCTTACCCACTCTGTCACGTAGATAGTAAAGCTTCGCTCTGCGTACACGACCTCTACGTATGGTTTCCACCTTTGTTACGTTCGGGGAATGGATTGGGAATACTCTCTCCACGCCTACACCGTGTGCAACACGACGTACTGTGAAGGTTTCCGCAATGCCACCGTGCTTCTTGGCGATAACAGTGCCCTCAAACGCCTGAATTCTTTCCTTCTCGCCCTCTTTGATCTTAACGTGCACTCTTACAGTGTCACCGATATTAACCTCGGGCATTTCTGCTTTTAGACAGCTCTCCGCCATCATTCTGATCTTATCCATTTTTTTCCTCCTCTTTATAAGTCGTTCATCGTCGAGAGGACCGACTCGATAGTGGGGGCTACCCACTAAACCCGCTTAGAGTATGTGCAGGGACGTATACTATAGTTACACTATTCAGAAACGTCGAAACACCAAAGCGGAATTTTAAATGCCCAAATATCATACCACACGAAATAGTACAATGCAAGGGTTTTTAGCAATATTATTACGAAAAATCGCCTCCGCAAACGGAACGTATAAGCTGTTCGGTGTATTACTCAAAAATAATACCAAAAAAGCGAATAAAATTTGTGAAAACTTATTGACATATAATTACGTAGGGTGTATACTGAAATATACTGTAAATCATTAAAGTGGGACAGTATGCCCCACTACCTGATTATGTTAACACATAGGGCGACAAATTACAATAGGTTTTCGGCATTTTGTTTCGAAATTTTTCCTAAAATGCTAAAATCCGTAGCTTGTCAGGGCGCCACTAAAACAGTGAAAATGCCCACCGTTTCAGCAAAACCGGAGATGAGGAGTGAGTGAGGGAATGTTGCAGTTAAAACCGGTAAACCTCGGTAAGAGCGTTAGAAGGAGTTTTGCCTCCATTGACGAAGTCTTACCAATGCCCGACCTGATAGAGGTGCAGAAAAACTCGTACAAATGGTTTTTGGAAGAAGGGCTGAAAGAGGTATTCAAGGACGTATCAGCCATAACCGACTACCAAGGCAATTTGGTGCTGGATTTCACGGGATACCGTCTGGGTGATGAGCCTAAGTATACCATAGAGGAATGTAAGGAGCGTGACGCCACCTATTCAAAACCGCTGGTGGTGTATGCGTCGCTACTCAAGAGAGAGACCGGCGAAATTGAAGAACAAGAGATTTTCATGGGCGATTTTCCGCAGATGACCGAGTCCGGGACGTTTATTATAAAAGGTGCGGAGCGTGTTATCGTATCGCAGCTTGTGCGTTCACCGGGAGTTTACTACTCCATGGCGAGAGACAAGGCGGGGCGTGAATTGTTTTCCTCCACCGTTATCCCTAACAGAGGTGCGTGGCTTGAGTTTGAAAACGACTCAAACGGCGTGTTCTGGGTAAGGATTGACAAGAACCGTAAACTACCCATCACTACGTTTATAAGAGCGGTGGCACTGGCTACCGACATAGACATGACCGACTACTTCGGCGAGAGCACAATGCTCCTAAACACGCTGGACAAGGACGGCATAAAGCTCACCGAAGAGGCGCTGCTTGAGGTCTACCGCAAGCTAAAGCCGGGCGAGCCGCCCACAGTGGAAACGGCTAAGAGCCACCTGAACACACTGTTCTTTGACCCTAAGCGTTACGACCTATCTAAGGTGGGACGCTATAAGTACAACAAAAAGCTTGCCCTTGCCACCCGTATATCGGGGCATGAGCTTGCACAGCCTGTCATAGACCCGTCAACGGGCGAGATTGTCGCCGAGCCGGGCGAGGTGCTGAGCCGTGAGCGTGCCACCGAGCTTGAGAATTTGGGGGTAAACCGTGTCACCATCATTAGCAGAGAGCGAGAAGTCGTTGTCCGCACAAACGGAATGGTGCCGCTTGGCGCATTTGTTGATTTCCCTGTCGAGGACATCAAGCCGGAGGATCGTGTATCCTTCACAGTGCTTACCGAGATACTCAACGAGCATGGTGACAATGAGGACATGCTTAAAGATGTTCTTGCAAAGCGCAAGGACGAGCTTATGCCAAAGCACATAATCGTGGACGATATGCTTGCGGCTATCGGATATATGCTAAACCTAGCTGAGGGTGTGGGTCTGCTTGACGACATCGACCACCTCGGCAACCGCCGTATACGTTCTGTCGGTGAACTGCTTCAAAATCAGTTCAGAATAGGCTTCTCCCGTATGGAGCGTGTCGTGCGTGAGCGTATGGCAACACAGTCACAGGATTCAGGGCAGGTAACCGCCCATTCACTTATAAATATACGTCCTGTGGTAGCGGCAATCAAGGAATTTTTCGGCTCCTCTCCGCTTTCACAGTTCATGGATCAGACAAACCCTCTAGCGGAGCTTACAAATAAGCGCCGTCTCTCCGCACTCGGCCCCGGCGGTCTATCACGTGACCGTGCAGGCTTTGAGGTGCGTGACGTCCACTACAGCCACTACGGCAGAATGTGTCCCATCGAGACGCCTGAAGGCCCGAACATCGGACTTATCTCCTACCTCGCTACATTTGCACGTATAAATGAGTACGGCTTTATCGAAGCACCGTACCGTCGTGTGGATAAGGCAACAGGAGTTGTGCTGGACGAAGTTATGTACATGAC
>CAYJIK010000010.1:7267-33526 GCA_964370205.1 uncultured Oscillospiraceae bacterium | reverse complement strand
CGTCAGGCTGTTCCGCTACTCAAGACCGAGTCGCCCATAGTCGGCACAGGTATGGAGTATAAAGCGGCGATGGACTCGGGCGTTGCAGTGCTTGCAAGAACGAGCGGTACTGTAAAAAGCGTGGACGCTAACCGCATAATCATAGAAGACAGCCTAGGTAGTGAACATTACCATAAGCTTATAAAGTTCCTACGCTCAAACCAAGGAACTTGTATAAATCAGCGCCCCATTGTCGAAGCAGGCGAGACTGTAACAGAAGGCCAGATAATAGCGGACGGCCCTGCGACCGATAACGGCGAAATTTCACTTGGTAAGAACATGCTCATCGGCTTTATGATGTGGGAAGGTTACAACTTTGAGGACGCTGTTTTGATAAACGAGCGCCTTGTCAAAGAAGATGTATTTACCTCCATACACATAGAGGAATACGAGATAGAAGCCAGAGATACAAAGCTGGGCCCCGAGGAAGTCACGAGAGATATCCCTAACGTCGGCGAGGACGTGCTTAAGGAACTGGACGCACGAGGCATTATCCGCATAGGAGCTGAAGTGCGTGCAGGGGACATACTCGTAGGCAAGGTAACCCCTAAGGGTGAAACAGAGCTAAACGCCGAAGAGCGACTGCTCCGTGCGATATTCGGTGAAAAAGCACGTGAAGTGCGCGATACCTCACTGCGTGTGCCGCACGGCGAATACGGCATAATCGTAGACGTAAAGGTGTTTACAAGAGAGAATAACGACGAACTGTCCCCCGGTGTAAACATGGTAGTACGCTGCTATATAGCGCAGAAGCGTAAAATTCAAGTGGGTGACAAGATGGCGGGTCGTCACGGCAACAAGGGTGTTGTGTCCCGAGTACTGCCGCAGGAGGATATGCCGTATCTACCGGGCGGTCAACCGCTCGACATCGTGCTAAACCCACTGGGCGTTCCGGGACGTATGAACATCGGACAGGTGTTTGAAGTCCACTTAGGACGTGCCGCAAAGGCGCTTAACTGGAAGGTTATGACCCCTGTGTTTGACGGTGCTAAGGAACATCAGATACGTGAAGCACTCGAAATGTCAGGCTTCTCGCCGGACGGTAAGACGATACTGTACGACGGAAGAACAGGCGAGCCGTTTGACAACCCTGTAACAGTCGGATATATGTACTTCCTAAAACTTCACCATCTGGTTGATGATAAGATACACGCACGCTCCACAGGCCCGTACTCGCTGGTAACTCAGCAGCCACTTGGTGGTAAGGCACAGTTCGGCGGTCAGCGCTTTGGAGAGATGGAAGTGTGGGCGCTTGAGGCTTACGGTGCGGCGTATACACTACAGGAGATACTCACCGTTAAGTCGGACGACGTTGTGGGACGTGTTAAGACGTTTGAAGCCATAGTAAAGGGTAAGAATGTCCCCACCCCCGGAATACCTGAGTCGTTCAAGGTGCTTATTAAGGAACTTCAGTCGCTTTCTCTTGACGTTCGAGTTTTGGACAAGAGCGGTGACGAGATAGATCTGAAGCAGAACTTTGAGGATGACGACAACATGGGTCTAACCCCCATCGCAGATGACGTAATTGAGGAGATGGGTGTAAGCCACGTTGAGGACAGCAATATTGGCGACAGCTATGTCGTGGAGGACATCCCCGAGCCTGAAGGCAAGGACGAACTCGCTCAGATATTGAGCGAAGCTATCGGAGCAAGCGATATGGACGACGATGTTGACGATGAGCTTGACGATATAGACGACGAAACCGACGAGGACGAAGGCTTCGCTGACAGCGACGAAGAGGATATGCCACAGTAATGTTTGGAAGGAGAGACTTTGATGGAATTTAACGTTTTTGAATCCATTAAGATAGGTCTTGCATCGCCGGAGCAGATACGCTCATGGTCTCATGGAGAAGTGAGAAAGCCGGAAACCATAAACTACAGAACACTGAAACCGGAGCGAGACGGACTGTTTTGCGAGAGAATATTTGGCCCGATGAAGGACTGGGAATGTTACTGCGGACGCTATAAGAGAATACGCTACAAGGGCAAGGTGTGCGAGCGTTGCGGCGTTGAGGTGACAAGAGCAAAAGTGCGCCGTGAGCGTATGGGTCACATAGAGCTTGCCGCTCCCGTGTCCCATATATGGTACTTTAAAGGTACATCTTCACGTATGGGGCTGTTACTGAACATGTCCCCAAGACTACTTGAGAAGGTGCTGTACTTCGCCGCTTACATCGTTATAGATCCCGGCATTACAAGCCTTAAAAAGTACTCACTACTCACCGAGAAGGAGTACAGAGATCTGCGTGAAGCGTATGAAGACGACTTTGATGCAGGCATGGGTGCGGAGGCTGTTAAGAAGCTGATCCAACAGCTTGACCTTGACGAACTGTCCGAGGGACTGAAGATAGAGCTGGAAACAGCGGCAGGACAAAAGCGTACAAAACTGCTAAAGCGCCTTGAGGTTATAGAAGCGTTCCGAGCGTCTAAGAATGATCCCTCGTGGATGATACTGGACGTAATCTCGGTAATCCCCCCCGATATACGCCCGATGGTACAGCTGGACGGTGGACGCTTTGCGACCAGTGACCTGAATGACCTGTACCGCCGTGTTATAAACAGAAACAACCGCCTTAAAAAGCTACTGGAGCTGGGCGCACCGGACATCATTGTCCGCAATGAAAAGCGTATGCTACAGGAAGCTGTGGACGCACTGATAGACAACGGCAGACGTGGCCGCCCTGTAACAGGGCCTAACAACAGACCGCTCAAGTCACTGTCTGACATGCTGAAGGGTAAGCAGGGACGCTTTAGACAGAACCTACTCGGTAAGCGTGTTGACTACTCGGGACGTTCCGTTATAGTCGTAGGGCCGGAGCTTAAAATGTACCAGTGCGGACTTCCTAAGGAAATGGCGCTGGAGCTGTTCAAGCCGTTTGTTATGAAACGCCTTGTAGACCAGAAGGTAGCCTCCAATATAAGAAACGCACGTAAGATGGTTGAGCGTGCCTCGGTAAAAGAGGTGTGGGACGCACTTGAAGTGGTTATAAAGGATCACCCTGTACTCCTAAACCGTGCGCCGACACTGCACAGACTCGGTATACAGGCGTTTGAGCCTGTACTTGTCGAGGGTAAGGCTATCAAGCTTCATCCGCTGTCCTGTAGTGCCTTCAACGCCGACTTTGACGGCGACCAGATGCCTGTTCACGTACCGCTGTCGGCGGAAGCGCAGGCGGAAGCACGTTTCCTAATGCTTGCGACAGGTAACCTTTTGAAACCGTCGGACGGCCGCCCTGTAGCGGTGCCCACCCATGACATGGTTATAGGTTCTTACTACCTCACCACCGTGGATGACAGTGCAATGGGCGCAGGCAAGGTGTTTAGAGACTTTGACGAAGCTATAATGGCGTACAACTCGGGTATAGTTGCTCTACATGCACCGATAAGGGTGAGAAACACAGTCGAGCATAACGGTGAACTTGTCACAAAGCTTATTGACGCAAGTGTCGGACGTATCATCTTCAATATGCCGATACCGCAGGACCTCGGCTATATTGACAGAACAAACCCCGATAATATTTGCGACCTTGAAGTGTCGTTCCTTGTACGTAAAAAGGAGCTGGGCGACATTGTGGCAAAGTGTATACAGGTGCATGACACCGCCGTTACAGCAGAAATGCTTGACAAGATAAAGAACCAAGGCTTTAAGTACTCGACACGCAGTGCGATAACCGTCGCCGTGAGTGACGCTACAATACCACCCCAGAAGAAGGAACTGCTTGCAGAAGCGGAAAAGGCTGTCCAGAGCATAAGAGCTCGTTACGACAGAGGCCTTATATCCGAGAGCGAGCGTTACGACAGAGTTATAAAGATTTGGAACGAAACCACCCAGAAGGTTAAGGACGTCCTACAAGACGGCTTCGACCCGAGAAACCCAATATTCATGATGGCGAACAGCGGCGCACGTGGTACAATGGACCAGATACGTCAGCTAGCCGGAATGAGAGGGCTTATCGCTAACACATCCGGTAGAGCTATCGAGATACCGATCAAAGCGAACTACCGTGAAGGTCTAAATATCCTTGAGTACTTCAACTCAGCACGTGGAGCGAGAAAGGGTCTTGCCGACACCGCCCTACGTACCGCCGACTCAGGTTACCTGACAAGGCGACTGGTTGACGTTTCACAGGACGTTATCATACGTGAGGAAGACTGCGGTACGCACGACGGTATTGTTGCTGTTCAGATTGTGGACGCAGGCCGTGTAATCGAGGATCTCGACGAGCGTCTGATAGGCAGATATGTGGCGGACGATGTAATCCACCCCGAAACAGGTGAGATACTGGCGAGCCGTGACCATATAATGACCCCGAAGGAAGCGAACGCCATAATAAAGGCAGGCTTTACCTCTGTGAAGATACGTTCAATACTAAACTGCCGTTCCAAGACAGGCGTGTGCGCACGTTGTTACGGAGCAAACCTTGCAACGGGTAAGCCTGTTGGTATAGGTGAAGCTGTTGGCATCATAGCGGCGCAGTCGATAGGCGAGCCGGGCACACAGCTTACCATGAGAACGTTCCATACGGGAGGCGTTGTTTCGGCGAGTGACATCACACAGGGTCTACCCCGTGTTGAGGAGCTGTTCGAAGCAAGAAAGCCTAAGAACGCCGCCATCATAAGCCATATCACAGGAACAGTCAGCTTTGACACCGACGCAAAGGGTGCAGAGTTCGTTATTGTAACAGGTGACGATGGAGAGACCTTTGAAAAGCAGGTGGTATACGGCTCTACACTGAGAGTTGCAGAGGGTGGTAGAGTTGAAAAGGGCGAACTGATAACAGAGGGTTCTGCTGAACCAAACGAGATACTTCTGGTCAGCGGCGACCTCGCTGTTCAGGACTATATTATAAAGGAAGTCCAGCGTGTCTACCGCACACAGGGTGTTGATATCAACGATAAGCACATCGAAGTTATCGTGCGCCAGATGATGAGGAAGGTTCGTGTAGACGAACAGGGCGACACACTGATGATACCGGGCACAAACATGGAGCGTGCCGAGTTCCTGCGAGTGAATGCCGAGTATGAGGCACAGTATGAGGGAGACGGCGTATTTGAGCCGGCAACCTGCGCACCTGTCCTCCTAGGTATCACAAAGGCGTCGTTGGTTACCGAGTCGTTCATGTCCGCAGCGTCTTTCCAGGAGACGACAAGGGTACTGACCGAAGCAGCGATCAAGGGCAAGGTAGACCCACTGCTTGGACTGAAGGAAAACGTAATCATCGGAAAGCTTGTACCGGCAGGAACAGGTACAGTAGTGTACGACGATGAGAGTGACGAAGATGAACCAGAAGCACTTGAAGCGGAGTATGCAGAGGAACTTGTTTTAGAAGCGGTGCCGAGTGAGGACATGGAATAAATGCAAAGTTTAAGCGGTGTGGTTTACCACACCGCTTGATCCCCATAAAAATATGCACAATCATCTTGACAAAATTTCATTAAAAATATATAATGCTATGGTGTAATGCTATTTACAGGATATTTCCTGTTTTTAGATAAAATTTTGAAAAAAGGAGGAAAGTCATGCCAACATTTAATCAGCTTGTCAGAAAAGGCAGAGAAGCAAGCGTTAAGAAGTCCACTGCACCGGCACTTCTGCGTGGTTGGAACTCTAAAAAGGGAGCTCCGATAGAGCAGAAATCCCCTCAAAAGCGTGGAGTATGCACAGCTATCAGAACGCAGACCCCGAAGAAGCCTAACTCCGCTCTACGTAAAGTAGCGAGAGTAAGATTATCAAACGGTATAGAAGCAACAGCGTATATACCCGGTATAGGTCACAACCTGCAAGAGCACTCGGTTGTTCTGATAAGAGGCGGTCGTGTTAAGGACTTACCCGGTGTGCGTTACCACATTGTCCGCGGAACCCTTGATACTCAAGGTGTTGCAAAGAGAATGCAGTCACGCTCTAAGTACGGTGCTAAGAGACCAAAACCGGCAGCAAAATAAAAAAAGAGATATTCCACTTAGTAAACTAAGCGGCTTATATATATTTGCCTCTTAGTGCGCACAAGCGGAAGCAGACTACTTTCGAGTACCTGTGATATCATTTATATGAAGGAGGGAAGAACGTGCCAAGGAGAGGCTCAATTTCCAAAAGAGATGTATTAGTAGACCCACTCTACGGTTCTAAGATGGTGACAAGACTGATAAACAACATCATGTACGACGGCAAAAAAGGCGTTGCGCAGAAGATTGTTTACGGAGCGTTCGCTATCGTAGCCGAGAAGACAGGCAAAGAACCTTTAGAGGCATTCAGCGAGGCGCTTGAGAACATCATGCCCGTGCTGGAAGTTAAAGCACGCCGTGTAGGTGGTGCAACATACCAAGTTCCAATGGAGGTGCGCCCCGAAAGACGTACAACACTCGGACTGAGATGGCTGTGCGAATATTCGAGAAAGCGTTCCGAGAGAACCATGGAACAACGCCTTGCAGGAGAACTGCTTGATGCTCTAAACAGCACAGGCGGCGCTTGCAAAAAGCGTGAAGACACACACAGAATGGCCGAAGCAAACAGAGCGTTTGCACACTACCGCTGGTAGGTTAAGGTCAGAGAGATATGATAGTAGATAGAGGAGGCTTAATCTATGCCAAGGGATGTGGCGCTGGAATTAACTCGCAACATCGGTATAATGGCGCATATAGACGCCGGTAAAACAACAACTACCGAACGTATACTATACTACACAGGTAGAACGCATAAGATTGGCGAGGTTCATGACGGTGCCGCCACGATGGACTGGATGGAGCAGGAGCAGGAGAGAGGTATCACAATTACCTCCGCTGCCACCACAGCACGTTGGAAAGACCACCGCATAAACATCATCGACACCCCCGGACACGTTGACTTCACCGTTGAGGTTGAGCGTTCACTGCGTGTTCTGGACGGTTCTGTTACTGTGTTTTGCGCAAAGGGCGGTGTTGAACCGCAGTCGGAAACTGTTTGGCGTCAGGCGGACAAGTACAACGTACCCCGTATGGCGTATGTAAACAAGATGGACATCATGGGTGCGGACTTCTTTAAAGTTCTTGACATGATGCACGGCAGACTGAAATGTAACGCCGTACCAATTCAGTTACCAATCGGTGCTGAGCAGTTCTTCAAGGGCATTATTGACCTTGTTGAAATGAAAGCATATATGTATTACGATGACCTAGGCAAGGACATCAGAGTGGAAGACATCCCCTCCGAGCTTGCTGACAAGGCAGACGAATACAGAGCAAAGCTTCTTGACTGTGTAGCAGAAACCGACGAGGAACTCATGATGAAGTACCTTGACGGCGAAGAGCTAACCATAGAGGAGATAAAGAAAGCAATAAGAGTTGCAACGATAAACGGTTCTATGGTTCCGGTTATCTGCGGAACTTCCTACCGTAACAAGGGTGTTCAAAAGCTACTTGACGCTGTTGTCGACTACATGCCTGCCCCTACCGATATAGAGGCGATCAAGGGTGTAGACCCTGACACAGGCGACGAGTTAGAACGTCCTTCGTCAGACAAAGAGCCTTTTGCAGCTCTTGCATTTAAAATCGCTACCGACCCGTATGTTGGAAAGCTCTGCTTCTTCAGAGTGTACTCCGGTACAATTGACTCGGGTGCTTCGGTGCTTAACTCTACAAAGGGTAACACTGAGAGAATAGGTAGAATACTGCAGATGCACGCAAACCGCAGAGAAGATATCGACACATGCTATGCAGGTGATATTGCGGCGGCGGTAGGTCTGAGAAATACTACAACAGGTGACACACTGTGTGACCCTAAGCACTCGGTTATACTCGAATCCATGGAGTTCCCCGAGCCGGTTATACGTGTTGCTATAGAGCCTAAGACCAAGGCAGGTCAAGAGAAGATGGGTATAGGCCTATCCAAACTTGCTGAGGAAGACCCAACATTTAAGACATACACAGACGAAGAAACAGGCCAGACAATCATCGCAGGTATGGGTGAGCTTCACCTTGAGATCATTGTTGACAGACTGCTTCGTGAGTTCCGTGTTGAGGCGAGTGTTGGTAAGCCACAGGTTGCGTATAAGGAAACTGTACGCAGACTGACCGAGGTTGACATGAAGTACGCAAGACAGTCCGGTGGACGTGGTCAGTACGGTCATGTTAAGATCAAGGTAGAGCCTAACGAGTCCGGTAAGGGCTACGAGTTCGTAAACGCTATTGTCGGTGGTGCTATTCCTAAGGAATACATCGGCGCTGTAGACCAAGGTATACAGGGTGCAATGCAGGCAGGTGTGCTTGCAGGATATCCGGTTGTTGACGTTAAGGTAACACTGTTTGACGGTTCTTACCATGAAGTTGACTCCTCGGAAATGGCGTTTAAGATAGCCGGTTCTATGGCGTTTAAGGATGCTATGAAGAAGGCAGACCCTGTAATACTGGAGCCTATCATGAAGGTGGTTGTTACAACCCCTGAAGACTACATGGGCGACGTTATAGGCGACCTAACCTCCAGACGTGGACAGATACAAGGTATGGAAGCAAAGTTCGGCGCACAGGAAATCGTAAGTAACGTGCCGCTGAGCGAGATGTTCGGATACGCCACAGACCTGCGCTCACGCAGCCAGGGTAGAGGTGTATACGCAATGGAGCCTTCCCACTATATCGAAGTGCCTAAGTCCATTCTTGAGGGTATAGTTTCAGGTAGAACAAAGAAGTAGAGTTACTCTACTTTAAGTAGACAAAGTTTATTTCTAAAATGCGCTAAAACATCTTGATTTTTCGAGATGTTTTAGCTAAAATAAGATTATTGTATAAAGGATTAAGGAGGAAAGACTTTAATGGCAAAGCAAAAGTTTGAAAGAACCAAGCCCCACGTAAATATTGGTACTATAGGTCACGTTGACCATGGTAAGACCAGTCTTACAGCTGCGATCACTAAGACACTGGGTATGAAGGGTACTGCTGAGTACACCGCATACGACATGATCGACAAGGCTCCCGAGGAAAGAGAAAGAGGTATTACAATCAATACCGCTCACGTTGAGTATGAGACACCTAACCGTCACTACGCTCACGTTGACTGCCCAGGACACGCCGACTATGTTAAGAACATGATCACAGGTGCTGCACAGATGGACGGAGCTATCCTAGTTGTTTCCGCTTCTGACGGCCCTATGCCACAGACAAGAGAGCACATCCTGCTTTCCCGTCAGGTTGGTGTTCCTTATATCGTTGTTTTCATGAACAAGGTTGACCAGGTTGATGACGAAGAGCTACTGGAGCTTGTAGAGATGGAAATCAGAGAACTGCTATCCTCCTACGACTTCCCAGGCGACGACACACCTATCATCCGTGGTTCTGCTCTAAAGGCTCTTGAAGCTTCGAGCGACCTATCCGACCCTGCTTACGCTCCTATCGTTGAACTGATGGAAGCTGTTGATAGCTACATCCCCACACCTGAGAGAAAGGCAGACCTGCCATTCCTAATGCCTGTTGAAGATGTTTTCACAATCACAGGCCGTGGTACTGTTGCTACAGGTAGAGTTGAAAGAGGAACAATCAAGGTTGGCGACGAAGTTGAAGTTGTTGGTCTTGCTGAAGAGTCCAGAAAGACTGTTGTTACAGGCGTTGAAATGTTCAGAAAGATTCTTGATTACGCTGAAGCAGGCGAAAACATCGGTGCTCTACTGCGTGGTGTTCAGAGAACTGACATCGAAAGAGGCCAGGTTCTTTGTAAGCCCGGCTCTATCAAGCCTCACACAAAGTTCCAGGGACAGGTTTACGTTCTAAAGCAGAGCGAGGGTGGACGTCACACTCCTTTCTTTAACAACTACCGTCCTCAGTTCTACTTCAGAACAACTGACGTTACAGGCGTTGTAACACTACCTGAGGGTGTTGAAATGTGTATGCCCGGAGACAACGTAGAGATGGATGTTGAGCTAATCACACCTATCGCTATCGAGCCCGGTCTACGTTTCGCTATCCGTGAGGGTGGCCGTACAGTTGGTTCAGGCGTTGTAATAAACATGCAGTAAGCATTGTTTTGTACAATCAATAATTGTTTAACGTAAGTTAAATGTAAAAGCCCTCGAGCGGTCTACCGTTCGGGGGCTGTTTTTAAAGTTTGTAGAGGAAAGGACGGTTAGTATGAGGAGAAAAGACAGAGAAATTACTACACTTACTGAGACGGTCGAGTTGTTAAAACAGTCAAAGGTGATGAGGCTTGGGCTTGTTGATGAGGGCTATGCCTATATTGTGCCGCTTAGCTTTGGCTATGAGGTGGTGGGGGAGCAGTTGAAGCTTTACTTCCATTCCGCTAAAGAGGGCAAGAAGATTGATCTGCTACGTGAAAACGGCAAGGTTTCGTTTGAGGTGGACACGCTGGGCGATATCACTACAGGTGAGGATGCCTGTGAGTATAGCTGTCTGTTTGGGTCTGTGATGGGCAGAGGGACAGCGGCTTTTGTGGAGGATGAGGCAGAGAAGCTTCACGCTTTACAGCGCATTATGGCACACCAGGCTGGTGAGGCGGAATACAGCTACGACAAGAGGGTTGTGGATGTTACTGCTGTGGTTTGTATTACCGTGGAGAGCTTGAGCGGTAAGGCGAAGGTTTAGGGAAAACAGTATATAAAATGGTGTTGTGACGAATTTGAAATAATGCACAAAATTGTAGGGGCGAACCTGTGTGTTCGCCCGAAACAATGGTAAAAACCACGGTTTCGGGCGGTCACACAGGACCGCCCCTACAAGGTTTCGTCAAATTAACGAATTTAATTCAATTTCGTCACAGACCCCATAATATTGAGGGTTGTTAAGCAGTATGCCGCCTATTGAAGGGTGCGGTCTTGACCGTACCGACGTTATGCACCTCTCCTGTGTGATCTAGAGGGGCAGACATTCGGGTTCAGGCAGTGGCTGTCTAACCGCCCACTGCATAGTCCCAGATCGGTTTGTACTGTTGCCATTCGGTTTCTGCTTGCTCTGCGGTTTTGTCGTCACAGAATAGCAGTGTCAGCACTCGGAATGCAACAGCGTACTTTACATATTCCCTATACTCGTCAAACGGGGTGAGGAGCTGTAGGCTGTCAATCGGAAGCCCTGCCCATGCTATCGAATCGCTGACGATGATGCTGTCCGCATACCTTTTGGGGGCGATGGCAGGGGAGAAGTCAATCACTACAGGGACGTTGTTTTCGTCAAATAGGATGTTACCGCCGAGGTCGGAGTGGATAAGTTGTAGACTGTCTGTGATGGGGTGCAAGGCACCTTGCAGAAAGGTGAACAGACTTGCTTTTTCGCTGTCGGACAGGACGGGTGGTTTGTCTCCCAGCCAGAGGACACGGTTTGCCTTTGTCCAAGGGTCGGGGCTGTGGGGGAGCTTGTCTATGCCTAGCTTGAGGAGGTCAGCGTGGAGTGTCTTCGAAACGTCCAGTTTTTGCCTCAGGGCGTTGTCGTCCTCTGTCATAGGGAGGAAACGAGAGGCACAGTAACCGTGCTCTACGAAGTAGCCGTCTGCTGAAAGTAGGTGCTTAACGGTCTTGTAGCCGCCTGGTGTTAGAGTGTTCCATATTTTTGCGGTGGCAGTGAAGTAGTCGGGGTTGTCTATCGGTTTTAGGACAATGTCTCCAATCAGGAAAGACGTTCCCTGTCCGCCCTCGAGTGGTGTGGGGTCACCGTTTGCGTTAAAGGCTGTTTTTAGCTTGCTTAATGTGGTGAGGTCTAGCATGTGTGACACCTTCCTTTCGTGACTTTGCTACTTCTTGTCCTTTAGGAGTGGCTTGATAGCTTTGTAGATAATGCCTGCCACTTCGGATTTGTATGCTTTTACGAGGGCGTTGTTGATGCCTTGTTTTGTCTTGTACTTTGTTATAATGTCGGTGGTGGACTCGACTTTGTCTTGGTGCAGGGGGAGTAACTTTTCCACTTCTGCGTTCAGGCTGGGTGAGGCTGTACCTGTGAGGTCGGGAAACTGCTTTATTGTTGTGCCTTTGATTTTCCAAAACTCGGTGATGGCGCTGAAGCCTTCGTCCTTGGAGATGATGGTGTAGACGCTGCTTGGGCTTTTCGCTACCAGTGCGCCGAGGTAGGTTGCCAGCTGGAAGTCGAGGGCGTTTTTACCGCTACGTGTGACTTCTATATATTCTTTGCTAACGCATGATGCTTCAAGTTTAATGTGGTTTTGCATGGAGAAGTTGTTTGCGTTTTTGGAGTAGAATATTATGATGGTGTCGTCCTTGGTGAGGTTCTCCAGGCCTGTCAGGCCGGGGTTGGAGACGTTTTCGAAATCTATAAGGTAGTACATGTTTTTGTCCTCCGTGTTTTTTTGCGGTGCGAGTGGGGTTCTTATTGTATGGTGCGGTCTTGACCGCACTGCTGATTTCTTGTGTTTTTGTAATCTGACGAGTGGTGGAAACGGTGGCGATGGGTGTCTTTAGGCTTGAGGTTTGGGCGTTGTGGCTCTATTTGTGTGGGGGTATCACAACACATCCCCCTTTCACTCGGCTTTGGAGCGAGCGTAAACCAAAACGTCGGGGCTACGCCCATTTGGGCAGGGCCAATTGCGGTTTTTTGGGGTTGGGGACGGCGGCCAAAAAACCAAAAATGGGGCGAGGGCTTACGCGGTGGGGGCTTCGCCCCCCACACCTCTATCACACAGGGGTAGGCTGCGATAACGCTGTCAAGTTTCACAAAATGTAGGGTGTGGTCTTGACTGTACCACCGTTATCTACCAAACCCACATGATTACAAGGGAACTGCAAGGGGAGTAAAGGGTTACACATCAAGCTGTCACACGTGTAGCCCTGAACACAGAACAGCTACGCCCCTAAAACGGCGTTTCATACCCTTTAATGCTCCATCCTACAACTACCGCAAACAGCAGCTGTACCGCTGAGAAAATCGGGTAGAGCATCAAGGTGTTGTCAGCTATTGACAACGGTAAAATGCTGAAACCTAACAGCGACTGTCCTACGGCAAACAGGAATAGCAGGTTTACTGTCCAGACAATGCACACACTTCGGTAAAACAGCTTTTTAGCTCGTTTGCCGAGTTGGATAGCCTCGACGGCGTCCATGAGATCACCCTTATCTAAGACGATATCGGATGTGCTGTCTGTAATAGTACCGCTACCGTGGGACATGCCTACGTCAGCCCGAACAAGTGCGGCCATGTTTGGTGTGCCCTCTCCGAGTAGTGCTACAACTTCACCGTTTTGCTGTAGATCTGCGATGTAGTGCTCACGTCCCTTTGGGAAGAGTTCCCCTGCACGGCGTTCTGTGCCTAGCGCTACCGCTACTGCGTCCACCGCTACCTTGCTGTCCCCCGAGATTATGCCGAGTGTACAGCCCAAATCCCCGAGCAGGCTCCAAGCGGTTTTTACCTGACTTTTTATCTTTTCCGCAAATGCTACGATGCCGACAACCGTGTCCCCCTCAGCGAGGAGAAGCAGGAACTTTCCCTCGTTTGTGAGTCGCTCTATCGTGATGTCCGAGCCCTTGTAGCTGATGTCCTGTGTTTTCATAAAATCAGTCGAGCCGAGGCGGTACTGTTTACCACCCACAGTACCTATTATGCCCTGTTCCGGGGCGGTGCAGTCTGTGACTGCTCTACCGCTGACACGCACAGTCCTAGCGTACAGCGCCACAGAGTCGGCGAGACGGTGCTTTGCCTCGGCGGTCAGTGACAGCACGACGCTCAGTATCTCACGGTCGTCCACACCGGGCGTCGGCGAAATGTCGGTGAGTGTGGGGATATCCTCGGTCAGTATGGCGTTTTTGTCCACTATAACGGCGCTTACCTGCGCAAGCCGCCATATCGCTTCACTGTCCCTGACTGTGATGTTGCCACGCCTAAATCTGGCTAGGGAAAACAGTGTCAAAAGTGGTTTTAACAGCATAAGCGGAGCAGGTGCAGAGAGTGTAAACAGCAGAGTAGCTACGCTAACCCGAATATATAGCGTGTAGTCACCTGAACTCGTAAGGTAGAGCGTGACACACAGAATTGCGATAGCCACAAGCGGTATCAACCTTGACGTGGTGACTGTCAAAGTGGGGGTGTGCTTTTGGTATGTCGATGACGCTATCCTCCGTGCTTCCTCCTCCAGTAGCGTGTCCTGTGGGACACGGATAACTTTGTATTGGAAGGCTGTAGTGCTGACAGTCCCGGCATATACTCTGTCCCCTGACTGCTTTATCACCGCCTCCGCACTGCCTGTAAGCGCCGATTCGTCAAGTGTGGGGTAACCGCTGACGATGATACCGTCCGCTACCAGACGCTCGCCTGCCTTCGCTTCTAAAATGTCCCCCATGCGGACATTTTTCGTGTCTATGTCTACAGTTTCACCGTCAATCACAGCGGTGGCGGTGGAGGGTATAAGCCCTCTGAGATGATGGGCGGCGCTATCCTCCTCACGTAGGAGCAACGCCTCAAGGGTACTGTTTACGCTGAAGGTCAGCAGTATAATCGAGGCGATAGTCACCTGTAGGTCGGTGTGGTACAGCGACATGTCCGCAGTCCCTTCTAATGACAGCGTATACACCATATACACCACCGAAGCAGTCGCCATGCCAACTGATAGCAGACCGCCCACAGCGCAGTAAGACTTTGCAGTAGGTGAGAGGTGGAAAAACAGCCGTAGAGAGTCAAACAGCTGCTTATGATTTGAGAAGAACATCAAAAACAGCAAAAGCAGTGCGGAAAGTCCAAGCACAGCCCCGAAAAACTCCACAGCGAACAGCTCACCTAAACTGCTGACATGAACGAGGGCGTTTACAGCTACGCACAGTAGGATATTCAAAGCCAGCGCCGTAAAACTACGGAGAAGCAAGGAGAGTCTAACCCCTGACTTGCCTGTAGAGCCGATGGGAGTGCGGTCTACACCCATATCTTTGATGATAGTGATTATGTCGCTCTCGCCCAGCACTCTGCTGTCGTAGTACACGGTTAGACGACGTGTGATAGCGTTTGCGGTGACCTTGTTTACTCCCTTTTGAGAGGTCAGACGCTTTTGGATAGCGGTCAGACGCTTCGCCCCACGAGGGAGTGATAGTTTTAGTTTGCTGTTTACAGGCATGGTAACCCTCCGTTTTAGAGATGGGAGCATACAAATTCAGCGGTGGCGATCGTTGGTCGCCCATGGTAAAACACAGCACACGGCGTTAGGGTTAGGGGCTAATCAGACCCTAACAAAACTGCTCCATCATATAAATGAACATCTTGCACGCCATCACATGGGCGCTTATCAGCGTTTTTTCGTCGGTGCGGTGGGCGTTGCCCTCAGAGCCTGGCATTTCGAGGTACGGCTTAAAGCGTAGGCAGGCAGGGCTGACAAGTTCGTAGAAGCGTGCGTCTGTACCGCCTACCGACATCGTCGGCACTAGTACAGCGGATGGAACATATCTTGCCAGTGTCTGCTTTAGCACATCAAAACCCTCACCGCCGATGTCAGCAATCTCGGAGGGGTCTATCCCTCGCTCCAGTTCCACCTTTACGTCAGGGTCGTTCACCGCCGCTATACAGTGCGCCAGCACCTTATCGCAACTGTCCCCCGGCGCAGTCCTGAAGTTCACAAGCCCTGTCACCTTCTGTGGCAGTACATTAGCGGCAGGTGAAGCACCGTCCAACATTGTGACAGCGGTGGTGGTGCGCACAAGTGGGTCGAGGTTGCGTTTAGATGTGTAATGCTCCAGTATCTGATCACGGTATTTTTCGGGGTCACTAAACATTGTCTTAAACGGCTCTTCTGTGATATGGGGCGACAGAGCTGTGATGTACCCCTTTAGTATATCGTTTATGTCGGCGTCAAAGCGTGCGTCCTCTATCCGTCCCAGTGCTCGACAGACTGCGCCCAGTGATGTCCCTGTGCCGGGGCTTGCGGAGTGTCCGCCGTTACTTTCGGACGTTACAGTGATATTGGCGTAGCCTTTTTCAAAGACGCTCACCTCCGCCATCAGTAGGTCAGGAGCGCCGATGTCTTCCCCTGTCTTAAACTTACCGCCCTCGTCTATGACAAACTCAAGCTCCACACCACGCTCTTTGAGCAGTTTGCCGATAGCCTCGTTACCCATACCGCCGAGCGTTTCCTCGTCATGCCCGAACGCAAAGTAGATATCACGCTTCGCCTGAAAGCCCTTCTCAAGTAGGTACTCCATAGCGGATAGGGAGCTTATGATGCTGTTCTTGGTGTCGGTAGAGCCTCTGCCGTAGATGAAGTCGCCGTCCACTGTTCCCTCGAAGGGAGGGTGTGCCCAGTCCTGCTCTGTTCCTTCATTTACAGGCACGACGTCCATGTGAGCCATAAAAAGCACACCTTTTTTGCCGTTTGGTTTCACAGCAGGCAGTTTCAGCAGTAGGCTGCACTGATTTACCACCGTCTTTTCCATATTGGCATGGCAAAGCGGAAACGCCTCCGCCAGATAGGCTATAGCTGCTTCAAACTCGGCGGTGTCCATCAAACTGGCGTCCCCGTATGACACTGTCTTAAAACTTATCAGCTTGCACAGCTTCTGTATAGCACCGTCAGCATTAAAATCGCTGTAGTCGTCGGTGTTCTTTAGATAGATGTTAGGGTTAATCATAGTTTATCGTTCCTTTCCGCAGTTTTTACGTTACTATTACAAGTTTACCAAACAAGCATGGTAAATGCAATGCCGAAAAGGTAATTACAGCGGTAAAGGTGGGGATATTTTTTAGGTAGCCGACCGTAGCTTTCCCCTAACCCACCGCCGTCCGACAGCAAAACAGGCACAGTCGGGGCAGTGGCCATCTACCCAAGGGGTAGAAAGAAACAGCAACCTCGCCCATTCGGGGGCGAGACTGCTGTTTCTTAGTCGGTGCCGGCACCGACATGGCCACTGCCCCGACTGTGCCTGTTTTGCAATCTACAGTGTCGGGGACTATAAAAATTCATAAACTCTCTATCGGTGGGCGCTTACACAGGGTGATGACGCTAGTTTCTTTTTATCTCATCATTAAGCGCCTTAATGTCACTTTTAGTTTTCAAATGTATAAGCATCCAGATAGAAAAGAAAATAGCAACAAAGATAACTACAAACAGCGATATACTTGATAAAGATGGGTTTATCCAGCGCAGAAACAAGGCGATAGGCGTCATTGTTACTATATACGATACAAACACAACTATTGTTTGTATCGCATAACTCCATGTTTCCAACTCCCAGACAACAGAAAAACCTGAGAACACAAAACCGATTATCCCCCACAAAACCGCTTGAATAATCACTGCATTTATTTCACTGCCGTACAACTCCACAAGCTCAGGGTGGACTGCTCCGTAGTTGCCGCCTGCAAAGATTGCTGAAAAAACAACACTCATAACATAGCCTATAGATATCCCCAAAGGAAATCCCAATAGCGCTCTCTTTATAAACTCAGTTTTCATATTACCTACCTCCAATACCTAACGCTTTTTTTATGTGAGCGACATAGCGCCTTGAAACGTATGACACATCACCGTTGTTTAGCTTAATACAAATCGTACCTGAGAAGCTTAAATCAAATTCTACTACCTTTTTGAAGTTTACAATTTCTGTGTTGGAAATCCTGATGAAATGTCTCTCGTTTAATCGCTCAAGAACTTCGTACAACGGAATTTTTAAGAGATATTCGGTATCCTTGGTCTTGGCAATCACTTTTTTGTTCGCCGAATATATTCGGACAATACTGCTCTCGTCAAGAACTTTCGCAATGCTATCTAAAAAGCCTACTATTATTTTCGGTTTTTCATCGGACAGCTTTTCGATAATCGCCCTGACAGTGTTGTCCATCATAGCGGCTTTGATTATGACTTCAATCTCTTTTTGATTATTGTCTAGCTCTACGTTTACCTTCACCACTTGCCGTCACCCCTTTCTGTGGTTACATTATAACTGAAACGAGATGGAAAATCATCTCGTTTCTGATAGGTGGTCGATATTTAGTGACAAGTGGTTGCAAAATCAACATAAAGCCCGAGAGAACAGCCTATAAGCGAACAACAAAAAGGGACGGCAACGCCGTCCCCCATAAACCCAAACTTAACTTAAACTATAATTTCCCCATAAACCTCGCCCACACAGCCTGCAGCGTTGGATTCGTCTGTATCTATGTGCATCGAAGTTGCGTATGTGGGGTTTACTCTTGCCACTACGTCGTCGAATATCAGCGTACGGCCGTCTGTCTCTATCTTCACCTTGACGTTCTGCTTGTCGGTAACACCGAACTTAGCAGCGTCCTCGGGGGTTAGGTGTATGTGGCGCTTAGCGGCGATAACGCCCTCTGTCAGCTCCACTTCTCCGCAAGGGCCGACAAGCTTGCAACCTGCAGAACCGTCAAGCACACCGGACTCACGCACAGGGATTTTAAGGCCGATGGAACGAGCGTCGGTCAGGGAGATTTCCACCTGTGTGGCATTTCTCTCAGGGCCTAGGATGGACACGTTTTTCAGTGTCGCCTTAGGGCCTACCACGTCAACACGCTGCTCACATGCGTACTGTCCGGGCTGGGAAAGCTCCTTCTTGTTGATCAGCTTTGCGTCTGCGCCGAACAGGATTGCAAGATGCTCGGGGCTTATGTGCAGGTGACGAGCACTGGTTTCCACTAGAACTTTATTTGCCATTGTTTTAATTCCTTTCATTATAATAGCGTGACAGTAGACCTCACAGTCCGCTTTGCGCTATTTTACTCTTTATGCCTTTATTATATATTTCTTTAGGGGTGTTTGTCAATGGAGAGTGAGGGTGGGAGCGAATAAAAGCGTGGATTTTTACCGCTATGTTTTTTTCAAATAGCGTATATCAAACAAGAAATACAGCTATTCATGGGCTTATGCATAATTTGTGATAATATGCACTTATAACAGAGACTGTTTGTTCGGTGAAATTGTAGGGGCGGATATTATCCGCCCGTTTATTCACAACATAAATAACGTAAAATCTAATACTCTATTTGTATTGTCACAATTTGGTGAGTTTGTTAATGACGCAATAAAACAAATTCTGTCAAGGTATAAAGATGTTAGTGTCGATAAATATGTCATCTTGCCAAATTATTTACATTTATTGGCAATAATTCAGGTCATAATGTAAACGGCGACGGGCGGATGATATCCGCCCCTACATTGTCGGTTATTGTGGGGGCGATGAAGCGATGGGTTTCGAAACAGGCAGGTTTTAAGCTGTGGCAACGCTCATACCACGACCACATTATCCAACTGAGCAAGAATATCAAAAGATTTGGCAATACATAGACACCAACCCTCAAAAGTAGGAGGAAGATTGTTAATACGTTAAATGAGAAAACACTTGTCACACACATAGTTACAGTCACCCTAAAAAACCGAGGACACCTTACAACATTTCCCCGAGGATTTTTTGGAAATTGTGTTTTTGGTACTTTATTTTTTTTTCGTTATATGTTAGAATAGGGGACAGGCAGAATTCCTTGGTGGACAAGCCACCGAAGAGCTGACCGAGATTAACAAGGAGGTAATTAACCATGCCATATGTAATCAACACTGAATGCATCAACTGTGGTGCTTGCGAGCCTGTATGTCCTGTAAGCGCAATCAAAGCAGGTGATGACAAGTATGTTATCGACGCTGCAGCGTGCATCGACTGCGGAGTTTGTGCAGCAGAATGTCCTGTAGCGGCTCCTGTACCTGCTGAGTAGTTCTGACACAGCGGTAAACAAAGCAAGAAACCCTCCCGATCTTACGATATGTAAGTTAGGGAGGGTTTTTCATTTGAAATTGAGGTAGTTCGCTGAGAGAATCCATACAGGCCTGACTTTAGTCCTGCCCTTGATTCTCACTGTAAAAGCTCCCACAGACACAAATGTTGTCGTCTACGGATTTTCGCTGAGAGAATCCATACAGGCCTGACTTTAGTCCTGCCCTTGATTCTCACTGTAAAAGCTCCCACAGACACAAATGTTGTCGTCTACGGATTTTCGCTGTGAAAACCTTATAGACATGACTTTTAGTCATGTCGTGGATTTTCGCTTACCATCATGAACGCCTTAGTCGCTGCAGCAAACAGGTCTGCGTTGTGCTGGTTTGCATAGGTGGCGAGCTTTGAGAAGAGTTGCCCCTTCAGCGTTACCACGTACTTAGGCGGTAGCATATTCAGTGTCAATGCTATAACGTCATTTAAGCAACGTGGGCAGGTACACACTCCGAAGTTAGTCATCATTTCAGGCACTCTTGAATAAACCAGCTCCTCCATGATGTTGACGGTGACAAGGTCTGCTCCGGCAGGTGGGACGTTGTCTTTGGACGGTACTGCTGAACGTGGGAGTTCTTCTTCTAGGTTGATGTTGCCTGTTTCTACATTGTTTTGCATAGTCGCACTCTCCTCATCAAAGTTTTCAAATAGCGGATTATATACCACGGACGGCTTTTCTCTTTGGCTATCCGACGAAGATATAATCACATTGGTCGGTTGTGTAGGTTGTGTAGGTTGTGGGGTGGGCTGCGAAGGCATTGCGCTCATTGCAGAAGCGAGTGGTGTTACTCTTCCTGTTGGTAGCGCTATGGGAGTTACAGTTCCCTGTGTGGTGGGCTGTACCATAACGGGTAGTGGTTGCGGTTGGGGTGGTACAGGTGTTGGCGGTGGTGTCGGGACTGTCTCGTCGCTGCCTACATTCTGCGGTGGGGCGGTTGCCGGTATTTCAGCCTGTGTTTCGTCTACTGTGTCCGCTTCCGTGACTTCCGGCGGAGTGGTTGTGGCGGTGTCATCCGCCTCGGGGGTGAGGAGTTCCTTCTCCAGTTCTTCCTTTATGATAAGCGACAGTGGGTCGTCCGACTGTTTCTCCACCGCCACATGTTGCCGTGACTTCTGTTGTGCTTCCGCCACCAGCGGATTTGAGTGCTGTACGTTCTGCTCTGCCTTTTCGCTCTCCGTTTCAGCTGTCGGTTCTTGACCTTTCCCCGTCAGCAGGCTCAGGACATGAGCAGTCTTATTACTTTTCTTTGCCATGGTTACACCTCCAATCTCTGCACATTACAGTTTGTTCGCCACGATAAGGTCAACCAGACTTTTAAAGTCCAGCGAAGCATTGCAGTACGGTGAATACTCAAGCACGCCCATACCGTGAGCAGGCGACTCCGCCACCGCAACGCTGTTTCGTATCTTTACATCCAGCACCACAGTGTCAAACTGCTGCGCTATCTGGATTGCCATTTCCTCCACTTCACGTGCGAGGTTTATGCGCTTTTGGAATTTGTTCAGCAGTATACCCATTACATGAAGGTCGGGATTGTAAAACTGCTTAACCGAGTCCACCGTCTCCTTTAGCTGGCTTATGCCGAGCAGGCTGAGTATCTCGGGCACCATGGGGATGATAAGCGAATTTGACGCAGTGTAAGCGTTTATGGTCAGTATATTCAGTGCCGGGGGTGTGTCTATAATTATGTAGTCGTAGTCGTCCAGTACCGGCTTTAACGCTTCCTTTAGAAGGAACTCTCTGCCGGGGCGGTTGAACTCAAGCTCTGCGGCGGACAGCAATATGTTCGACGGTATAACGTCACCGCAGGAGGTAGGGATTATACACTCCTTAACAGGAAGTCGCCCTTTGAGCATGTCATAGACGGACACCGAGTCTTCAATATTAACGCCCATGCTAAAGCCGAGGTTGCCCTGTGGGTCTAGGTCCACGCCCAGCACCTTCTTCTTAGCATTGTAAAGGCCTGTAATAAGTGCATTTGAGGTGGTGGTCTTACCCACTCCGCCCTTCTGGTTTGTAACCGCTATTATCCTCGCCATACTGTTCGCCGTCCTTTCGCTGTATCAAAAGCGTGTCGATGTGCCAAATAAAAACGTAGACATAGCTCAAACACCAACGTTTTGCGCTTTTTAATATCATGTTACATTATACTACAAAAACAGCGTGTTTAGCAATAGATATTTTTGTAATTATTGTGCATTGTTTAGGTACTGTTGGTTTTGGGGGAGCGGTTTGTGGTTTTGGTCGGGCCGGGGGAGGTTTAGTAGGGTGGAGGTTGTCGGTTGTTGTTAGGGTTTTAGCTATGGTGATAAATAAGATGTACTGTCCGTCTCAAAACATTTTGACGTAGCAGGGGCGTGGATTTCGCTTTGCAAAACCGGTTCACAAACACGTTTGGATAATATGGGTTACCCTAATATCGCGTACCCTAGTGTGACAAGGAGGGGAATTGGCTATCGTCGGAGCGATGCGCTCGGGTCGTAGATAGCGGAAGAAACACAGTCGGGGCAGTAGCCATGTCGGCGAACAGCGCCGACTAACAAACGCAAATTCAGCCTTAAGCTGAATTTGTTTTTGTTTATTCCCCCCGGGAATATGGCTACTGCCCCGACTGTGTTTGTTCCGCTATCGGCCGGCGGCAGGAGACGTAAAAACCAAGTCGCCCCACCCTCTCCCCACACTGTTAACACACATGCCATAAAAAACCTATTGCGTTTTCTTTAAGACGGATATATAATAGTTTAGCTATTTTGTGTAAAACACATATATAAAGCTGTCGATAATGGGCGACATTATGCACGGCTTTTAAGCGGTTCAAATGTGCAAAATGACTACATTTAGTAGTTATATGTAATTTGCCCACAAGTTTTTGTGTAAAATTATACTAAAAAAATATTTGAATTTTGCTGTAAATATGTTATAATTGTAAAGAACACAGAGGTATTATAATAAGGGAGGTAGAATATGAATATAGCACTAATAGCGCACGATTCAAAGCGAGAGCTAATCGTGCAGTTCTGCATTGCGTACAAAGGGATACTACGGCATCACAACCTATGCGCCACTGATATTACCGGAAAGCTTATATCAGAAGCTACCGGGCTTGAAGTTCGTAGATTTATGTCTGAGGAGCAGGGTGGAGATCAGCAGATAGCATCTCGTCTACAGTGTAATGAGATAGATTTGCTCATATTTATCCGTGACCCCATTACAAAGCGCATAAACGAGCCTGACGACGCTACACTTATACATCTGTGTGACGTACACGCCATACCGCTGGCAACCAATATAGCAACAGCGGAAGCGATGGTGAGAGCACTTGAGCATGGAGTACTGGACTGGCGCAATATTGTAAACCCTAACGTAAGCTAACGTCTGACTAACAAAAGGCAGGAACGGAATTACAGCTATAATGTGACGTGACAAGGGTGACCTATTTTATCCGTCGGCACAGGGCGAGCGGTTAAGGCTAGATGCTTTGACTTCCCCTCTGTGTATGTAGCGAGATTATCGGCTTAGGAAAGGCTTGAAAGCACACTGAAGTGTGTTTTGAGCTTTTACAGTTCAGCTGATAGGTGACGTGGATATTGGTTACCGATAGCGGATGGTATTTGTCCGCGTTCTACTACTACGTTTTACAAGATGGACAAATTCCGTTCTATTGCTGTGTCCGCACTTTTTAGCTTACACATATTTTAACAGAAGGTGGTGACTCCCATATTCGTCTGCGATAGCGTAGGGCGGTATGGGATATTGATATGGATATGATTAAAAGGCCGCAAGGCACACAGGACCTCTTGCCGAACGACACGTTTTTGTGGCGTTTTATAGAGAGCAAGTTCTATGCGGCGGCGGAAAGCTTCGGCTTTAAAGAAATACGCACCCCTACATTTGAGTATGATAACCTGTTTGTCCGTGTGGCGGGGGACACAACCGATGTGGTGGAAAAGGAGATGTACCGCTTTACCGACCGTGGTGAGCGCACCTTTGCGCTAAAACCCGAAGGTACGGCAGGCGTTGTCAGGGCGGCACTGGAAAACAAGCTGTTTTCGGACAAGCTACCGCTCAAGCTCTTTTACATTACCCCCTGTTTCAGGGCGGAACGCACCCAGAAAGGGCGTTTTAAAGAGCACCACCAGTTCGGCGTGGAGTGGTTCGGCGGCGGGGGCGCAGACGTGGACGCACAGGTTATAGCGTTCGGCAAATATGCGCTGTCCACACTGGGCATCACCGACTTTACCGTGAAGATAAACTCCATAGGTTGCAGTGAGTGCCGTCCCGAGTACGGACGCAAGCTGGTGGCATACCTCGAGCAGTACCCCGACGACCTCTGCGAAACCTGTAAAGACCGCATGAAGCGTAACCCACTGCGTGTGCTGGACTGCAAAAATCCGTCTTGTCGCACTGTGATAGATAACGCCCCGAATATCACCGAAAACCTCTGCTCAAACTGCTCCACCCACCTGTCCGACGTGCAGAAGTATCTGACAATGATGGGCGTGGACGGCTTCGAGGTGGACAGCGGAATAGTCCGTGGGTTTGACTACTACACAGGCACTGTCTTTGAGTTTGTAACCACCCTTATCGGCAGTCAGTCAACTATACTCGGCGGCGGCAGATATGACACTCTCGTCGAGTCCATGGGCGGAAAGCCCACCCCCGGCATCGGATTCGGTAGCGGTATAGAACGTCTGATACTCGTCTTAGAGGGGCAGGGTGTAGAGCTACCTGTCGATAGTTGCCCGACGCTGTATATAGCGTCCGGGGACAAAGCCGCACAGGAAAAAGCACTGGAACTGGCGCACACGCTCAGACAAGCAGGTGTATACACCGAGATTGACTGCATGGAGCGCTCGCTTAAGTCACAGCTGAAGTATGCAAACTCGCTGGGTGCGCAGTACAAACTGGTCATAGGCGAACAGGAGCTGTCCACAGGCAAAGCCGCACTGGTCAGCATGGCGGACAACAGAAGCCAAGAACTCCCCCTAACGGCGGACGCATTGCTAGAAGCTTTGTCCAAATAGCCAACACCTCGAAAACCTTAACCATAAACCAAAGCGCCGACATCAACCGGTTTGGTGTCGGCACTTTTTACGTTATAATGACCGCTCCACTAAGCGCTCTTAATGCGTCAACACGCCATCCACAAAAAGTCAAAATTTTATCGCTAAACTTATTGCGTTTACAGCAAAGATGTTGTATAATAGTTGAGATATCGCCTGCCGCTGTGGCGAAATTGGCATACGCACTTGACTCAAAATCAAGCGATGAAAATCATGCCGGTTCGAGTCCGGCCAGCGGCACCAACCTTCCCATAGACGATCACCGTCTATGGGAATTTTTGCATACTAAAAACTTAGAAATCTCATTACCCTAAAACAGCTGATTATCAAAAATCATGCCTTGTTCCGCCTGTACTACCCAAATCTTCAAACACGCGTACAATTTCTTCGATCCGTATAAAACATTCGCCATCGTCAAGGCTGTCATCTTGGATGATGGCCTTTATTTTTTGTAGCGCACCATAACTTGCACATTCTACAATGTCAGTTGGATTTATGTTGAAATTTTCAAATGTAATCTTAATTTCTTTATTCTCTAAAATTCTTACCAAAATCTCTTTACACAAGTCCATAATATCCTCCTATGCATAACATAATATATAACATATAACTTAACATATAACACAAAAAATGTCAATTATATAATTATGCTATAAGGAGATGATAGCTTTATGAGTAAAGGTAAACTAATAATAGAGCCGAAACCACCAAAGGGCGAAGATGGGTACACCACCTTTTCTATCAGGGTAAAAACCGAGCTGGTGAATAAAATTGAAACAATTTCATCATTGTCAGGTCATTCGAGAAATGAATTGATAGGGATACTATTAGAGTATGCGGCGGATAATTGTGAAGTTGCAATCAAAGATGACATGAATGAGTAGTATCGCTTTAGAATGTAAACAGGTCTGTTTTTGGTCGGTAGATTGGTTTTATATGCTTTAAACTGACCTCGAGGTAGAGAAAATCAGCCCTCACCATTCGATTTAGACATTAACCTGCAGTCGCAGAGCAAAGATTACACCTTCAGTGGTGTCCTCGGGTAGTTCTCTCTGTAACAATTTTGTAACAATGGAGAAATACCCCCTTTTTTGTGGTAGCATGAGTGTGTATCAATATAGACCGCATTTTCGTGACACATCACTACTACATAGGAGGACACAAGATGAAACTGACAAAAATACTATCGACGCTTTTGGTGCTGACCCTCGGTGTGGGGCTTTTGACTTTTGGGGCATTCGCCTCGAGTGGAGACGTATCAGGCGGACTTAACCTGTCAGGCGGCTTGCCTACTGAGGACACCACGTGGACGACAGGGGGTGGGACGATTACGTTTGATGTTAGCGAGAATACGCTGACACTTAACAATGCGGTTATTAATGTAAATAATCCACAGTTCAGGTCAGAAGCCGGCATAAATTTACCTGAAAATGTAGATGTCGAAATCGTTTTGATCGGATCTAACAGTATTACTGTAACGGATGGTCATG
>CAYJIK010000010.1:0-7257 GCA_964370205.1 uncultured Oscillospiraceae bacterium | reverse complement strand
ACATACACACTTAACTATTTCAGGCGAAAGTAGCGCTGAACTTAACATTACCGTGAATACTAAAAATCAGGTAGTTAGAGCAATTAGTGTCGCAGAAACATTAAATATCACTGCCGCCGGAAAAATACATATAGAGGGGAACGGCACTCAAGGTGTAAGTGGATTTTATTGTATCGGCGACATAACTATAACAGGCGCTGATATTGAAACGAGAGTTTGGGGCAGTAGTATTTCTTCCACAAAAGGTAATATTACGTTAAACGACACAGACCTTAATCTAACAGTAACGACCGATGCAGATTGGAACCAACAATTTCCTACAATCACAGCAGGCTATAACAAAACTATCACCGTCAGCAAGATGAGCATCACTGAGGGCGGTACAGTGGATAGCGACGGTAACTTAACAGTATCCGACGGCGCAAAAGTACTGAAATCCATCAAAAGCAACATAGTACTTGACAACCCTTTCGTGATACGTACAACAACTGATCTCCACGAATTTGCTACCTTGGTCAATAGTGGTAACTCGTTTGAGGGGATACAAGTGGAGCTTGCGAATAGTATCGTATTTGATGGTTTGGAGTTATTTACACCTATCGGCAATAGTGTAGTCACACCTTTTCAAGGCACGTTTGATGGAAAAGGTTACTCGGTACAAAAGCTACTTATAGCCACGACTCATTCTGAAGATGTATACAACGGCTTTTTCGGCGTAATCGGCAGTGAAGGTGTGGTGAAAGATTTCGTTCTGATAACTCCGAATTTATGGGTTCTACAAAATCCGACTAGTTTTGATGAACAGCACGGTATCGGGGCGGTGGCATCACTTAATCAGGGTAGAATTGAACATGTTGAGAGTCGGGGCGGCACAGTTGAAGGCTACTACAGAGTAGGTGGCATTGTCGGGACTAATAAGGGGCATATCGAGAATGTTTATAACAGTTCTATAGTAAACGGTTCGCATCATTTGACGGGTGGCATTGTCGGCGAAAACTATGGGGTTATTAACAGAGCTGACAATGATAATGCTGTTAAAGGTTCATATATTGTAGATGAAAACAACGACCTAAAGCATACAAGCGAAGGCATAGGCGGTATTGCAGGGAAAAACGAGGGTGGCACTGTAATAAATGTACATAATACAGTGAATGGCGATGTAACGGCAATATCAGGCGATATAACCGGCTTAGATCCACTTGATCGTGAAGACTTTTCGGAAATTAATGCTAGAACCGCAGCAAACATAGGCGGAGTGGTGGGGTTAAATTTTCTCAATGATGCCGGGGTTATCAACGCTTATAACGAGGGGGATGTAAGCGGTGCGAGCAGTGTAGGTGGTATTGCGGGTAGATCTTTTAATGCGTTTGTCGAAAATGTTTATAACAAAGGCTCTGTTACCGGTGCTGGGGAGCATGATCTAGGCAGTATCGTTGGCTACAACCTTGCGACAGTCGAAAACGCTTACTGGCTAAACGGTACGGCGTCAAACGTAGTGGGAACGAATGATTCAAGTAGTACAGCGGTGAATGTTGCCGAATTTACCGCAGACGGCACACTCTCCGCCAATGTAGATGGCAAAATATACGTAAACCTCCTTGATGCACTAAACGCGGGTAGCGAGCTATATAACAGCACAAACCCTACCATTGAAGCTCGCAGTTGGAAAGGTTTTGGCGACGATGTTATCTTTGGCAAGCTGGGCGACGTGAACAGCGACGACATAGTAGATGACAAAGATTTACGAGCGATAACAAACATTGGCAGATACAACGAAAAAATCCAAGGGGAAACTAGCATATACGACCTTAACGGCGACGGTATAATAAACTTCGCCGACCTCGCCCTTGCAAGGAACAGCAAGAACTTCGGCGGTTAGTGACTGCCACACAGGTGAATATGAGTTTTAGGGCGGTGTCCTCGGCTTACCGATGCGTGTCGGCAGTCGGGGGCGCTGTCTTTTTGTGGGGTTGGAAGCTCAAGCTAAAATATTGCTCTCTATGTTGAAATCTTTAAAAAAGATGGTATAATTATAGGAAAAGGTAAAAACATTAGTTTGAGATATACAGGAGGAACGCAGATGAAACAGGAGATAAGCAAGACATACGAGCCTAAGACCGTTGAAGAAAAAATACTAAAACTGTGGGAGGAGGGCGACTATTTTAAGGCGGATCCACACAGCAAAAAACCGCCCTACTCAATAGTAATACCGCCACCAAATGTCACAGGGCAACTGCATATAGGTCACGCACTAAACAATACGCTACAGGACGTTATGGTGCGCTTTAAGCGCATGAGCGGTTTTGAAGTGCTGTGGGTGCCGGGTAGTGACCACGCCTCCATCTCCACCGAGGCAAAGCTTGTCGAGGCACTGCGAAACGAGGGCAAGACCAAGGAGCAGGTGGGCAGAGAGGAATACCTCCGCCGTGCGTGGGAGTGGACGGACAAGTATTCGTCACGCATAATGTATCAGCTAAAGATGATGGGTTGCTCCTGCGACTACTCCCGTGAGCGTTTTACGCTGGACGAGGGCTGTAGCGATGCGGTTTTAGAGGTGTTTGTGCGCCTTTACAATAAGGGTCTGATTTATAAGGGTGAGCGTCTTATCAACTACTGTCCCTCCTGTAAAACGTCGATATCTGATGCCGAAGTGGAACACGAGGAAAAGGACGGCAACCTCTACCACGTAAACTATCAGCTTGCGGACGGTAGCGGTCATCTGACCATCGCCACCACACGTCCCGAGACAATGCTGGGCGATACTGCTGTTGCTGTAAATGGCGACGATGAGCGGTACAGCGCATTTGTCGGTAAAGAGGTGGTACTGCCACTTGTGGGGAGAAAACTCCCTGTAATTGCGGACAGCTACGTTGAGAAAGAGTTTGGGACAGGGGCGCTAAAGATCACCCCCGGCCACGACCCAAACGACTACGAGATAGGCCAGCGCCATTCGCTACCGACTGTCAACATCATAGGTGACGACGGAAAGATTAACGAAAATGGCGGACAGTTTAGCGGTCTAAGTATAGACGAAGCGAGAAAGGCTGTTATAACTGCGCTGAAAGAGGGCGACTTCCTCGTGAAAATCGAGCCACACCGTCATAACGTGAGCACCTGCGAGCGCTGTTCAACACCTGTAGAGCCTAAGATGTCGGAGCAGTGGTTTGTGTCCATGAAAGAGCTTGCGCAGCCTGCTATTGATATTGTCGAGGAGAACGAGATACAGTTTATCCCGTCGAGGTTTAAGAGTGTCTACATGCACTGGCTGACAAACATTCGTGACTGGTGCATTTCCCGTCAGCTTTGGTGGGGGCACCGCATACCTGCATATTACTGTGACGACTGCGGAGAGATTGTCGTCAGCAAGACTGCGCCTGAGGTCTGCCCCAAGTGCGGCCATAAAAATCTCACGCAGGAGCAGGACACACTGGACACATGGTTTAGCTCAGCGATATGGCCGTTTTCCGTTATGGGCTGGCCTAATGAAACCCCCGAGTTTGCTAAGTTCTTCCCGACCGACCTTTTGGTCACAGGGTATGACATTATATTCTTCTGGGTGGTGAGAATGGTGTTCTCGTCACTTGAGTATACAGGTAAGAAGCCGTTTTCCGCTGTTATGCTGAATGGTATGATTCGTGATGAGCAGGGGCGGAAGATGTCAAAGTCGCTGGGTAACGGTGTAGACCCACTGGAGCTTGTGGATATGTACGGCGCTGACGCTATGCGTGCTATGCTCTGTACAGGTACAACCCCCGGCGCTGACTCCCGATATTCCGAAGGGCGCACACTTGCGTCACGCAACTTCGCAAACAAGATCTGGAACGCTTCACGCTATATTCTTATGAATATCCCCGAGGGTGAGGACCTTGAGGGTGTCCCCTCTGCACTTCTCCCCGAGGACAAGTGGGTGCTCAGCAAGCTGTCACAGCTTATCCGTGAGGCTAATGACTTCCTAGAGCGTATGGAAACAGGTATGGCGCTTACGAAGATGTACGACTTTATCTGGGACGTGCTCTGTGACTGGTATATAGAGCTGACAAAGCCACGTTTAGCGCAGGGTGGAGAGGTCGCACGTGACGCACTGCTGATACTCAGCCATGTACTGCGCACTTCGATGGAACTGCTTCATCCGTTTATGCCGTTTATCACAGAGGAGATATGGCAGAGTATCCCCGGGACAGAGGGTAGTATCACTGTCACCGCCTACCCCACCTATCGTGCGGAACTTGACTTCCCACAGGAAGCAGGACGCTTTGAGCTTGTTATAGAGGCGATAAAGGGTGTACGTAACGCCAGAACGGACAGCAAGATACCACCGTCACGCAAAGGTGACCTGTATATAGCCACCGCCACCCCCGAAGTGTTTAACGGCACAGAGGCGTTCTTTATGAAGCTTGCATCTGCGTCTGACGTTATACTGAAGCCGTCCGACTTTACTATGGAGGACGCTATAAAGGTGGTAACCTCCGCCGCTGTCTGTTACGCACCGCTTGAGGGGCTTGTGGACAGGGAGAAGGAGCTACAGCGTATAAATTCCGAGATGAAAGCAGTCCAAAAGGAGATAGACTTCCTTGAAAACAGGCTTGGCAACGAGAAGTTTGTGGCGAAAGCACCTGCCGCTGTAGTTGAAGCGGACAGACAAAAGCTTGCGACTGCGAAGGACAAGATGGAAAAACTGAAAGAGATGCTGTAGGAATAGGATTTTATGGGGACTGTGGTCTCCGCCGTCCCCATTTTGAACTTTCCCCCTGATATAAATACCACCCCATGATAAAAGAAAGGCAATACTGTGATTAAAACATATGACGAAGCTCTCTCCTATGTGTACGAGCGTGAGGGAAAGGGCAGAAAAGACGGCCTAAACAATACAGAGCGACTGCTATCGCTACTGTCAAATCCACATCTGAATAGCGGTATGAAGTATGTCCACGTGGCAGGGACAAACGGTAAGGGGTCAGCCACTGCGATGATAGCGTCTGTGCTTACCACCGCAGGGTACAAGACAGGGCGGTTTATATCGCCGTTCGTCCTCGACTTCAGAGAGCGTATCCAGATTGACGACAAGATGATACCAAAGGAAACCATGGTAGAGCTTGTGGACGAACTTGCGAAAGCTGTCGCCATTATGGACAATGAAGGCACTCCCCCCACCATATTCGAGGTGACTACCGCCCTTGCGTTTATGTGGTACAGGAGAGAAAAGTGCGATGTCGCCGTGCTTGAGGTTGGTGTGGGTGGTAGCTTTGACGCTACTAACATTATCCCACCCCCGATGGCGGCGGTGGTTATGTCGGTGAGTTTTGACCATGTCGGCGTGCTCGGTACCGAGATAGAGAGCATAGCCGCCCATAAGGCAGGCATAATAAAAGAGGGTAGCACGGCGGTATTCTACCCCAAAAGCCCCGCCCCCGCCCTTAACGTACTTAAAAACACCGCAGAGCGTCATCACTGCCGTTACATTGTCCCCGACCTAAAAGCGGTGGACATTATAGAAAAGCGTCTGGACGGCACTGAGTTTATGTACGGTGGTAACCGCTTTCTTGTACCGTTACTAGGCGACCATCAGGTGTACAACGCCATAACAGTTATAGAAGCACTTCGCTGTCTACCGCTTGACGGCATTACCGATGACGTTATAGCCGACGGCATTGCTAAGCTGTCCTTCCCTGTGCGTATGGAAGTCCTTAGGCAAAAACCGCTTGTGATACTGGACGGCGCGCACAACGATGACGCTATACGTGTGCTATGTGACGCATTGGAACTGCTCGGCGACAGAGAAATCACACTGCTGTTCGGAGTTTCACGGACAAAGCACTTTGAGGACGACACGGTGAGGGCGCTAACATCACGCTGTAAGCATGTTTTCCTACTGGAGGCGGACGTTAAAAAAGCAACCCCTGCGGAGCAGCTCGCCGAGATGATACAGCCGCTGTCCACCGTACCTGTCAGGGTGTTCACCGACAGAGACGAAGCATACGCCGAAGCACTGCGCCTAACAAGCGTGAACGGCGTTATACTCGGTACAGGCTCGCTCTACCTAGTAAGCGAACTGCGCCACATTGTAAAGGACAGTCAGGACAATGGGTAAACCATCAAATCACAACAAAAACAACACCACAGACAACACCGCCGCCCTACCCGACAACAGGGGTAAGGCGGCGGTTATAATAGTTACGGTCGCCGTTATATGTATAATCATGGCGGTGGTGGACTCGGTCATCTTACCGGGGTACGCCATCAAGTCAGTAGTTAAGGTGACGCTTTTCCTCGCTTGCCCTATATTTTACTCACTCACTGGTGGTCATCTGGACTTATCACAGCTTTTTCGTTCATCGCTAAAGGAAGTAACACGCTACCTTTTTGTAGGAGTGTCACTTTTCCTCTTGATGGTGCTCGGGTACTCGCTGTTTGGTGGACTGTTTGACCTGTCAGGGGTGACTACCGCATTAACCGCCGACACAGGGGTGTCAGTGGATAACTTTGTTTGGGTGTCGCTGTACATCTCATTTGCAAACTCGCTACTGGAGGAGTTTTTCTTCCGTGGGTTTGCGTTTTTGGTGCTACGTAGGTATGTCCCCGACCATATTGCCTACCTGTTCAGTGTGACAGCGTTCGCTCTCTACCATGTCGCCATGATGGTGGGGTGGTTTGATCTTTGGGTGCTACTGCTCGCCGTGCTGGGGCTTATGATAGGCGGAGCGATATTCTGCGTGCTGGACAGCAAGCCAAACACCGTCTACCCCTCGTGGATAGTGCACATGTTCGCAAACTTCGCTATTAACTATATAGGTTTTAGGCTGTTTGGGATTTTGGGGTAGGGGAACTTTGTTTAATGTAGGGGTGACCACAGGTCACCCCTACATTACGTTATAGGCTAAACGCAATCCCTCTATCGCCACTCTATCCACCTTCTCCGTTATCTCCAAAAACCTATCCCAACACTCGGGGTAAGCGTTATAGCCTGTGACACGCTTTTCCTCGCCGTCCCCCTCACGGTATACAAGTGTCCACGCTTGGCCGTCCAATTCGTCCGACTCATAACTTTCCTCCCATGAGTAAATAGCCAAACCAATCACCGTCATTATAAATTCCTCACTCAGCTCCCGTGACAGGTCATACGTCTTGCCTGAAAGAGCGGGGGATCGCCACTGCTTGTCAAAATGCACGCTTACAATGCCGTCACGCTCGGTGTACGTCACATTCCGACAGCTACCGTCAGGGTACTCACGGATTTCAATTTGTAGGTGTAAAAGCATA
>CAYJIK010000009.1:0-44082 GCA_964370205.1 uncultured Oscillospiraceae bacterium | reverse complement strand
AATTGTGGCGGAGGGTACACCGGAGGAGGTAGCGAAGAACAAACGCTCCTACACCGGCCACTACCTGAAGAAAGTGCTCAAATAGCGCCGTGTGACAGCGGCCGATTTGGGCGTCATCACGGCACTATTCGGCAGTCAAAAATAAAATATTGGGAGGATTACAATGAAGAAGTACGTTTGCACAATCTGCGGTTATGTTCATGACGAAGCAGCAGGAGATGAAGGAAACAGCATAGCTCCCGGCACAAAGTGGGAAGATATTGCTGAAGATTATGTTTGCCCTCTCTGCGGCGTGGGTAAGGATATGTTTGAAGAGCAGAACTAAAACGCACCTAACACCAACCTGTAAACATTCAAACAAGCTCCGTCACTGTGCTCTACAGCACAGTGACGGACAAAATCACAAATCGAAGGAAGGTTTTTGTTTTGAGCAACTTAAAAATAACAGACCGTATAAGCTATGTTGGCGAAGTCAACCCAAATTTGAGGGTTTTTGATATAGTTATGTCCACCGAGTTCGGCACAAGTTACAATTCTTACGTGCTGAAAGGTGATGAAAAGGTTGCGCTTATTGAAACAGCGCACAACACATTCTTTGACTTTTACCTGCGCAATGTAAAAGAGGTTGTAGACCCGGCTAAGATAGACTACATTGTGCTAAACCACACCGAACCCGATCACACAGGCTCCGTAGCGAAAATTCTCGACTACGCTAAGGACGCTACTGTTATCACCACCCGAGCAGGTGCGATGTACCTTAAAGGCATCACCAACAGAGATGATATCAACATCAAAACCCCCGCAGACGGCGAAGTGATTGACCTTGGCGGTGTTACCCTTAAGTTTTTAAGTGCTCCTTTCTTACACTGGCCTGACTCCATGTTCAGTTGGTGCGAAGAGGAAAAAGCGCTGTTCTCCTGCGACTTCTTAGGTGCGCACTACTGCGAGACAAACATCTTAGACTCCACAATAATTTACCCTGATAGCTACAAGTCAGGTTTTAAAGGCTACTATGAGGCTATTTTCGGGCCGTTTAAGCCGTACGTCCTAAGCGGTCTCGACAAGATTAAGGACTTTGATATCGAGTACGCCCTCACCAGCCACGGCCCAATCTTGACAAAGGGCAATATGCTCGAGTATGCCATGGATTGCTACAGAAACTGGAGCACTCCTGCGGTTAAGGAAAATCTTTCTATACCTGTCTTTTACACCTCCGCTTACGGTTACACAAGAGAGCTTGCAATATATATAAAAGAAGGTATTCTAAAAGCCCTCCCAACCGCCGACGTGGAACTGTTTGACATTATTGAGCATCCTATCGCCGAACTGCAAGGAAAGTTAAACGCTTCCGATGCATTTGCGCTCGGCTCTCCGACACTCAACCGTGACGCTGTACCGCCGACATGGGAACTACTAAGCCATGTGGACGCTGTGAACTCTGCGTCGAAGTCGGCACTGCTGTTCGGCTCTTATGGTTGGAGCGGTGAAGCTATTCCAAATATGGAAGCACGCCTGAAGGGGCTTAAAATAAAGGTATTCCCAGAGAGTTTGAAAGTGCAGTTTAAGCCATCATCGACGGACATTGAAAAAGCGGTACAGATGGGCGCAGACTTTGCAAATAGTTTAGTTTCAAAGTAGATTTTATAATATAAAGATGGAAGGGGTGGTTTTTTGAATGAGTTTAACATAGAGTTGCCTTTCTCAGAGAAGGGTAAAGTTAAGCTTTGCCGTGAACTGGTGGCGAAATCCTACCCCTTTCCACCGCTTGCATATGTTCACAGCTTTGGTTGTCAGCAGAATGTGAGCGATGGCGAGCGCATTAAAGGTGTTTTGAGGACGGTGGGTTTTGGGTTTACTGACAGTCTACAGCTTGCTGACCTTGTGCTGTACAGCACCTGTGCGGTGCGTGAAACGGCGGAGGACAAGCTCTTTGGACATGTTGGGGAACTAAAAAAGCTAAAGAAGGTAAACCCGAAGTTAATAATTGTGCTTTGCGGTTGTATGTTCCAACAGGTGCACAATGCAGAAAAGGTGCGAAAAAGCTACCCATACGTAGACATAACGTTCGGGACGAACCTGATAGACAGCCTACCCGAGTTTCTGTTTAGGAGACTCACTGAAAAGAAGAGAATATTTGAAAGCACCGACCTTTCCGAGTTTGCCGAAGGGCTACCTACTGTACGTGCTGACGGTCTTAGTGCTTATGTTCCAATTATGCAGGGGTGTAATAACTACTGTACCTACTGCATTGTACCGTATGTGCGTGGCAGGGAAGTGAGCAGGCCGCACGAAAACATCTTAGCGGACATAGAACAGTCGATATCAGCAGGGTACAAGGACATAACTCTTCTGGGGCAGAATGTAAACTCGTATCGTGGTAATGGTGCTGATACACAGTCAGAACACAGCGCCTTTGCGGCATTACTACGGAAGGCGGACAATTTGGAGGGCGACTTTTGGCTAAAGTACATGACCTCACACCCTAAGGACATGTCCCAGCGTGTCATAGACATTATAGCTACATCTAAACACATTTCAAAGCACATACATCTACCTGTCCAAAGTGGCAGTAACCGCATACTGGGGCTTATGAATCGCAAGTACACCCGTGAGCGGTATATGGAACTGATAAAATATGCACGAAAAGCGATACCGAATGTCACTTTTTCTACTGACATTATTGTGGGTTTCCCCGGCGAGACCGTGGAGGAGTTTCACGATACACTTTCTCTGGTACGTGAAGTAGAGTTCAATATGCTCTATACGTTTATATATTCACGGCGTTCCGGCACAGTAGCAGCGAATATGGAGGACAATGTACCGTATGATACAAAGTCTGCGTGGCTTAGGGAGCTGTTAGCGGTACAGGAGGATATATCTGTACAGCAAAATCGTTCGTTTATCGGGCAAACTGTTAAAGTGCTTGTAGAGAGTAGTACACTTGATGGCAGTTTTCTCATCGCCAAAACAGAGAGCGGGACAGTGGTTAAACTGGAAGGTGCAGATGAGCACATCGGTAGTTTCAGACATGCCGAAATAGTAGAAGCGAACAAGACAACGCTTATTGGCAAAATAATAAAATAGTTCATTCAGTGATGTTACTATCACTTATTGATAATCCTAAAATGAATGGAGAAAAAATATGGACATCATTACCCAAACCCGTGAACTGGCAAAGACCCTTCAAAATGACCCTGTGTTTATAAGACTGGGCAAAGCAGGGGAGAAGAACGACGCTGACGTAGCACTCGGCGAGAGCATTGTGGAGTTTAATAACCTACGTTCCGAGCTAAGTATGCTTGCGACAAATCCTGATAAGGACAACGACAAGATGATGAAGCTAAACGAGGAACTAAGGGAGCGCTATGCAAGCATCATGAGCAACCCAAACATGATAGAGTACAACGACGCTAAGACCGAAGCCGACTCTGTACTTGCATTTATGGTGCAGATCCTCCAAGCAGGCGCTAACGGCATAGACCCTGACAGTGTCGAGCAGGCAGACTGCGGCGGTTCATGTGCATCCTGCGCAGGTTGCGGTTAACAGTTTTCACACTTTTCATATGTAGAGGTTGTCGGGTGAAAACCCGACAACCCTATTTCTATTATTAGAAATAGGTAATCTCCATAATAGTTTTATGGTTTATCATTTGTGTAGATTTAACCGTTTTACAAAGAGGGAAATTAAAAATGAGAATCGAAAGAGTAACAACTGAAAACTTTAATGAACATTCCCTCGACAAATTCAACAGATTTCAAAAAGTTACAGAGTCTTTAAAATGCGTGGACGGTGTGTACATCTATATTGAAGATGATTTTATTCGAGATTGGGACATCCAAAAGTGTAGAGGTTTTGCACGGTATATGCTTGGGGCAATTCAAAAAGATGCTGACTGTTTAATCGCTATTTGCAATGATCAAGTTGTAGGGTTTGGGTTTTTGGGTGAGGAGCTTTTCGGTAGTGAAAATCAGTATATCAATCTACCCATGTTACATGTTTCGTGTGATTACAGGGGGAGAGGAATTGGAAGAAAGTTGTTCTATTCGGTTTGCGAGGCTGCTAAACTTCGTGGAGCTGAAAAGTTATATATCTCAGCTTTTCCCGCTAAAGAAACTGTAGTGTTTTACCACAGCTTAGGCTGTGTGCCGGCAGAGGAAATAAATAGAGTTCTGGCAGAAGTAGAGCCGTATGAGATACGATTAGAATTTTCCTTAGCATAACTATTTGATTACAAAACTAAACAGGCAGACAACACACTATTAATTAGCAAATATTTATTTATTAACGATACAGAGGTGACAAAATGGAAACCAGAACACCTATGATAATGCAGTACCTACAAATTAAAGAAAGATACAAGGACTGTATACTGTTTTTCAGGCTTGGCGACTTTTATGAAATGTTTTATGAGGACGCCGAGCTTGCTTCTAAAGTGCTTGAACTTATGCTTACAGGTAGGGACGCCGGCGGCGGTGAACGTGCGCCGATGTGTGGTGTTCCGCATCACAGCACAGGGCCGTATATAGAAAAACTTGTATCACTTGGCTATAAGGTGGCAATCTGCGAGCAGGTGAGCGAACCGGGGAAGGGGCTTGTACAGCGTGACGTTGTCCGTGTAATCACCCCCGGAACAATTGTAGAACCGAATATGCTCGACGAGGGTAAAAACAACTTCATAGCGTCGATACACTACACATCTGCAGAATGTGCGCTGTCCTTTGCAGACGTGTCCACAGGTTCTGTCCATGTAGCAAGGGTTGACGGTAATGACCTGTCCTCAATGCAAAACCACCTGATGAGGTTTAGCCCGAGTGAAATTGTGGTGAACGAGGACTTTTTAGATTTAAAGGCTATGGAGAGGTTTATAGCTACTAAGCTTACGTCGATAATTAATCTGCGCCTTGAATCGGAGTACGACGTTATAAAGCATGTAGGGCTGATAAACCGTCAATTTTCCGCCGACGTTATAAAGCAGACAGCCTTATTAGACCACAACAGTACAACCCACTCGGTGGGGGCGTTGTTGTCCTACCTCACAGAAACACAAAAGATAGGCGTTTCACGGCTTGTTACAGTAGAGACTATTAGCGGTTCACGGTATATGAACATCGACATTTACACTCGCAAAAATCTTGAACTTGTTTCCACTATGCGGACAGGAGAGAAAAAAGGGACACTCCTGTGGGTGATGGACAAGACGAAGACCTCCATGGGCAAACGTCTCTTGCGCCTGTACATAGAGCAACCACTGCTTGAAGTCCCCGAGATAGAGGCACGACTTGAAACTGTGGGCGAGCTTGTGTCAAACTTTGAAGTGCGGATGAATCTGTCCGATGAACTAAGCGGTATATTCGACCTCGAGCGCCTGCTGACACGTGTGATATGCCGTAACATCACCCCCAGAGAGCTTAAAAGCTTTGGCATGGCGCTACTGAAGATACCTGCACTTAAAGAGCAGACCTCAAAGCTTGATAGCGCTCTTGCGGTGTCAATTCACAACAGTTTGCATCCCCTCACCGAGCTTGCAACACTTATAGAGGAAGCAGTCGAGGACAAGCCGCCTGCAACATTAAAGGATGGCGGTGTGATTAAGGACGGCTTTTTTGATGAGTTGGACGAACTACGTGCAATTGTGGGTAACTCGAAGGAGATAATTATTGACATCGAGAACAGAGAGCGTGCTAAGACAGGCATAAAAACTCTCAAAATCGCCTATAACCGTGTGTTCGGTTATTTTATAGAGGTCACACGGGCAAATTCGGCGTTAGTGCCAGAGCACTACGTCAAAAAGCAGACATTGGCGAACTCTGAGCGGTATATCACAGAGGAACTTGATGCACTTGAGGAGAAGATACTGACGGCGTCCGGTAAGATAGCGACTATCGAGGCTCGGATATACAGTGATATAATGGATATGATTTCAGCCCATAACTACGAGATAACAGAAACAGCCGCAGCTATTGCCAAAACAGACGTTTTTGTCTCCTTAGCAGAACTTGCGAGCGACAACAACTACTGCCGCCCCACTATTAACAACTCGGGTACTGTTAAGATTGTCGAGGGCAGGCACCCTGTCGTGGAAAACACGCTTAACGACGGTAGCTACTTCGTTCCCAACGACACAGAGCTACGCAGTGATAGCCCTATAGCAATCATCACAGGGCCTAACATGGCAGGTAAATCCACATATATCAGACAGGTAGCGCTTATCTGTTTGATGGCGCAGATAGGTTCTTTCGTCCCGGCACGAGAAGCATCACTGTCGGTGGTGGACAGCATATTTACACGCATAGGTGCGTCCGACGATTTAGCGTCCGGTATGTCCACCTTTATGGTGGAGATGCAGGAGGTTGCGTATATACTGGAGCACGCCACAAAGGATAGCCTGCTTATACTTGACGAAGTTGGGCGTGGAACGTCTACCTTTGACGGCATGAGCATTGCCCGTGCTATACTGGAGTATATCGCCGATAAGAGCGTACTCGGCGCAAAGACATTGTTCGCCACCCACTACCACGAACTCACCGACATGGAAACGGACAAGGGATACATCAAAAACTACAACACCGCTGTGAAAAAGTTGGACGACGGCATACAATTTTTACGTAAGATAGTCCCCGGCGCAGTGGACGACAGCTACGGTATCGAAGTTTCAAAACTGGCCGGGATACCGAACAAAATTATATCACGAGCAAATGACATCCTTTCAGCTCTCGAGGAGGACAGCGGAAAATCGGCGAGCAAACTGACAACTGCCATTGCAAGCCTCAGGGCGACTGATATCGGGAAGCTGTCACACGAGGAAGCACTTTTGAAGCTTGCTGAGCTGAAAGAGCTTAGCGGACAGTAGTATTATAGTCTATGAGTAACGGAGATTTTGAGAATATGTCAAAAATTCGCCTATTAGACCCTGCCATAGCAGAGCTTATAGCCGCCGGGGAGGTGGTTGACCGCCCTTCATCAGTGGTGAAGGAGCTGTTTGAAAACGCCGTGGACGCAAAAGCGAAGAGAATAACGGTAGAAATCGAGCGTGGTGGTATCACTTTTATGCGCATCACCGATGACGGCATTGGGATAGCTCATAATGAACTACCCACTGCTTTCTTGCGCCACGCCACGAGCAAAGTAGCTGAAGCGGATGACCTCTTTAGCATATCCACCCTTGGTTTTCGTGGGGAGGCGTTACCGTCTGTAGCGGCGGTTTCTCGAGTGGAGTTTATCACAAGGGAGCAAAACTCGCTGATGGGTACAAGATACATAATGGAGGGTATGCGTGAGATAGAGCATACCGAAATAGGCTGCCCGACAGGTACAACTATAGTTGTTCGCAACCTGTTCTTCAACACCCCTGTGCGGATGAAGTTTCTGAAGAAGGACGTAGTAGAAGGCAACGCAGTGGCTACCTTAGTAGAGCGCTTAGCACTTGCATACCCCCACGTTTCGGTGCGGTTTATCCGTGACGGAAAACAGCGGTTACTCACACCGGGAGACGGCAAACTTTCCTCTGCGGTGAGGGCGGTATTTGGAGGACAATTTTCTTCCCCTTTGACAGAGATTGACTATAATAGCGGTTCTTCACGTGGTAATATATCGGTCAGAGGGCTTATTTCCACCTCAGAGAACTTCCGCCCCAGCCGAAGCATACAGCACTTTTTTGTGAACACCCGCTACATACGCTCAAAACTAATCTCTCAAGCGGTTGAAGAGGGGAGCAAGACCTTTGCCCCTGTAGGCAAACACCCTATAGTGTTTCTCCACATCTCACTGCCGTATGACGAAGTGGACGTGAACATCCACCCTGCTAAATTGGAGGTGCGGTTTTCCGATGAGCGTCAGCTGTACGACAGCGTATACGCCGCTGTAAAGAGCGCATTTGAAGTTGCAACTATACCTACAACCCTACTTCTATCGCCCAAAAAAGCAGTAGAGCAGGAGAGCAGGTTTGAACTTCCGCCCTACGTGGCAGGGGAGGTTTTTCAAGAAAAACTTGTGTTCCGCAGCAGTTATGTGCCGCCGATTTATGAAACTCCCTCACCCGAGGTAATACCGCCTAGGGTAGTCCCCGAACAGCGCTATAGTTCCGCTCCACCACCTTCCGACGCTGATGCTCCATCGGTGATCTATCGGTCTTCACAACAACCAAAGGTAGTAGCAGAGCCGAAAACCGAGCATACAGAAACGATTGTTGTCGATAGTGAAAGCATATCTACGCCTGAAGTTAGTGCAGAAGTGGAAGCGACTCCCACGACATGGCCGGAGGTAACTCCAACGCCAATAGTAATACTTGGCGAGATTTTCACAACCTATATACTCTGCCAGATGGGTGAGTCACTATATATGATAGACAAGCATGCCGCCCATGAGAGATATATTTACAACCAGCTACTGCACGAAGTGACGGAAAAACATCCTCAACTGATGATGGAGAGTGTGGTTATCCATCTGGCAAAAGAAGAGTGTAGAGTGCTTATAGACTCTGAGCGTGAACTGGAGAAACTTGGTATAAAGGTGGAGGATTTCGGTGACGGTGCGCTGATTTTGCGTGAGGTGCCGATGGTGCTTTCCGGTATGCCGATGCGGGAAATGCTCTGTGACATTGCTGTGAAGCTTGCTGATGGGAGATCACAAGTTCACCCTGATAGGTTTGACTCTCTGCTATACTCGGTGGCCTGTAGGAAAGCTATCATGGCAGGAAAAGCTTCCACCTTCCCTGAGATGGAGGACCTTGTCAACCTTGTTTTGACCGATACGAAAATACGATTCTGCCCACATGGCAGGCCTGCCGTAATAGCCATAACAAAGCGGGAGGTTGAGAGGATGTTTCTGAGAAATTGACAACTAAACTACCGCTTATTGTAATAGTAGGGCCTACAGCCACAGGTAAGACCGACTTAGGCATTGCGCTTGCCAAAAGGCTTGACGGCGAGATAGTTTCAGGTGACTCGATGCAGATTTACCGCCATATGAATATCGGGACAGCTAAGCCAACCGCTGAAGAGCGCAGCCGAGCGGTTCATCATATGGTGGACATGGTCGAGCCGAGTGAAGTATACAGTGTAGCAAGGTTTGTAGCAGAAGCAAAGCGCTGTATAGCGGACATCCACAGCCGAGGTAAAATCCCAATCGTCGTAGGTGGGACAGGGCTGTACATATCGTGGTTGGTGGACAACATAAACCTCCCCAAGCCCACCGAAGCAGACAATACCCGGCGTGATCGACTGCATAGTTACTATATGGAGCACGGCGCTGAAGCTCTGCATGACATGCTAAAACAAGTGGACAGCGTTTCAGCCGAGGAGATACACCCTAATAATGTAGTGCGTGTAATACGAGCCATCGAACACTTTGAACTAACAGGTATACCGCTCAGCCGTCAGAAGGTTGCCGCACGAGAAATACCGTCACCGTACACTTCTGTGCTATTCGGACTTAACTACGATAGCAGGGAAGTGCTGTACGACAGAATAAACTATCGTGTAGACCTTATGATGGAGCAGGGTTTACTCTGTGAAGTCAAACACCTTTACAGCCTAGAAACAGGATTAACCGCTAAACAAGCTATAGGATACAAAGAATTTTTACCGTATTTTAGCGGCGAATGCAGTTTGGAGCAAAGTGTAGACAAGGTAAAACAGCACTCACGCAACTACGCAAAACGCCAACTGACATGGTTTAGAAAAGACGAGCGAATTCACTGGTTGGATGCCGCTGACAAAGAAGCCGCCGCACAGACAGCTGTGTCCATTGCTACACGTGAACTTGAACTTTAACTGCCTAAGGAGGGAATATTATAAACAGGCTATACGAAAATTTACTGGGGATAGTGTTCCTCACTTTTCTGGTGTTTTACTGCATTTTCACAGCTTATCGCTACTTCTACAACCCCTACGAAACCGAAACGGCGCTTCAGGTGAACTTCACCGAGAGCTTTTCCGCCACAGCCGTAGCGCTCCGAGATGAGATACCGATATCCGGGACAGATGCATCACTACTCTACTACCTCACAGGCAACTCGGACATCATAGAGCTCAACGAGCCGTTTGCCGTAATGTACCAAAGCGAACAGGATGTCGCTCTTCGCCGAGAGATTGACTACCTAACCGCCGAGATAGAAAATCTAAAAAAAGCGGAACTGTCCGATGTGGACTACCTACGTGCCGAAGTCCTTGACCGTGACATAGCAGGGTTAACCATAGAACTTACCGAAGAGTTGAACAGCTCTACTGTAGATGACATCACAGCGTTTAAATCCGAACTGCAATATATAATAAATCAAAAAAACATAGCCATGGGGAAAGACACTTCATATGCACAACTAATAACAACGTTAGAAGCAGACATACAGTATCTCACCTCACAGCTAGGCTCTACCGTTATGGACTACACCTCCCCGGCGGAGGGCTACTTCAGTGGTAATACATACACTCCCGTTCACTCTGCCTCTCAAAAGGAAAGCTTCACATACGAGCAATATCTTTCTGTGCTGGCGAGTGACGACTTGTCAAACAATATCGGTAGCGTTGTAACCGACTACAACTGGTTTGTAGCACTGCCAATAGAGAGTGAAAAGCTATCTGACAGGCTGTTTGTAGGGCAGACTCTACGTGTGGACATCGCCGCCGCTGATATGTACGGCCTACCTGTCACCGTTAATGCGATAACCACCACCGAAGGATCAGAAGTGGACATGCTCTTCCTTAAATGCAATCAACTGAACAGCGAACTTATATCGCTACGTGACTTTGAGGTGGACATCTACTTCAGCACATATTCGGGCATACGCATAAGTAGCGAAGCGGTCAGGTATGACAGCGAAAACAACCCGGGAGTTTATGTGTTGGTGCGTAACCAGTTCTTCTTCAAGCCGATAAATATTATTTACTACGGTGAGAACTTCCTGATTTGCTATGACGACGGTACATTGGAAGGTCACCTTAACGAGTTTGACGAAGTGGTGGTTTCAGGCGTCGGGGTAGGGGATGAAGTGTTTGTTGATGTGATGTAGGCAGATTTAGTGTTGTTTTTCAGCTTATTATCATTGGAACGCTAACTTTTATGTGAAAACTATTGCAAAAATTGCATTTTGTTTATATAATGATAAACAGTGTTATTATATGTTCTATAACGCTTTAACTCTTTGAATGAATAGGAGAGTACAACATGATAAAATACGAAACAAGATTAGGCAGTGTTCTTTTAAGCTCCGACTATTTCACTCAACTTGTCGGGCAGATAGTGTCCGAGTGTTTTGGAGTTTCCGGACTTGTATCTAACCGAAACATCACAGGTGGAAGTCACCGTGGTGTTGCTGTAAGAGCGCAGGACGGATGCTTAGAGATTGACTTGCATATAGCTGTGAGTTATGGTGTGAATATCTTAGCTATAGGCAAGAGTATCACCTCTGAGGTCAAATATTTAGTAGAAGAATCTACCGGGTTTCCCGTTGCAAAGGTGCAAATCTTTGTGGACGAAATGAACTAACTGCATAGGCCAGTACCGTACGAACGTTTTTTAGCATGACAAAACCACCGTGACTTCGCCGACACTCCTTGAAGATCTAACTTCGCAGTGTCGTGTTTCTTTCACGTACTTTTGCCATCATAAAAACTCCGAAAGCCTGTTGTTTTTAATAGGTTTATGTCACTTTTAAACATAGCAAAAAGCTTATATCTAACGTATATGTGATTTTGCGTAATACAGCGTGTTCGTAACGGAACCCACCCTAAGCATGATAGAAAGGCATGGTCGAATAGATGTTAATAGGTAAAACTTTAAGAGATGCGATTATTTCGGGAGCAAATAATATTGCTAACCATCGCAGTCAGGTTGATGCGCTCAATGTGTTTCCCGTTCCGGACGGAGATACAGGCACGAATATGTCCATGACAATAAATGCGGCACGTCGTGAACTGGAAAAAATGCCGGATAACGCAACAGTAGCAGAGGTTTCTGCGACAACTGCGTCTGCACTTTTGCGTGGTGCAAGAGGCAACTCGGGCGTTATACTGTCCCTATTGTTCAGGGGATTTTCCAAGGGTCTGAGCAACAAGGTGACAGCTACCGCTTCAGATATTGCTAACGCACTGACTATGGGCGTTGAAGCAGCTTACAGTGCTGTCATGAAGCCCACAGAGGGTACTATACTGACAGTCAGCCGTATGGCGGCATCTTCAGCACGTGATGCGTCCGCAAGTATGGGCAACGACATAGAAAGTATGTGGACCGCACTGCTAACAGGCGCATCGGAAACACTTGCAAAGACACCCGACATGTTACCTGTCCTGAAAAAAGCAGGCGTGGTAGACGCCGGCGGCAAGGGACTGCTTGTTGTGTTCGAGGGTATGTACTCGGTTATCACAGGTGGCTCTATAATCAAAGCACTTGAAAAGGGCGAAGAAAGCCAAGCTGTCAAAATTGACCTAGGCGAATTCACCACCGAAGAGAAGTTCGGCTACTGCACCGAGTTCATAGTTGAAAAGCACAACCGTGACGTTGGACATTTGGCGTTGCAGGCCTTTTTGGACTCTATCGGCGACAGCTTAGTGGTTGTTGACGATGACGATATCATCAAGGTACACGTCCATACCGACAACCCCGGGAAAGCGCTTGAGGAAGCTCTGAAGTATGGTAGACTTTGCAGAATGAAGATAGAAAATATGCAAGAACAGTTTGAAGCTCTTCACGGCGGTGGTGCTAAATATACGGGTATTACTGAAGCTGAAAAGAGCGATGTCCTCGACTATGTACCTGTGGATAACAACAGCGCCGAATACGGTTTTGTGTCGGTAGCGGCAGGGGAAGGCATCCATGCGCTTTTTGGTGATTTGGGCGTAGACCGCATAGTGTCAGGCGGCCAGACCATGAACCCCTCCACCGAGGATATACTGAAGGCTGTACACTCGATAGCGGCGAAAACAGTCTTTGTGTTGCCAAACAACAAGAATATCATAATGGCGGCAGAGCAGGTTACACCGCTTGCTGACAGGCGTGTAATCGTCCTTCATACAAAGACAGTACCACAGGGTTTATGCGCCATGCTTGCGTTTGACGAAAACCAACAACCCGAACAAAACGCTATAAATATGAACGGCGTGCTCGATAACGTATCCACAGGGCATATAACGTTTGCGGCGAGAGACAGCGACTTTGACGGTCACAAGATTAAAAAGGATGAGATACTCGCCATGGACAACGGCAAGCTCGCCTTTACCGAAAAGGACTTCACTACCGCCGCAGTTAAGCTTTGCAAATTGCTTGTTAAAAAGCATAAAGACCCCGGTTTTGTAACGGTGATATACGGCGAAGATGTCAGCGAAGAACATGCAAACGCCCTCTCTGAACAGCTTACCGAGCGACTCGGTGACGACCTAGAGGTCATTATGATAAACGGCGGACAGCCTGTATATTACTTTACCATTTCCGTCGAGTAGGACGTCTTAATACAACCAACTAAATCGAAAGGATGAGCATTATAATGATGATGAAAGCCTACGACAAGGTACACAAGGAGGATTTGGAGGTAACCAACAAGAGCCTAATTGACCTCATGGTTATAAAAAGCCGCCAGATAGACCTTGTACTACCCACACCAAAGACAGACCCCGACAGATATCTAACATGGGACACAGAGCACTGGACAGCGATAAACCCGAGAAAGTTTATTCGTTGCTACTCGCTGAAAGGCAGAGTGCTACGTGACTCCACGGGTCATAACGACTATGACCTACGTAACGACTTCTACCCTGAAAAAGCGGCGGAGATATTTATTACCTAATTTAAGTCCTATTTAAGGATTACCACAGGAATAAAAAAACAAATAGTAGGGGCTGATGCCCTCATCAGTCCGAAACCTTGGTGAAAAACCGACGTTTCGGGTCGACGAGGGCATTGCCCCTACATTTATTTATGTCACTGTATTGATACTCCATTTTTAGAATTTCAGCTAATCAGCGTTAAATGTTTACAACCGCTCTTCCATCCACCTTAGCAGCATATCCTGCACATCTTCATAGTTTGCTTCGTTCAGCATCTCGTGTTTGCCGCCTTTGTATAGCTCTAACGTTACATCTGTCACTCCTGCCGATTGTAGGCGTTCACAAACCTGCCTTACACCATTACCGTATCCACCTACAGGGTCTTGGTCGCCGGACAGTAAAAGTATCGGTAGACTGTCAGGGACGCTTTCGGCCCACTCTACGGACGATATCTTCTCCATCAAAGTGAAAAGCTCTTTGTACGCACCGACAGTGAATGGAAAGCCCATATGGCTGTCATGCATATTCTCCTCCGGTGGTTTATCCATCACAACCGGCTCTGCTTCAGTATCGGAGGACTTCTTTTTGTGACGTGATGAAAAACTCCCCGTAACCTTCCTATCAAGCCATAAACTTACATACTTACCGCCCTTGAGTGTTTTAAGCAGTGCGGCGGCACGTTTCCCATAAGATGTAGCCTCAGGATTGTCGCCCGCAGTCCCGCTGATTATTACACCGCTATACTCGTCACCAAACTTAGCCATAGCAAGCCTTGCCACAAAAGACCCCATAGAATGTCCAAGCAGAAAGTAGGGGAGAGCGGGGAGCTGTGTCTTGACAGCTTTTGTGACACGGCGGACGTCTTCAACCAGTAGGGCGTGTGAGTTCTCACCACCGAAGTAGCCGTACAGGCCGTCTACAAGTGACAGTCCATGACCTAGGTGGTTGTGTCCACACACAGCGAAGCCATTTTTAAGCATGAAATAAATGAAGCGCTTGTATCTACCTACGCTTTCGCTCATACCGTGGACAATCTGCACTATACCGATAGGCTCGGTGTTCGGTAACCAGAGAAACGCCTCAATTTCAGCGTGTTTCCCTGACGATGTAAAATTTATGTTCTTTTGAGTGTACATGAAGCCTCCTTAAAGTTACTGATACTGCCATGTTGACACTATCAAAGTGGATTTTTACTTTTTGACCAAGATAGCGCACCTAACATTAACGGCTCTATTTATAGCTATTTTAGAATTTTCATTAAAAATTTATTCACAAAGCTATTGCGGTTTTATTGTGAATAAGCTATACTTTCATTATAGTATAATATGCCAAAAAGTTAAAGGGTGTATTATAAAAACACAAAAAGAAAGGATTATTTAACTATGAGTTCAAATTCCGCATCAAAAAGTTCGTGGTTTGAAAAGCAGTTTGGATTAACCGCTAACAAAACAAATGTCAGAACCGAAGTGCTTGCAGGTATCACCACCTTCCTTACCATGTCCTACATACTGGTGGTAAACCCGAGCATCATATCCGACCCTCTGTTTATAATAGGTGATGAGGCTACAGGGGTTATGGTTGCAAACGGGGTGTTTATTGCCACTTGTCTTGCATCTTTCTTCGGCACAATGCTTATGGCGCTTATGGCTAATCTACCTTTTGCGCTTGCGCCCGGTATGGGTCTTAACGCCACATTTGCATATACCGTTATGCTTGATATGGGGCACAGTTACGCTGAAGCGCTCGCTATAGTATTTATTTCCGGAATAATATTTGTGCTCATCTCTGTATTTGGTCTGCGTGAAGTTCTGGTTCGTGCAATACCAAACAATCTAAAGCTTGCAATCTCAGGTGGTATCGGTCTATTTATCGCTACTATCGGACTGATAAACGCAGGCATAATAGTTAATAACGACGCAACACTAATAAGCCTAGCAAACATGTCTGACTTCACGTCGGCAGCTACTAGAGGTGTGTACATGACGCTTCTGGGGCTTGTGATCATTGCTGTATTCCATGTGTTGAAGATAAAAGGCGGTATGATTTTAGGCATACTGGCGGCGTTTCTGGCAGGTATACCGCTGGGGGTCACTATCCTACCTGAAAACTTTTCTCTCGATATAACAGCACAGTTTGGCGACTTTTTAAACGTGTCGCTCGGTAGCTTCCTATCCGGCTTAGGCACTTTGTTCGCTGATAAGAATCTGCTTGAAGTAGCCGCTCAGATTTTCGTTGTGGTGCTTTCCTTTACACTTGTGGATATGCTCGACACCATCGGAACACTGATTGGTACAGCCACATCCGCCGGCATGATAGACGAAAAGGGCGAAGTTAAAAACATGAAGCAAGCCCTTCTAAGTGACGCTATCGCTACAGTTGGCGGCGCTATGATGGGAACATCAACTGTAACCACATTCATCGAGTCCGGCTCAGGTATATCGGAAGGCGGCCGCACAGGTCTTTCCTCCCTAACCACCGCAATTTTGTTCCTCCCTGCAATGCTACTGGCACCGTTCATCACACTCATACCAAACGCCGCTACAGCTCCTGCGCTTATATTTGTTGGCGTTTTGATGATGTCCTCACTACTAAAGCTTGATCTATCTGATATCACCGAAGCTGTCCCGGCATTCCTTGTAATAATCATGATGCCGCTGAGTTACTCTATCGGTAACGGTGTGTCGTTTGGTATAATGTTCTATGTTCTGCTAAAGTTGTTTACAGGTAAGACAAAGCAGCTGAACAAGACAATTGTTATACTGGCGTTTCTACTGATGGCCAGATACCTGTTTATGTAGTAGTTTTCTACAGTTGGAACAGTAAAAGAGGCAGTAACCTGCCTCTTTTTTTGTGCTTATTTTTATGGTGTCTGTCCAAAAAGTTATAAAGGTAGTATTTCGGTTAAAACCCAATCGCCTTCTTTTTTTAGGGTGTATGATAGGCTACCGTCGGTGTGTGCCCCACCTCCGTCTCCGGAAATGTAGAACTTATACGCTCCGTCTTGCGTTAGTGTGATGTACATATCCGCTTGGAAGACAACGCTTTCCCCGAGTAGTACCTCTATAGAGCCGCTGTGACGTTCCAACGAAAGCTCTGTCGTTAGGGGAGGGAGGAAGTTAATGGTGATATGTTCGTCGAATTCGGTTGCGACCTCTATTTTCGAGAGACAAAGCTCTCCCTCTACCTTAGTGTAGTATAATTTCTCATGGTCACGGCTTAGCACAAATCTGTGCTTGCTGTTGTCATCGAGAAGCGTGTATTTGCGTTCACGTATCCCTTCGCCAAATACCAGTTCACCATCTTGGAAGGGGTCGTCCTTAATCACTTTTAAACGGCTGTTTGGGACTGTGAGTGTTAGTCTAATGTACTCACAGGACAGTTTACCGGCCGACGATCCGAACCTTCTGCCAAACAGTGTGAAATTAGGTAGCAGTGTATACTCTCGGTTATTTATCCTAAGGCCGCTTGCTGACAGGCTTATTCGGTGGCTGTGTGGGGTAAGCGCTATTGGGAGCTCTCGCCATTGTAGGTATCCCGAAGGGCGCACCATGTAGTATTTGTTTTCGCGTGCCTTACCGTGGGCAGTCAATAACAACGTTATCTCTTCGTTCTTGTGGGTAAAGAAGCGTAATTTCAGTTTTCGTATCCCTTTTTCCTTTAGATAACCGTACTGTATTTCGCTGTAGAACACCTTTTTTGCGGGGGAAGTCGTCTTTATCCTGTCCACCGAGTCACGGTCGTTGATAAAGCGAATATACTGGTTTTCATGGTCGGTGATGATTATGTGGACATACACTCGCCCGTCTTCGTTTTCACGGGATAGCACCTCCAGTCGTCGGTACTTTCTATGCCCTGCAAACTCAACACCTGCGTGAAGTGTATAGCAGGCGACGGTTGTGACAAGTGGTGGGAAAATCTTCATTTGCTCGTTCCTTTCCGCAGACATTAGGTGTTCACATGGTAAAAACAGTTATGCTTCGGTAACCTGCTTTAGCATTTCCAGTGTTTTTTCAACTAAACCGGCACAGCGGGTGCCTTCTTTGTAAAATTCATTTTTGAGCACCTCACATTCCATAGTGCCGCACTCCTTATAGAACATCTCACAGAATTGCTGAGCTTTTTTCTTGGTGTCGGGGTGTTTACGTGATGATAAACCCTTATTGTAGTGTGCACCTATCGCAAATCCGGCACCTACTGCTGCACCACATGCCTTTCCACAGCCCAAACCGCCACCGAATGCGCCTGATGCACTTATAACGTCATCGGAAACATCCATATTAAGTAGCTCTCTTGCCAGTATTGTAACAGTTTCAGCGCAGTTCATATCGCCATCCAAAAAGTACTTTTTAACTCCTTCTTTAAACATACATGTAGCCTCCTAAAATTTTAATGACAGCATAGGTCAAAACAACGAGCCAGATAACGGAGAATAGGCGAGAAACTATGTAGAAACTTGTGTGTTTTGTCTTGTGACGGTGGAGGTTCATGGACAAATACAGTCCAACAGCACCACCGATTACACTTAACTTCAGTAGTGTACTTTCTTTGACACGCCATTCACCTTTGATAGCAGCTTTCTTATCAAAACCGCTTAGCGCAAATGTGAACACCGTAAGTACCACTATCCACAAGGCCACAAAACTCCATAATGTCATCTATATCGCCCTCCACAGTCTGTTAATCCACTGTTTATGTCATATACTATAAAGTACTATAGCACACCGGCAATATTTTTGCCACAGATTTTCTCCTTTTTTAAATAATTATTAATTTTTTCACACACTGTATTTGTTTTATTATTGACATTTTTGTATAACTTGGAGTATATTTAGTGTAAAGAAGTAAAATATGTTTTTAGCGCTTTTCAGACTGCATGATCTATACATTTCCTCGTGGTCTCTTGCGTAAATGTGAAAGGAATGTCCCTTATGAAATTTAATGTAAAAACCCTTTTGGCGACGCTTACTGCTGTAATTATGCTGGTGTCCGCTGTGGGGTGTGCTCCTAACTCAAGCAGTTCAGAACCTGACAGCTCTGCCCCCACCATCATTACAACACCATCACCTGAAGCTTCCTCCTCACCGACTACCGCACCGTCCTCCGAGTCGACAACGTCAACACCATCGACAGGGGACACTGATAAGACGGTACAGGAGAAGATAGCTGAAGGTAAAGCAAATAACGCTGACACTGTGGGCTGGTTGGAGATTGCAGGTACTACCATTGACGATGTGGTTTTACAGGCGGACGATAACGACTATTATCTAAGGCTTAACGAAGATAAGAAATATGACGTTTTCGGCGCATATTTTGTGGATTACGAGTCGGTGGTTACCTCCCGTGACGAGCTTAGCAAGAATACCATCATTTACGGTCACAGTGACCTCCGTGATGACAAGGACGGCGTATGTTTCTCCCAGCTATTTCGTTACACCGACGTGGACTTTCTAAACGAAAACCCCAATATTACCTTTTCGCTTGACGGCGAGGACATGGTGTGGGAGATTTTCTCGGTGTTCTTTACACATATCAGCCTAAATTACATCGACGCTGAACCCACCACCGAAGAATTTAACACGCTGATGCAGGAGGTAACAGAGCGTAACGAGTTTGTTTTTGAATCTGTGCCTGTGGACGGCGACCATATACTTACGCTGTCAACATGTTCTGCGTTCTATAACCCTGCATACCCCGACGACTACCGTCTGGTAATAATGGCGAAACTCCTACCCGAAGGAGCAACCCCGAAAACCACCAATAATGCCACAGTAAATCCTGAACCAAAGCAGTCGTAAACGATTGTGTAAAACTTTAAGTGACCGTCAAGAACTTATCGGTTCTGACGGTCACTTTTTTAGTTTATCCTAAAATACTAAGCGTTATGATAATTCTACCTTTCTTACTCGTCCCTGAAATCTCTGTGAGTTTCGCCTTGCCTTTGCCCCTAAGGGTCACGGTGTCGCCTTCAGATACTGCTCTGTCTGACTTTAAACATTCAAGTGAGTTTACATAAACTTTCCCCGATGATATAAGCGCCGACGCCTGTGAGCGTGAAAGTTTAAATGCCTCTGACAAGATGACGTCCAGCCGCAGTGACGGTACTGTACAACGCTTTGTCTTAGCGTCCTCGGCAGATGTAGAGGGAATGCTATCAAGCGATACACGGGACAGTTTGACACTCTTACTTCCGATTTTCGTGAGGTTATTCACCAAAAAGTCCGCTATCTCCTCGAGCACTATCATATATGCACCATCTTCGTGCATAACAATGTCCCCGATAGGCTCTCTGGTTATCCCAAGACCTAAAACAGAGCCGAGATAGTCACGGTGCCCTAAGCTGTCAAAAGAGCTTTTCTTAATACTGACGACGGTAAGCGGATTTTCACTCTCGACAAATTCCGATTTTATCAATAGTATTCGCCGCTCTGCTTCGGGGTAGCCGCCATCAAACTCAATTTCAGAGACCCCCATATGACGCAGTAGTGCTTCTGCAAGGCTCTGTTCACGTGGAGTGAGGAACTTTGTGCTGTATGGCAGATGCCTTGTAATGCTGAGGTTAACCTTGTCCGCTATACTGCGTAGAAAAATCTCCTCTTTTTTGTCTGATGACGCTGATGCTATCCACTGTTTAATATCCGCCATGTTTACACAAGACCTTTCGTTAATATGCTGTTTAGACCACCTGTTCCGTTCTGTCGATTATCTCGTTTTGAAGTGCGTCGCTTAGGTTGCGGAAGTAGTCGCTATATCCTGCGACGCGCACTATAAGGTCACGGTAGTCGTTTGGGTTTTCCTTTGCAGCGAGCAGGACAGCTCTGTCCACAACGTTAAACTGTATGTGGTGGCCGTCCATGTTAAAGTATGCCTTTACTATAGACGCCATAGCGTCCAGACCCTTTTCGCCTGCTACTGCTGACGGTGTGAACTTTTGGTTTAGCAGTGTACCGCCAGTGATGAGGTGATCCATCTTAGCGGCAGAGCGAAGGACGGCGGTTGGGCCTTTGATGTCTGCGCCTTGAGTAGGGGAGATGCCCTCGGACAGTGCCTTATGTGCCACTCTGCCGTTTGCACTTGCTAGGCAGACCTCGCCGAAATAGATGTGGCAGGTTGTCGGGAGCATGTTTACACGGTACTCGCCGCCACGCATATTTGGGCGACCTGTTACGGTGCGCTGATAGAGTAGGAACAGGTCACGCATGATGTCGTCTGCGTAGTCGTCGTCGTTGCCGTAACGTGGGGCTTTGTTCTGTAGAACTGCGTGGAGGTAGCCCTTACCTTCGAAGTTGTCTTTGATAGCAGTTGTAAGCTCTGACATAGTGCATATGCTGTTGTCATAGACAGCGTACTTTATCGCACTGAAGCTGTCGGACAGTGTGCCGATGCCAACGCCTTGGATGTAACTTGTGTTGTACCGTGCACCGCCTGAGTTGTAGTCCTTGCCGTCGGTTATGCAGTCGTTTGTGATAACGGACAGGAAGGGGACAGGCATGTATCTACTGTAGATATCCTCGATAATGTTAGAGCCTTTCACCTTGATGTCCACAAAGTACTCCACTTGTTTTTTAAACGCTTCCATCAGGCTTTCAAACGACGTGAAACTCTCTGCACCGCCCAGTTTTAGTCCGAGTTGTTTTTCTGACACATGGTCATAGCCGTCAAACAGGGTGAGTTCCAGTATTTTGGGTAGGTTGAAGTAACCTGTCAGAATATATGCCTCGTTGCCGAATGCACCGGTTTCCACGCAACCGCTTGTACCGCCCAGTCTTGCGTCCTCGATAGTCTTTCCCGCGTTTAGCAGTTCTTGTATTACTGCTTCGGTGTTATAGAAGGCAGGCTGTCCCCAGCCTTTTCGGGATATCTCACAGGCACGTTTGATAAAGCGGAGCGGTGTCTTTCTGCTTATCTGCACGTTTGAGCTGGGCTGTAACAGTCGCATTTCGTCCATGCAGTCAAGTATCAGGTAGCTTACCTCGTTTACGCCGTCCTTACCGTCTGCTGTGATACCGCCTGTGTTGATATTTGCAAAGTCGGTGTAGGTACTACTCTCTTTCAGTGTTATACCCACCTTTGGCGGTGCAGGTTGATTGTTAAACTTCACCCACAGACACTCTAGCAGTTCCAGTGCTCTATCATCAGTCAGGTTGCCATTTGCTATGTCGCTTTTGTAGAAGGGGAAGAGATGCTGGTCAAGCCTGCCGGGGCTGTAAGCGTCCCACGGATTAAGCTCGGTGGTCACGCAAAGGTGAACAAACCAGTACATCTGTAGTGCTTGGTGGTAGGTTTTGGGGGCGTGTTTTGGGACTATTGCGCAGTTCTCCGCTATTGTGAGCAGTTCGTTCTTGCGTACCGGATCACTCTCACGCTCCGCCATCTCCAAAGCCAGTTTATGATAGCGTTCGCCTAATAATATCACCGCATCACAGCTTATGTCCATCGCCTTTAGCTGTTCCTGTTTGCTGAGCGCCTGTGCGTCGCTGTAAAAGTCGAGTTTCTCCAGTGCTGTCTTTATCTCGTTTTTGTAGTCGGCAAACCCCTTACTGTATATCATGTGTGAGCCTACAGTATGCCCGGGGCCACGTTGCTCCATAAACTCGGTGAAAATTCCACTTTCGTAGCAGAGTTTCCATTCGTCACTCATGGAGGACAGTATACGCTCCCTGATCGTCTTACCCTCCCAGTACGGTATCACGACATCACGCTGATAGTCCACATCTTCATCTGTCGTTGAGAAGGATATCAGTTCACGCCTGTCCATTGTCTGCATGTCCTCGACAGTGTGACAGCAAATCTCGGGAAAGCTGGGTGCTGACTGCGCACCGCTTCCTTTTTCGCCGACGATAAGCTCACCATCTTCAATTGCAATGGTCTTGTGCTTCATATAGTGTAGCAGTACTGTCGCTCTTAGCTCGGGTGTGGACATTTTACCGCTGTACAGCTTGTATGCCTCGGTGGTTAATTTTGCTCTCTCCATACATAGCTTCGGTGGTGTATTTAGGCTTATCTCACGAAGTTTTCTCACTCGTTCGGTCATGGTAATCCTCCTGTATTGTTTTTTGATTTTACGGTAAACGGGACTACTGTATTAAAGTAGCTGATAGAAAATCTAAGTTTTCGGGTCGATGTAGGCGTCGATCCCTACATTTATTGTTAATAGCGTTAGGCGCTATTCTATATGTACGGCATTAAATCCGTTGTCCGCAAGTCGTTTTTTTATACCCATGAGTTTTTCCCGTGACGGTGTGGCAAACGTATCGCCGTTTACATCGTACCCCAGTGATGATCGCTTGTTTTCACCTGCTCGGTGGTAGGGGAGAAGAGTTATCGGGGTGTTCTTTGGAACAGTACTGAGAAGGTTAAGGAGAGCGGTGATGTCCTCGTCAGCAGTGTTGACATTTTCGATAATAGGCAGTCTGAGATGGACATTTGCGCCTGCTGCCAGTAGTTTTTGTAAATTGTCGGATATAAGGTCTATATCAGCGCCTACGAAGTGCCTGTGCTTTTGCGGTATGGCGCTCTTGAGGTCGTACAAGAACACGTCCACATACGGCAGTACAGCCATAAACTTTTCAAAAGGGGCATACCCCGATGTGTCCACAACCACATGAATTTCCTCACGCTTTAACAGCTTTAGCAGTTCTACTAAAAAGCCTATCTCCACCGACATAACCTCACCACCGCTAAGCGTTACACCACCGCCTGACAGCTCGTGTATCTGCCTCTCCTTCAGTATGACCGCAATCAGTTCCTTAGGGCTATACTCCTTGCCAACCGCCTCGACCGCCGTGGTGGGGCAGATGTCGGCGCAACGGTAGCAAAGTTGACAGCCATCACCGCCTCGTCGGTCAAGCGACAGGGGACAGACCGCTTTGCAACTGCCACATGCTATACAGCGGTTTTGAAAGTGCATTATTTGGGGAGAGAAGGAGATACTCTCGGGGTTATGACACCACATGCAGTACAGGGGGCATCCCTTGAAAAACACGGTAGTGCGTATACCGCTACCGTCATGGATGCTGTAGCTTTGGATATTGCTTACTAGTGCGGTCAATTTATCACCTCAAAATATATGTAAACTCTGCCGATATTCTACCATATCAATAGGGGTATAACAATAGTTCTTGGGCAAAACCGTTAAATATAATTCGTTCGGGAGATGGTGTTAAAAAGTAACGCTACCTCTCGAGCAGTCGATCCCACGCCAGCTTCACATGCTCCATTATATGCCCGATATTACCTTCACCTGCGTAGCGGGACATGTCAAAGAAATCCTCGCCGAGCGGTGACCAAAACAGCTCGTTTTCATCACCGTGCGGTTCTACATCACAGTGTAGCTTACCGACATATACTTCGACATAGCAGTGGTCTAGATGGTACACGAAGTCCATAAGGTGAGTCAGAACGATGTCCTCCTTCGTGATGCCTGTCTCTTCAGCTAATTCGCGATATGCGGCGGACAAACCGCTTTCGCCTGCTTCCATCTTGCCTCCCACAAAGTTGTAGAGACCCTTGTAAGGGTCTTTTTGCCGCTTGCACATCAGCATTTTATCTTCAGTGCCGTGCAGCACCACTATTACGTTTAGTCCCAGCATGGCAGTTCCTTTCTCGCTCTATAAGCGCTACATTCATAGTAAAGCTGACTTTTATGAATGTGGCGGACAACTTTCGCATAAGATGGGGTAAGACTATTTTTTTACAGCTGTGGGAAACAGCTTCACTATGCCGTTATTGTTTAGGTACACAATAAACAGCAGAACTATCGGCCCTAACAGCACACCTGAAACACCAAACAATCGCACCCCTATAAATATCGCCACAAGCGTTGCAAGCGGATGAAGCCCCAACTGTAGTGACACGATTTTCGGCTCTATGATACTTCGTATGAAAGCGATGGTCGCGTACATTACCAGTATCGCAACGCCGAATGGGATGTTGTTTGTAAACAAGCTTACCACACCCCACGGTATGAGCACAGTTCCTATGCCGAATATAGGGAAGATATCAAGTAGCGCAACTAAAAATGCGATATAGAACATATTGTCTACACCTAGCAGGAAAAATCCGAGCGAAAGTTCGCAGAAGGTGATGAACATTATGAGTCCGTATGCTTTTAGGTAACCGAGGAGGACAGTTGTTGAAAAATCCTTTGTGAGCAGTAGAGCGTCCTTTGCTCTGCCGGGTAATGCGGACAGGATAAACGTAAACACACCATCTCCGCCCAACCCAATCATAAAGGACGATACTATAGAAAACACAAACCCTATAGCGAACACAGGAAGGTATCCAAACCACCCTCCGGCAGTATCCACAACAGCAGGGGAGAGCGCTCCAAGTAGCCCCTCAAACAAGCTACCCAAATAGCCACTCAGGTCACTGAGATCAGTGGGTATTGATATAGGTAGCGTAGAGAAAAAAGCTTCTGTAGAGCTAAAGATGTTATCAATAGCAGGGAGCAGAGTATTCTCATAGTAATGGGGTAACCCCTGAGCAAAGGAGTAAATCCCACCGAGTAACAGCACCCCACCCCACCAGATAGCCGCCGCCAGACCAATGTAAAACACTGACGTAACAGCAACGACCGTAACCTTATGTGGAAGATGAAGTGCTGTAGAAAGCTTGGTGATAACTCCACGCAGTGCGTAAGCAATCACAAGACCGCTTATAAAAGGCCAAACCAGCGGCAGAAAATACTGCGGAATAATATAAATAAGCACCAGTACTACAGTCGTGTGTGCTACATCAATAAGAAAGTTCAGTTTTTCTTCTCTGTTCACGATGTTCTCCTTACAGCAAAATGAAAAGATTCTTTACCGTTATTATAGCTTATTATTGCGTAAAATAATATATATTTTGCAAAGCAATTGCAAAATATATGAAAATATCAGCAGGAGGAATAGTTTTGAAATACAATAAAGGAATAGCTAAAGCAGTGGGTATACTATGCATATGCATTTCTATGGTTGCTTGTAACGCCGAGAGTTTACCGCAACTATTTTCGGAGGAGAGGTTAGAAATCGGAAGCTTCTACTCCGAGTTTACGCTTGAGTACAACAAACAAGCCCACGAAAACAACTCAGAAAGCTTCATTTTTGACGGCGAGATAGCTCACACTAGCGATGGACAGTACGTAATATCGCTCTCAGGCGAGGGTCTGCCTATCAACCTCTCCTTTTCGTACAGCCCCGAAGGGTACACCGTTTCTCAAGGTGACTTAATGGTCAAGCTTCCGCCGTCCGACATACCATCGTCCGGCATACTTAAACTTATAAGCGATGACCTAAAAGCGCTGTCTGACATCGAGGGGCAAAGCTTAGACAGTGGTATTGTGTTTGAACTGGACGGTACTATCTTGACCACCGACAGTGAGAAAAATTTTATACAGCTTAAATCGACAGAGAACAGCTATATCTTGACGTTTTTGAATTTCGCTCACGGACAGAGGTAACATCACGAAGGTCACACGCACAGCACACACGGACATTTATCCTGACTTTACAATAGTATATAAAAGGTGAGGGAGGCTCAAAACGATTCTTCTCTGCTCTCACCTTCGGTGTTGTAGGCGCATCACATGCCAATTATACCGAGTATCGGCGTAAAATATCTTAAAAAATATTTCCGCACGATTAAAGCGCCTGTGTTCGGGCAATATACTACTGAAGATAAAACAGGACGGAGTGTGATGGATGTGACTGTCAGACGAGGAGATATATACTACGCCGACCTGAGCCCGGTTATAGGCTCGGAGCAAGGCGGAGTACGGCCTGTGCTGATTGTCCAAAACGATGTAGGCAACAAATTCAGCCCAACCGTTATTGCGGCAGCTATTACAAGCCAGCGTGATAAATCCAAACTACCGACACATATTTCGCTAAGCTCGGACGAATGTGGGCTTTCCCGTGACTCGGTAGTGCTACTGGAGCAGATACGCACCATTGATAAAAAGCGCCTCAAGGAGAAGATGGGCAAGATAGATGACGGCTCTATGCGAGAAATTGACAGAGCGTTGTCGGTTAGCTTTGGACTAGGCACAGAGATAATCTAGCGGCTACATATCGACAAACAAGCAAAACTACCCTCCGGCGAGATACGGCGCAGAGAGTAGCGAAAAACAGCCGTACTCGGGTACAGCAGTAGTTAACATATATGCAATTAACGCTGTTGTGGTAAGGTCGATATTATAGCCAAAGCAGAAATAATCAAGCACGGCACAACGGAATTTCCGCTGTGCCGTATTATTGTGCATTATGTTATTTTGTTCCAACTACTCTGTGAAAAAGCAAATATCAAGAATTATCTCTCCATTTTCGTTTGGAGTTGTAAAACGTGAGTGGTTGTACCTCTCAAAGTGCCAACCGTTTGAAATGACATACCCGTTGTCGGTCATCATTTTTTGACACTTCCCCTCATTTCGGTAGACATCACTTTCCTTGCCCTGTACCCAGCACACGCCCAGTTCGCCACCCTCAAAATCCAAATGTACAAAACCTTCAGGCACATCGGTGTCCGACGGCTTTAGCATACCTATCAGATACTCAAATTCGTCACCATTGCCGCAGTTCATCAACCCTATATACGCTCCACCGTCCTCGTAAGCCTCTGTAGGTATGCATTGACCATGATTTTCCAACACCTCAAACCAACCGTTCTTAAACCATTCGCCCCACTTTGCACCAAACGAACCGTTTACCCTGTCTGCGTTTGTGTAAGCTTTGCCGATAAATCTAACAGGGGTGATGGTTTGCTTATACACTTTGATGATGTTCGCCATGTTGCCACCTCCGATTATTAATATATATAGTTAGTATATCATAGCTGCATAGCGTTCACAAGTTTTGAGGAATAATTTTGCGATGGGGAGGGGAGAACACAGGGGTTGTGTCGCTAGTAAGGAGTGCAAAACTGAGCGTAACACTCTATATAAAACTCCACCTTATAAAAACAAAGCGGATAGCCCCAAACTCGGGACTATCCGCTTTTCTACTCTACCATAATTCCGATATACGCCTAAATACTATATTCTATCCGTAAATGAAATCATACCATGTATCGGTTAAAACGTCATACTCATATATCACGCCTCTGTTGTTTACAGCAAAGTGTCTTTCCGCTGTGAACTTTTCAGGAGTGTCTGTACCAAGTGAGAAGCTTGCGCACATTTCATTGTGTAGTAGCACAGGATCGTTAAACAGGAGAGTTTTGCCTTCTGCCTGGTCACCAAGAGCGACTAGCAGTATATCCGAGTGGTCGGGTATGTACTGTAGCCATTCCGGATCATCGGGACCATCCTTATAGAACACGTCGCCCGCAGGGCTAACTGCGTATACGCCTTCAGACTCGATTCGTGTTTCATGGTCTATACCAAACACGTAGGTAGCAAATAGGGACTCTTGTATCTCTTCGTCACCTATATAGGAAACTACCTTACCATCCATAAGGCTACCAAGCACAGTGGTCAGTATCTCCGTTTGCTCTTCAGTGGTAAGCACTGTGACATCGTTAACAGGCATATCCATACCGAGGTATAGGTACTCTGTGAAGTCTTCCATGTCCCATTCGCCCATAGGCTCAACAAACATGCGTATGCTACCGTCAGGCACTTCCATGATGGTCATACCAATTCCGCCAAATTCACCAAGTCCCGCAACAGCATGTATTCCTTCGGGATCATCTGCTTCCGGGGCGGTTAGTTCGCCTCTTTCAACTACAGATCCATCAAATCCGTAGCCTTCAACTTCGGCAGTACCGTCTGGTCCTTCGTAAATGTTAAACATACTGAAGGGCAGTTCAGCGCCGTCAACAACCTGCCACCAACCGTAGTATTCTGTGCCATCGAATGCAATTGGTTCTGCTGTTGGTTCGGGAGTGGCAGCAGGGGTAGGTGAAGGGGTAGCCGGAGCTTCTGAAGGGGTTGGTGTCGCCGCCGGTGCGGTGGAGGAAGGTTCGGAAGGTGTAGTTGTGGAGCTATCTCCGTTTGTGGTGCAACCCACCAGGCTGAATATCAGCGCAAGCGAGAGCAGGGTAGCCGTGATTATTCTTGCTTTCATTGTTTTCTCCTTAATATTGTAAAGGTTATATGTCAGGCGGAACAGTTAACCGCACCGCACTGTCAACAGATTATATGGACAGCTTAAAAAAAGGATTCGCTAAATGTACTGTCGTAGTATTCCACTCTAAAACCATCTTCGGTGAGCTCGGTTGTTTCGGTCGTACCGTCATAGAAGCCCAGCGTCAGGAGACCATCTGCATAGCTCCAAGTGCCCATCTCGGTGGTTTGGCCAACACCGTCCACGAACTTCAGTTCACTAAATGTGTCTCTCTCTGAGAAGTACAAAATCGGCTCATTATCGACTTCACCTGCCCAGCCATGGAGTATAAGGTTGTACCTCGTCAGAAGATTATCCCCTTCGGGTGTGTCTATAACCGAGCCTTTCATAAAGAACTCTCTTTCCATCGGAGAGTAAAGGACACTAAAGCTCTCATCGGGTATGTACGTCCCACCGCCGAGCCAGTCCTCTTCATCGTACGGTTCAAACTCTATCTGCAAACTCGTTGTAGTTACGCCGTCATATGTCATAGTTCCTTCGGCAAGCATCCACCTACCGTCCTCATACATTTCACCCGAGTATCCATAGAACATTTCATATGAACGGCCATCTATAACATAATTACTATAGCTCGTGTTGCCGTCTTGGTACCATGTGCCGTCTAGGTCGGGGGCTTCATACTCAATAGGTTCCCCCCTCACAAAGTGGACGTTACCTTCATCGTCAACCATTTCGTCACCGGTATAACCAAAAGGCGCATCGGCAAAAAAATCAAGGTGCATTAAAAAAACATCGTCCTCAAATGTAAAGGAACTTTCATATAGCACTTCGCCATACTTATTGTATGAAAACCACATACCCAGATCCATATCTACTTCAAAAATATTTACCATCGAAAAACCTTCGGACACATAGTCATCAGGTCTGTACCACCAACCCTCGGGGGAAACAGTTGTGTCGCCGGGTTCGGTGACGTCGGAGCTACTGCTAACAGCCTCACTCTGAACACTCGGTGAAGTTGTAGTACAACCCACAAGCGCAAAAGCCACAGCTGTAAGTAATGTTAACGCTTTCAAAAAATGCTTCACGGAATATCATCCTTTCTATAAGGGGGATGCTGATAATATGATTTACATACCACCTAGAAATATTGCCGCCAGTATGAGGTAACCTACCGCAAACACTGTGACTATACCAAATAGCGCTATAGGCACACGATAGTTGCCTGATTTTTTGCTCTTTTGCAAATTTACAAGTGCTAAAAAGCCAATAACTCCAATGAGCCCGGTCAGACCCGCTGCCCAGATAGGCATGTTATCACCCCTTTTTATGTTTTAAACGCTGTTCCTCTGAAGCACCTCTAACCGTGTCAGCAGGACAGGCAGTTTGTACGGCTTTTTCATCCAGTCGTCAGCACCTGCCTTAAGTGCTTCCACCTCGTTATCTTCACCTGAGATGACAAGTATCTTAAGCCTTGGTGCATTAGGTTTCAGAACTTCAATAAGCCTCAGCAATTCGTTATGGATAATGTCAGACTCAATAATAACTATGTCAGGCGAAAAGCTGTTAGTAGTTACTCTTATAAAATCAGCGTATGTACAACATACAATATCAAATCCGTTACGGGTGAGAATTCTTCCGAGGGCTTCGGACATTAGATCGTCCTCATCCACCAGAAGCACTTTTGTTTTTATCATGTGCATTCCTCCCATTTCTGTCAAACCAAAAATCTGATACACGTTAAGTATATCAGATAATTACCTCATACGTCTAAAATGTGAAGAAAAACACTGTATCTATAGAGTAGACCTTCTACTCTCAAACGGTAAAAAGGTTGGAGTCAACTGTGCGAAAAATTTAAACATTAAAGTTCCACAAACATGTAGCCTTTGCCGTAGCTCGAGAGAATGTCGTAGTTTTTGCTGTTTTCACAGTCGGTTTTTTGGCGTAGATTTGAGATGTGCTTACTCAGCACTCGGGTATCACCGTTTGAACTTGAACCCCAGACTGTTTCGTACAGGTGTTCTTTGTCCGTTTCTCGGTTTTTGTTTCTCATAAGTAGGAACAGTATCGCAAACTCTGTTTTGGTTAGCGTTATAGTTTTTCCGTCCACCGCCGCAGAGCTTGTTGTGGAGTCAAGTGTTATACCACCTGCGGAGACTGTATTGCTACGCTTTTCGCTGTATCGGCGATCTCGTTCTAAAAGTCGCTCCACTACCGCGTAGAGTTCGCCGAAGTTATATGGCTTTGTCAAATAGTAGTCTGCGCCGTGTTTAAGACCTATGATCTTATCGTCCACTTCACTTTTTGCAGATAAAAACAACACAGGCTTTTCACTCTGCATACGAAAGTGTTCACACACCTCAAACCCACTTCCGTCCGGCAGCATTATGTCAAGTATAAGCAAATCAGGACTGTGCTTGGAGAGGAGTGTAAGTGCTCTTTTCACCGTGTCCGCTATTATCACCTTGTAGCCTCTGCGTTCAAGCAGACGTTTGCCTACCTCGGCAACTTCCAATTCGTCCTCAACCATCATTATTGTTTCCGGCACTTTGTTCACCTCACATTTTGTTATATCTACAGTTCACCGTGTGGTAGAGAAAAAGAAACACTCGTCCCTTTACCTTCCATGCTGTCTATCGCTATACTTCCACCATGTGCTGTTACAATTTGGTGACTTATATACAGTCCGATGCCGTGTCGCCAGTAGTCTTCACTGACCGAGACATATCCCTTGAACACCTGCGACTTTATCTTCTCCGTCATGCCTTCTCCTGTGTCGGACACTGTGACGGTTTGGTGGTTTTCACTTTCGGTGAGGGTGAGGGTGAGCGTGCCGTTTCTTGTGTACTTTACAGCGTTGGACAGTAGATTTATGACCACTTGAAGCAGTCGTGCATAGTCAGCGATTATAGGCTTTACATCATCGGTTTTCCACACTACGGTGTTATTCTTTGCCTTAATGTCTCCGGACAGGGTAGCGACAGCTTCGCTTAGCACTTCATCAAGGTTTATCGGCGCAAGCGAGAGTGTCAATCGTCCCTGCTCGATGGACACTGTATCCATAAGGTCTATAAGTATACGGTCAATTCTCACGACGATACGCTCTATACTACGCAAGTTTCCTTTGATGAGTTGTTCATCCTGTGGAGTTTCGTCCAGTAGCTCAGAGGCGTCGTGCGCTATGACTGAGATGGCGGTAAGTGGGTTTTTTACCTCGTGGGCGACCGTTGTTAGAAATGTGGACTTTGCAGCGTTATTTCGCTCAAGTCTGTCGTTTTGCTGTGACAGCTTCACTTGTTGAACATCGTACTCACGCAAGTGCAGATATATACATATACCACAAGCCGCACCTGACGCTATAAGCCCTACCAGCACATCGGTGAGCACCGCCGCTTCGCTGTCAAAAAAGCGTATATATTCGGGAAACATATATGCGAAGACGCACAACCCACAGTACAACAATAGCTCAAGAGGGATTATGACTTTAGCGGTGGCCTTATCAAGCATCAAAGCAGTAAACACTATAGCGAATATGAAAAAAGAGGGCATACCACCGTAATATCCACCGTTAACAAAAAACAAAAGCGGAAAGCCTACCAAGAATATAATTATGATGGTCATCAAGTAGCAGAATTTGTAGTTTCCGCTTTTGCGAGCGTAAAAAAGCAGTCCCCCTGAAACAAGCATAAGCGCTGTATTAAACAGGACATTCGCCGCTGAGCCGGTCACCGCTCCTACCACCGCCATAACACCGCATATTAAAACCCCTGCGGCGGCGAGTATCTCAAACAAGCGCACCCGAAAGTCCTGCTGTCTTTGAAAGTAGTCTGACAAGAATTGCCGTACAATTTTTAACATGCTATCAAATTCTCCAAAAGGTTGGTTGTGTTACCGTTTATACAGTTTACATCAAAAGCCGCAAACTTTCAATAGTTATGACGAATTTGTCGAATTTTACAAGCAGATTACAGACTATCCGCAACTATGTTCACAATCCGCTCGAGTGGTAGCTCCTCCTCGGTAAAGCCGTAAACCATAGCTTTGATAACGGTGCTGTCCTTTACTATTATGAAGGTGGGGAATAGGTCACGGTAGATGTAGAGAGTGTCTGCTGTGGTGGGGAAGGTGGGGAGTTCGGTGTGTTCACGTAGGGCACTGCGCTTATCATTAACCAAAAGGTCGGAGGCGAGTGCTTCGGCGAATGTAGGGGAGATGGTCTCGTAATAGTCGAAAATGACGCCGCCACTGAAACTACCTCTGTCGGTGGTGTACTGACCGTGCTCGTTTAATGAAATTTGAAGGGGGACGAGGATATCGGTCTTTACTTCTATGGTGTTGTTGCCGGTGGCGACGGTTTTGTGGGTGAATTCTGCGTTTGGTGAAAGTTGTTCCATCGTCGCAAAAGGGATGGGGGAGGTGTAATCGGTGAGTGGTATAGCTTGCTCAACACTAAGCCACATTGTCGCCACTGTCACAAGCCAGCAGACGGTGAGTGTAGTGCTTATCAGTTTCAGGGCGATGTACCGCTTATAGGTGAGATGTACACTTTTCTTTTGTGCCGATGAGTCACCTCTTTTAAGTTGTTTTCTGAGTCTGTGATAGTGGATGACGTTTGAAAGCAAACCAACAAGCCATTCCACAACCACAATAGCGGTGAAGATGGTAAAAACTATACCCACCTCCGCTACTATCAAAGCAAAACCAACACGTAGCAACAAAAAATACAAAACCCAAAACAGTGCCACAATAAGATTTGCTCTCTGGTTTTTAGCCGCATGGCTTATTGCTATCTCCTCTACGATAGGGTCGGTGTGCGCTTCGACTGCACTACTGTCGGCGGAGAAAATATAAAAGTCCCCTCGTCTCGCCACGTATGTCCAACCGCTACTTTCATTAAGCTCAAGAAATTCGTCGGACGGTTCCCTGTCCGTAGCTCTAAACAACCATTTGCTTGGGACTTCCGCCTGTAGGCTGTATCTCGTTTCACTCGGTGCTGTACGCTCAAATCTTGTAACGAAAGGTAGAAAACCGTCAGCCGTAAGTTGGTAACCTTGCTTTGCCATGTCCTCCAACCATCGCTCAGTTCCGTAGATATCGCAGACCGGGCAGGGGGTTAGGCGGTAAACGTATGATTTACTGTTCATGTTGCACCTCCGTTGTTTTAGCGTCATTTACGCAGAGTGTCAGCCGCTCCAGTTCGGCGTTGTAGGCATTCTTGCCTTTTTCGGTTATTTCGTAGGTGCGCTTTCTGCCGACTACACTGACTTCCTTTATATAGTTTATCTTTTCGAACTTAGCCAGTATAGTGTAAAGTGTCCCCGGGCCGATGCGGACACGCTTAGCTGTTTTCCCCTCAATGAAAGTGGCGATTTCTGTGCCGTGCAAAGGTTTGCTTTTAAGAGCCATAAGTACATAGAACATGGATTCGGTGAGTAGTTCAAGGGGTTTTCTGGGCATGGTGTCACCTCAATTATAATAGTATAGCGAGCTTATATCGTTTAATGATATTGTTTAATGATATTATATAACGATATTGCAATGCTGTCAATAGGGGAGCTAAACTGTAGAAGGTTTGTAATATTGTTTTTTTGTGTGATGTAATGTGGAATGTCACAAAGTTGCTATCGCGCGAGTTTTTAAAGCTACGTTTCATGTCTGTATAGTGGGGTGGGGAAGGGTGCTATTCGGACGCTTTCCGTTTGGCGGCTGAAGGTCGAAGGCGAAACAGGCACAGTCGAGGCAGAAGCCATGTCGGTGCTCAGCACCGACTAAGAAAACAAGGTCAGCCCAAAAGGCTGACCTTGTTTTCTTTCTGTCCCTTGGACAGATGGCTTCTGCCTCGACTGTGCCTGTTCCACCTTCTCAAGTTTCGAGTGAAGAGGGGAAGCGTGCGAGGTCGCCTCTATAGCTTTATCAGCCATTAGAGCAGGGGATAAACACAAAAGCGGTTCACTTTCGTGAACCGCTTAAAACGATACCGTTACGTATTAACCTTACCCACCGTAGACAATCTTCCTCACCTCAGGGTCAAGAAATTCCTCAACCTCGAACTTGTACCCCTCGGGGCCGAAAAACGTAACGCTCTTTATATTGAGTCGCTCGCTTATCTTAAGCTCCTTTGTCAGACCCTCAAGCTCCAGTTTTTGCAGACGCTTATATACTTCATCCATGTTATCCACCACAAGACTTAGCAGAACGCCGTCTCTTGTGGTCGCTTTTACAGAACCGCGCTTCCTGTCCACACAGCCGATATACGAGGTTTTGCTCAGCTGATAGATGTGGCAGTAGTCGTCGCCTTGGTTGCAGATGAGGGGAAGACCCAGCTTATCCTCAAAAAAACTGTACGCCCCCGGGAGGTCATCGAAGTATAGGAACGTAATCTGTCCGCCGAAGGTGATGTTATCGTTGTCAAAACTTTCTTTATCGACATTTGCCGCTATCATTCTATCAATATCGCTGTCTTTGTAAGAGAGCAGTTTACCGAACTCATAAGCTATTTGGTAACGTTCAGCGCCGTAATATTTTCTTTCAGCGATAAGGGCGTTTTTGCGTGTCTTTAGCTCCTCGTATTTCTCGTGCACCCACTCATCTTTGAAAATTATGATGTTGTACCTGTCCTTGTTGAGCGATGTTCTAAACAGGTCGGTCACGAGTGCTTCGTCGCACTTAGCGCATTTAACGCCCCATTTTTCGCAGAGGCTGACAGCGTACTCCCAGTGCTCATCACGCTCAGCTACATCACGGACAGGCGCACAGAGTGCCAGCTGTTTAGAGCCCCCCGCCACACATTCTACAAATGCACCAATACCTCCGACAATTCGGGAAAGACGGTCAAGTTCCTTCATTTATATTCTCCTTTCAAGGTTGAAATACAGTGTTGTTAATCGCTTATAATTCGAGTAATCACGGAGAACGAATCCAAAAAATAAAAAAGGTTGCATTTTTGCGATGAACTGATATAATGTATAAAGTTTACCACTCAAAGTCGATCGTGTCAACGCTGTTAGTACCATCAACACAATATTTATTTCAAAACAGTTGACAGCACAGCACTCATCTGCTATAATACTTTAGAAAAGAAGCGGAACGCACGTTCTCACCTGCAAACAATTGGGTTTGTACGGTTGATATTATGGATACATCATCGTGTTTGCGGTGGTGTATATATGATGTTGTGGGTGCGTATGTGTAATTCGCTCCCATTTTTTTATTGTATGCTTTGGAGGTGTATAAATATCAGCAGCAAAGAACTGCAAATTAACGACGCTATACGAGATAAGGAAGTACGAGTTATCGGGGCTGACGGTGACCAGCTTGGCATAATGCCTTCTAAAGAGGCACTGCGCATAGCGATGGAAGCTGACCTTGACCTTGTAAAGATTGCTCCTATGGCAACTCCGCCCGTCTGCAGAATTATGGACTACGGTAAGTTCAAATTCGAGCAGTCGAAGCGGGAAAAAGAAGCGAGAAAAAACCAGAATATCACAGAGGTTAAGGAGATAAGACTATCCCTTAACATTGATATTGGCGACTTTAACACAAAAGTAAATCAGGCTATTAAGTTTTTAGCAGCCGGCGACAAATTAAAAGTGTCTATTCGCTTCAGAGGACGTGAGCTTGCACATCCCCAGATAGGGACAGCGGTTATGCAGCGTTTCATAGATGCGCTGGCGGAGCACGGCAACGTGGAACGTTTCCCCAAACTTGAGGGAAGAAGCATGATCATGTTTATTGCTGCAAAGCCTGTGAAGTAACAAGGCACATTACTGCTGATACTCGCTGTGTATAGCATACATAGCAGGTAGAAGCGGAAGTAAAGTAGAGTAAATTGGAGGATAAAATGCCTAAGATTAAAACACACAGCGGCGCTAAAAAGCGTTTCTCGCTGACAAAGAACGGCAAAGTTAAAAGAGCAAAGGCTTACAAGAGACACATACTCACCAAAAAGAGCACTAAGAGAACTCGTCGCCTAAGAAAGCCCGCTTTTGCCGACAAGACAAACGTGAAGGCAGTCAAACTGTTAATTCCATACAAATAAACTAAAAGCTAAAAGCAAAAGGGGATAATATAATATGGCACGTATAAAAGGTGCGTTAGCAACAAGGAAGCGCCGTAAAAAGGTGTTAAAGCTGGCGAAGGGTTACTTCGGCGGCAAGTCCAGAATGTTTAGAGTAGCTAAACAGGCTGTTATGAAGTCCGGCAAATATGCATATATCGGAAGAAAGCAGAAGAAGAGAAACTTCCGTGCGCTGTGGATAACAAGAATTTCCGCCGCTTGCCGTGCAAACGACATGAACTACTCCACATTTATGAACGGTCTTAAGAAGGCATCTATAGATCTTAATAGAAAGATGCTCTCCGAGATTGCGATAGCAGACCCTGCCGCATTCTCCGAGTTGGTTTCAAAGGCAAAGGCTGCTCTTTAACCTGCAACTTATAAGAAATCTGTTGCGTTTATCTTTTGAGTTTACTGGCTCCGGATAAATGCAGCAGATTTTCAAAAACCCTAAAAGTCAAAGAATGTTATGATTCTTTCGAAGGGATTGGGTGGGTTAAAACTAATGGGCAAACCGTCGGGTTTATCCCCATTAATATAAATCCCGCCGTGCGGGCAAAGTTTGTCAAAATTTCTTTTGATAAACTGCCGCGTCCATCCTCTAGAGGGTGGACGTTTTTTGTGCATTACCTGCCTTGATATCTATACTGTAACCGTAGCTGTCCCATTTATGTAGGGTGTGACTCGGGAACGCCGGCTCTACGTAAGAGAGGTTATGGTTGAGTGTGGATATCAGGTCAAGTAATAACGCAGACAATAGAATCGAGGTGAGTGTGTGGTCACAATAACATCAAAACAAAACGATAAGATTAAGCAGATATCTGCATTGCTCGGTAGCAAAAAGGCGAGGGCCGAGCAGTCGCTGTTTGTGGCGGAAGGAGTGCGTGTTTGCGCCGAAGCACTCACACACGGTGCAGCAAAGTCGCTGTACGCAACCGAACAAGGTTACAAAAAGCTGTGTGACTTCATCGGAAAAACTCCTGACACCGACTCTGTAATCATAAGTGACGACGTGGCCACAAAGCTAGGAGACACTGTAACCACACAGGGCGTGTTCGCATTATGTGCTACCGACTATCACAAACCGATTGAGCACTTGAGCGCAGGTCAGGGAGCTATCCTTTTGTCCTCCTTGGGCGACCCCGGCAATGTCGGCAGTGTTATACGCAGTTGCAAGGCGTTTTCGCTACCTCTTATACTAAGCGGTGACTGTGCTGATATCTATTCACCAAAGGTCATCCGTTCTTCAATGGGCGGCATATTTCGCTCCGACATTTACGTCGGTGGCGACACGGCAAAAATCATTGACCACCTGAAATCGCTAGGTACGGCAGTTTATGCGGCGGCGCTTACGAGTGACGCTGTGAATTTAACGGACAGTAGTGTAAAGCTCAGGACAGCGGTGGTAGCGATAGGAAACGAAGGTCACGGTTTGAGCGATGACGTTATAAGTCGTTGCGACAAAAGCGTTATTATTCCGATTTCAGAGGACAGTGAATCGCTGAACGCTGCAGTTGCGGCTTCGATTTTTGCATGGGAAATCTCTAAAGTAGGTGGGGTTACCTGCTAAACAAACATCATAGGGTGACCGATATTATCCAAACGTGTTTGTCAATCGGTTTTGTAAAGTGAAATTCAGCCCTCTGCTGCGTCAAAGCGTTTTGGAGTACGGACAGTACGCCTGCAACGCTTTTCCTTGCAGGGAACTGAATTTCACTCCACAAAATCTACGACACCGAGTAGGTGGTTAATTATCTCTTTGAAGCATCGATTTAATCTATTTTGATAGCGATAACCAAGCCTACTCTGTGCCGATTCGGATAATATAGGTGACTCTAACCTACCATAACAAACGAACAAGAGGAGGTGCAAGCCTTACCATGTTTATAACATGGCGGCCTATTTATGGATACTGCTATTTACTATGCATCAATCTCGGCACTTTTTGGATATGGGACAAGAAAAACAAAAATCGTGTTTGAAAGGTACACACAGGATAGAAACCTTTTCACAATGACCGACGCACAGTTAAAAGAGGACAATATCCTACGTTCGCTGGACATAGAACAACTCCGCAAGTTTGACAGAAATGCTATTGTGGAGTATCACACTCGAATGCTTAATAAGGGCTACAAAATCACTACAATAGATGATGATGATTATCCCGAGCATCTCAGATATATCTACTCACCGCCGCTAGTGCTATATTCATCCGGTGCGCTTGAATTCTTGAAGGAACGTTACATAGTGTCTATGGTGGGTACAAGGCGGACAAACGAGTATGGGCAAAACGCCGCTACGCTCATTAGTAGTCAGCTTGCGAAGATGGGCGCAGTAATAGTAAGCGGACTGGCGGAGGGGATAGATACCGTCTGTCACAAAGGCGCTATCTACGGCCATTCACAGACAGTTGCGGTGCTTGCGTGCGGGATTGACGTAAACTATCCTGCAAAGAACACCATGCTTCGGGACATTATAAAGGATAACGGCGCATTCCTGACAGAGCTACTACCGGGTACAGGCGTTGTACCGCAATACTTCAATGTGCGAAATCGTATTATAGCAGGGCTTAGCATGGCAACAGTGGTGGTGCAAGCACCTATAAAGAGCGGTGCACTACTTACTGCTAATCACGCCCTGAAAGAGGGACGTCATGTATTTGCCGTGCCCGGTCAGATAACCGATCCACTGATGGAAGGCTGTAACCGTCTACTGTTTGAAGGGGCATCACCTGCGCTAAGTGGGGTGGAAATACTAAGCGAACTGGTCGCAAACTACGCCCTACCATTGAAGACGGACGGACAACAGTCAACAACCGATTCACCTGAACGTTTATATACACATTCCGAGCCACCAAAGCTATCGGAAGCACAGAGACCGCCTAAACAATCGAACAAAAAACAAAAAACGCCCGGTACTCCTAAGCCGCAGGACACAAAGAGCACAACTGTAGAGAGTGAATCAGCACCTTCCGACAAAAACCACGAATTTCTGAGCGAGCGACAAGCTAAAATATACAATGAAATTTGTTCAGGAGAGATAAGCGTGGACGAGCTTAGCAGTAAGCTGGAACTTCCCGTGTCTGCCGTACTCCCGGACTTGACGGCAATGGAAATTTTGGGCATAATAAAGCAAATAGGCGGTAGACGCTTTAGGGCAACCGACAGTAAGAAGGCGAATCAAGGAAAATAACAGTCCGACTGAAAGGAATATTCATATATGGCAAGTTTAGTTATTGTGGAGTCCCCGACAAAGGCGAAGACCATAGAACGTTACCTCGGTAAGGGGTACGATGTGGTGGCGTCTATGGGGCATGTGCGAGACCTACCAAAAAGCAAAATAGGGGTCGATATCGAAAACGGTTTTACACCTCAATATGTTGACATAAAAGGTAAAGCAGAACTGATAGAAAAGCTAAAAAAAGCGGCCAAGAAAAAGCAGAAGGTCTACCTTGCGACCGACCCTGACCGCGAAGGAGAAGCCATTTCGTGGCACTTAGCGCAGTTGCTGGGACTGGACTTAGAGGATGATATACGTGTTATCTTCACCGAAATTACAGGTAGCGGTATTAAAGCAGGTATGGCGTCACCTCGTAAAATTGACCTTGACCTTGTAAACGCACAGCAAGCAAGGCGAATACTGGACAGAATAGTCGGCTATAAACTGAGCCCATTTCTATGGAGAAAAGTGCGCAGAGGCCTTTCTGCAGGCCGAGTACAATCAGCTACTGTGAAAATAATTGTTGACAGAGAACGTGAGATCAGAGCGTTTGTCATAGAGGAGTACTGGACAGTTGATGCGAAATTTATTCCCCCCTCTTCGAAAAAAGCGTTTGACAGCAGACTTGCAAGTAAGAACGGCAAGAAGATAGAGCTTAAGGACGAAGCCGCCGCCAAAAAAGTGCTGGACGAGCTTAAAGACGGCGAATACACCGTCAAAAAAGTACAGAAAAAAGTGCGTAGCCGCTCACCTGCTCCGCCCTTTATAACATCAACAATGCAACAGGAAGCCGGCAGAAAGCTAGGTTTCCAGTCAAACAGGACAGTCAGAATCGCACAAGAACTATATGAAGGTATTGAGATTGACGGCATAGGTCAAGTGGGACTTATCACATATATGCGTACCGACTCGCTTAGAATATCCGACGAAGCCGCCGCAAAAGCGGAAGAGTTTATACTGGACAACTTCGGCGGTAAAAAGGAGTATCTCCCCCCGAAGCGACGTGTCTACAAGTCAAAAAATAACGCACAGGACGCTCACGAAGCCATCCGCCCCTCTGACCCAACACTGACACCTTCAAGGCTTAAAGAGAGTCTTACCACCGACCAGTACAAGCTTTACAACCTGATTTGGCAGAGGTTTATCGCCAGTCAGATGGCTGATGCGAAGTATGACACGGTATCGGCGGACATTCAAAACGGAGTATATACGTTTAAAGCAAGCGGTTTCACTGTAAAGTTTGACGGCTTTACAGCTGTTTACACCGAAAGTAGCGACAGTTCTGAAGAATCCGCTAAAGCGCTCCCTCCTATAAATGAGGGAGACGTGCTTAAAGTGAGTGAAATAGAGCCTAAACAGCATTTTACATCACCACCACCGAGGTACACCGAAGCATCGCTTATAAAGATGCTCGAGGAGAACGGCATAGGCCGCCCCTCGACATACGCACCAACTATAAGCACAATACTGGCGAGATTTTACGTCGAGCGAGACGCAAAACAGCTCAAGCCATCAATACTCGGTGAGGTTATCACCGAACTTATGGAGAAACAGTTTACCAATATAGTTGATGCAAGTTTTACCGCCAACATGGAAAAAAGCCTTGATGACGTTGAGGGTGGCGAGAGTGATTGGGTAAAAACACTTGAGGAGTTTTACAAGACATTTTCCGAAACACTCGAAACTGCCGAGAAGAACATGGAGGGAGAGCGTGTCCGTGTGCCGCATGAAGAGACGGACGAGGTCTGTGAACTTTGCGGTAAACCGATGGTAATTAAGCACGGTAGGTTTGGTAAGTTCTTAGCGTGTTCCGGCTTTCCCGACTGTAAGAATACGAAGAAGCTATCCGAGTCAACAGGTGGTGTTTGCCCTAAGTGTGGCAAGCGAGTACTGGCGATGAAAAGCAAGAAGGGGAGACCTTTCTACAGCTGTGAGGGTAGCCCTGCGTGTGACTTTATCACATGGGAGAAACCGCTACCTGATATCTGCCCTCGTTGCGGTACAACCCTATTCAGAAAAGGTGGCAAGAACAGCATGGTTCACTGCCTAAAAGAGGACTGCGGCTTTGTTAGAGAAGAAGCATAGCTTAGAGTGAAAAGTCTTATCTGTGGATAAGGCGGCGAAAAATGAACAGTGAAAAGTTATCTTGAAGTATAGAAAGGAGATACCTAATGGTAATCTCTGTGATAGGTGGCGGTTTGGCAGGGTGCGAAGCCGCTTACCGTATAGCGGAAATGGGGGTGCAGGTGCGCCTCTATGAGATGAAGCCGCAGAAATATTCCCCCGCACATAGTTACAGCGGACTAGCCGAGCTGGTCTGCTCAAATTCGCTCAAGGCAATGCGTTTAGAGTCAGCCGCAGGACTGCTCAAGGCGGAAATGACTCGAATGGGGTCGTTGATTTTAAAAGCTGCAGAGCAGAGCAAAGTCGCCGCAGGAGGAGCACTTGCGGTGGATCGCTACAAGTTTTCCGACATCGTAACAGACCAAATTCGAAACCACCCACTTATTGAAGTGGTATCGGAGGAGGTCACCGACATACCCGAGGGTATTTGTGTGATAGCCACAGGGCCGCTCACCTCTGACGCTTTCTCTACTGTAATAGCAGAGAAGTTAGGGGAGGGGCATCTGAGCTTTTTTGACGCAGCAGCCCCCATTATAGAAGCTGACAGCTTGGATATGGACAAGGTGTTCGCCGCCGCCCGCTATGACAGAGGCGATGACGACTACCTGAACTGTCCGCTTGAAAAGGACGAGTACTACGCGTTTGTAGACGCTCTACTGTCCGCAGAGCGAGCCACGCTCAAAGAGTGGGAGGACATCACTGTCTACGAGGGTTGTATGCCTATTGAGATACTTGCCTCTCGAGGGCGGGACAGTCTACGTTTCGGCCCGATGAAGCCTGTAGGCCTGACCGATCCACGCACCGACCGCCGCCCCTACGCAGTACTTCAACTGCGCAAGGAGGATAGCGAGGGTGTGCTATATAATATGGTAGGTTTCCAAACCAACCTAAAATTCCCCGAACAGCGCCGAGTGTTCGGCATGATACCGGGACTGGAGAGCGCAACATACGTGCGGTACGGCGTAATGCATCGCAATACATTTATTAACTCCCCTAAACTGCTAAACACCAATCTGTCACTAAAACAGGACAGTAGAATTTTCTTCGCAGGACAAATCACAGGGGTAGAGGGGTACACAGAGTCAGCGATGTGCGGTATAGTCGCAGGCTACAACGCCGCTGCTTTAGCACTCGGCAAACAGCCGCTAACCCTCCCCACAGACACCATGAGCGGCGCTCTACTAAGCTATGCGACAGAGAGCACCGCAAAAAACTTCCAGCCAATGGGCAGTAACATGGGCATACTCCCCCCACTCGAAACAAAGATAAAGGACAAGCAGGCGAGGTATGCCGCACTGGCGGAAAGAGCGATGAAATCACTTGAGGAAACGCTTGGTGTGCAGGGGTTTGGAGAGCAAGCACAAAACAGCTAAAATCTAATGGTGAAAGACTGTAAAAACGGCAAAATCGCAGTCGAATTTAAGAGCAAACGGTGTTGCCCATACAGTGAGCTGAGAGAGGCGTTAATGGCTATGAAAAAGTTCTTTGACAGTTTCAAAAGCAAAGAAATATTCACCAATATAGTCAAAACACATTTAGTTTATATGTTATTGAGACTGCCTTTGGCGTTTGGTACAAGCATTGTGATGTTTTTGGGAATAGGTTGGTTGCAAGTGATTTCTTTTAAGCATTTTGGCTATGATTTCCACTGGGCTTTTATAGTTGTGAGGATAGTGTTTGCGTTTGGAATAGTGGCTCTTAGCTATCTGGAGATAAAAAACAAAGACAATAAATGGAAATGCTATGTTTTGTATTTGTTATACTTTATTGTAACTGCATTTGATATGATTGCACTGCATACCTTGAGTATGGTTGCCAATCAATAATCGGTAAGATGTATTGTCTAGTTAACAGAGAGGTAGAGAATATGAAAAAAGCGGT
>CAYJIK010000008.1:46000-49076 GCA_964370205.1 uncultured Oscillospiraceae bacterium | reverse complement strand
TGAGTAGCAGTTGAATTAGCATGTTAGAAAATTACAAATGTTACAGGGGCTATCTAACTAGATAGCCCCTGTTTTTTTGAATTTTATGGTATGTGCTGAAATAGAGGAGAATTTAACGCTTAGATAATTCCACGTAAAATCGACTCCAAATCTGCGACGTCTGTGGCTATGTGGTCGGGATTTGTGGCGGTTATTTCGTCTGCTTCTCCGTGTCCGTACAGCACCCCTATCGATGTCACCCCAACCTGCTTGGCTCCCTCTACGTCAAAGCGCCTGTCACCTATCATGATTACGGTAGAGAGGTCGGTTATGTCGGTTTTCAGAAGGGCGTATGAGATGACGTCACACTTATCAACACGACTGCCATCCAGCTTGCTACCTGCCACGTAGGTGAAATAACGGAGAAGGTCGAAGTGCTCCAGTATTTGTATAGCGAACATGGTTGGCTTTGAGGTTGCGACTATAAGGTTGTTACCCTCGGCCTTCAGCTTTGCCAAAAGTTCGGGGATGCCTTCGTATACGGTGTTTTCAAACAGCCCTTTGTCGGAAAAGTACTCCCTGTAGTAGCTGACCGCTGTGTCCGCTTTTTCATCAGAGAAGCCGTAAAAATCTATAAACGACTGCTTAAGCGGTGGGCCTATAAATTTGGTCAGTGTGTCTAAATCTTCTACCGGGATACCGAATTTGTTTAGGGAGTAGGCTACCGACTTTGTGATGCCGATTTTGGGGTCGGTTAAAGTGCCGTCTAGGTCGAATAGGATGTTTTTCATGGTATGCTCTCCTCTTTAAATATGATGTTTCGCAAAAGGGTCTGTGACGAAATTGTGTAGGGGCGGTCCTATGTGACCGCCCGAAACCGTGGTTTTACCATTAGTTTCGGGCGAACACACAGGTTCGCCCCTACAAGTTTGTGCATTATTACAATTTTGTCACAGCCCCTTGATTTATAGAGCTATTTCGAAAAGTGCATCATGGCGGTTACTTCTTTGTCCAGTTCTGCTATTTTGCCTATAAGGGTGTATACACGCCGTGATGTGTCGAATAAGTTGGTTTCCAGTGGGTTTTCAAGTCGAAGAGTTTCGCCGCCCTTAGGGGACAGTATACTACTTATTCTGGTTCTTAGCTCGTTTGGCAGTGTGGAGATTAAGTCGCCGTTTTTCTTGTCAATGTTATCTACAGTCATTATAGTGCGGTCACGCATGTCAATGCTGGTTTTAATAACATAGTGATCTTTGCGTTCTATGGCGGACTTTAATATTTTGGTGGAGCTAAGAAAGCTGTCAAGCTGCATGTACTTTTGATTTAGGTTTGTTAGTATTTGCTTCTGTACAGTGATAGTAGTCATTCCGATATCCTTTCGGTTTTGATGCTTTTACTTTTGCTTTGCAAGCTTGCCTGCTTCACGCCATGTGTCACGCATTTCGGTGACTATGGGGAGAAGTTCTTCCAGTGCTTCAGGACGCCTGCTTGCAATCGACCTTGCGAGTTGATAGCTGAAATACTCATACATCTTCAACAAGTCCTTGGCGATGGGGTACTGTTTGTCAAGCGTTTCGGTCAGATAAGCAACTATCTCTTTGGCTCTCACCATGTCACGGTCTGCCACTTCAATATTGCCTACTTCCAGTGATAGCTTTGCTCTTGTGACACGCTTTACAAGCTCTTCGAAAAGCAGTATGAGCATTTCGTCCGAAGTCATAGTGGAAACCGATTGCTCCTTGTACTTTTGATATCCACCTGCCTGTGTATAGTTCATAAGTAGATCAATCCTTTCTCAGCCTAAAGCATGATGTGCGCCAACAAATGTGATTTTTTTATTTTCTTAGTAGCCTGTACTGCTGAACTGTGACATCAGCCATGAGCTCTGTTGGTTCATCTGCGCCAGATACTGCTCAAATTCAGCAAACTGGCTTGTGTATCTGTCTACTTCGACAGCTAGCTTTTCCTGCCATTCTGCTACTCTTGTGTCTATTTCAGCCATGCTCTTATATAGCGTGCTCTCTATCGCTGTCAGTGAATCCTTTTGACCTGCACGGCTTACAAAGATGCCTTTAGTGCCTGTGGTTGCGGCGTAACGGTCTACTACCGTTTTAACTTCGTTCATAACCCCGTCAGTACCGGCAAACGCACTCTTGACAGCGTCAGGGTCTGTTTCTATAGCGGATTTTAGCTTAGTTGCATCTATCGATAGTTTGCCGTAGTCGCCGTATGAGTCGGACACGGTGATGCCCAGATTTTCCATGGCGCTATTGGAGAATATAAAGCGGAGGTCACTTGACAGCGCACGTATGTCACTATCCCCAAACAGCATACCGGCTTTTGCCTTCTCTTCCCATGCCTCTATCTCACTCTCGCTCATCTCCTCTTTTTGCTCGGCGGTGAGCGGTGCGTAGTCACGGTTTTGCTTTGTAGAAGCTTCGGTGTTTACCTTGCTGATTATCTCGTTGAAATCCTCCACCATCTTTACGATAGCATCGCCTATTACGTCAGTGTTCGGCTTTTGGTCGAAGGATATCTCATCACCACCATCTCCAATGGTGCTGTCAAATGTGCTATGTAGACTTAGGTTTAGGCCGTCAAGCGAGAACGCGTTTGTGGAACGGACTATGTCAACATCGCCGTCGCCGAAGTTTACGGTCAGCTTGGCGTCCCTACCTAATGTCATGCCTTCAATCGGTACCATTTCACCGCCGACTTCTCTGGTAGCACTTGAGGAGATATCCCCATCAAACAATTCAGTCATAAAGGTGGTAGCGCCTTCGCCTGCCTTAATCTCTATCTGTCCCACCGAGCCACTATCTGTGGCGGTTATCATAAACTTATTGGTGGTGGATATATAGTCCATTCTCACCCCTGCGTCGGAGGAGTTTATTTCGTTCATTATCTGTGTTACGGTTTTGTCTTTATCAAACTCAAAGTCGGTACCGTTGACGTTGATTGTCATCTTGTCTGTGCCACTTGCGATAAGCCCCAGATCTTCAATGGTCCTGTTTACGTCCAGACGGTTCGAGCCGTAGTTCACAGCGCCCAGTATGCCGTTCTCGCCCATGACATCGGCGGATTTACTGCTGATGCT
>CAYJIK010000008.1:15236-45990 GCA_964370205.1 uncultured Oscillospiraceae bacterium | reverse complement strand
ATATGTTCACGTTACCACGGTCTTCTGCTACATGTAGCTTACCTGCGCCAAATGAACTATTAAGCTCTTTTTGCAGAAACGCAACAAACTTCTCTTGGGTATCAAAGCTTTCTACGCTGTCCGACGGGAAGGTGATGTCTTTCTTTACGCCGTTGAAGTCAAATGTGAGGGTGGAACCGGCGATGGTGTCGGCGAAAGTCAGCTGCTTTGTGAATGCTGTTTCGTCTATGACGTCGCCTGTCAGCTCGCCTGACGAATTGGAGCTTTGTCCAACTGTGAAGCCGAGTGCGTTTAGGACAGCGGTGCTACCGCCGTCTATCTTCATTGTTGTACCGCTCTCGTCGGTGTCTGTAATGGTCACTTTGTTGTCCGCACCTACTGTGAACGCTACTCTACCCTCAAGGTCACTTTTACTAATGGCTTCGTTTATACTGTCCACAACATCCTGCACAGAAGCGTCAGCGGCGAGGTCACTGTCCAGTGTCAGCGTGTAGTCGCTGTTTGCGTAGGTTAAGGTGAGGCTCTTGCCTGCTATAGCACTCACAGTTTTACCTTCTGTACTAAAATCAAGCCCTTCAAACACGATATTCCCGGGTGTCACACTGGTAGGTGAGTTGTACGTGGTGTTTGAAGCGAGCTGTGACACTTTAGATATACTGAAGTTGTTAAGCACTGTGCTGTTACCGGAGGCGGTAACGCTCTCCATGTTTGAGCCTTTAGCAGTTACGGTGTTTGCACTGAAAAAGCCTTCGGAGAGTAGGTTTGTGGTGGAGGAGAAGGAGAGGTAGTTTGAACTAAAGTCGCCCATAAGCGACGTTATCCCCCATATTGCCTCCTGCTCCCACGACAGTAATTGTTTTTGCTGTAGTTCTCTTGCTATCTTAGCACGAGTGGCAGCGGTCATATCATCGACCATAGAGTCGGTGTCCATGCCGCTGACCAGTCCGCTTATACCGCCGCTACTGCCGGTAGTACTATATTGGTTGGTTACGCTTGAATTAAAGTACATAGTTATCGTTCCTTTCTGTTGCTCTATTCTTTAAAGCTGACATTTTGTTGTCGGCGTTGTCAATACTGTTTTGCAAACATTTCTATCTATATTATCGACATAAAACGGCGAAACATAACATGCAAACGCCGATTATCACGCATATTTTTTTGTTACTGCGCATGTTTACGCACTTCAAGCTGGCGTGCGAAAACGTAGTTTCTTATCATCTGTTCCTCGTTTGACTGCACCTCTTCAAACTTACATCCGTAGAAGTAGCCATCATCTTTCTCCATCTTACGAAGTATGGAGAAGTTTACTATTATTGGGACGGGGGTTTCGGTCATGGTGAACTCGTATACCTTCTCCTCATCTAGGTCTGTTTCGGTTAAAAAGCCGACACCGCCTGCGCTAAGGTCTTTAAACTCAACTTCTATTGGCTCGAGTGTCCCTGCTAAATAGATAATACCTTTGTATTCATATGTGACTTTAACATCGTTTCTGCGCTGGATTTGTCCTCGTACAGCTACGTCGGAAAGTGTGATTACAATATCTTTAAAACTCTTGATTTTACCGGAATAGCTTACAATTCCTTTGTCGGCATGTGTAATGTTAAACGCCACCTCTGCGCCGCTTTTTATACTGCCTGCCGTAGTTTGGTTTAGTAGTCTTAACTTGGCGGTCGTTCCCTCGAGTGAAATCATGTCGCACGCCGCTATAACAGCTCCGAACTTGTCTAACAGCTCTACTTTACCTAATAAACTCATATATATGTCACCTTTCTTTGGTGTATTGTTATTATTCGCAATTACGTGGTACTGTCAGGGGTGCTTGATGGTTGCGGTGGTGGTGCTTCCGGTGATTTTTTCGGGGTTTCGGTCGTATCGCTTGCCTTAGGGGTGTCGCTTGGTAAGTAGTTTAGGAAGTAAACGTAAATATCGACTATGGCTTTGTAAAGCTCTTCCGGGACAGGTGTCCCGAGGTCAAGTTGGCTTAGCACTGTTGTGAGGGAGGTGTCCTCGTAGACGGGGACGTCATTTTCCTCGGCTATCTCCACCATCTTTTCCGCTATATGCCCAAGACCTGATGCCACTATGATAGGTGCTCGATTTTCTTCGCTGTACTTTAGCGCTACAGCTCGCTGAGGGTTGTTATATAATGACATTTATCGAGTTCTTCCTTTCGGTTATTTTCGGGAAAACCTCGGATAGGCTTTTCGGCTCTGTGCATACCGCCTGAAAAAACTTTGACAGCTCCAGGTTGTTATCCTCGAGTATTTTGTCAATGTCGGCTTTGAATTTTGGGGACTCGCCCTTTAAACTCTGTGGGTAGTAGAGGCTGAAAGTCACCTTACCGTCCTGCTCGTACATGATTATCTCAAAGAAGCCAAGGTCCTTTATGTCAAACTTTATCAGTAGTCGCCTGCCCTCCTCGCCCTCGCTCTCGCCGTCTGCTCCGCCTTTGCTGTTAGGGTCTACCCATATTTCGGAGAACAGCAGTTTGCCGTCTATTTCGGCAGGTATCATCATATGGTTGAGCGGCATGTATACGCTCTCGTTTATAAGGAAAGAGCCTAAGATATTCTCAAAGTCGGCTTTAAGTGCCGCCCCGCCCTCGCCCGACAGCCCTGCCGCTATTATGTCCACAAGCTTTTGCATCGCGTTATCGTTGGAGGAGTTTAGTCTACCCGATAGCAGTAAATCCCCCAGAACTTGAAGGTCTACTCCGGGGAGTCGAGAGCTGACCTCTCGCATAGCAAAAAGCCTGCTCAGCGCATCGGAAAAACCTTGCCTGTCCGCACTCTCGTACCGTGCCACCTGCAACGTTAGCTGTGTGATGAAGTCACGCACCGAGCCAAAGTCGTGAGTTCTGCCGATGTAGTTTGATAAAAAAGGCATTATACTGCCTTTTAGCACCGACAGATTGTGTCCGTTCAGCCCGTTCGGGTGGGAGCTTTGCATCTGGTTAATGAATTCCTGAAGGGTCTGAGAGGCGCTCTGCGGCATACGTGCCGCTATGTTGTTTAAGTTGTTCAGTATACCTTTTAGTATATGATTGCCTGCTGTTACATTGTCATACCGCTTTAGGAAGTTTAAGATTTCAAGTTTTACGTCGTCCATAGCGGACGAGTTCATAACCTGCCTCAGTATGTCAAAGAAGTTGCCGCTAAACTTAACGGCGGAGCGCTGATTGTTCAGTACAGCGTCCAACAGTTGTGTGTCGTTTAGCTTCATCATCTCCATAAATTCCGCTATCTGACGAGCGAAGTCCTCGCCGATACCTGCATTAACTATGTTCCCCATACGGGAGAATAGCAGTTGATGTACCGTATCAAAGGAGGAACTTCCTCGCATAAACTGCAAAAAGCGCTCGAAGTTTGAGCGGTAGTTCGGTGAATATTCGTACTGCTGACGGTCGGTATTTGCGTTTTGTGTATTTGGGCCGGTAACCCTTGTCGGGTCCGGTACATTTTGTATTGTAGGTTCGCCCGGGACTTGTTGTTGCACCCTACCCATATTGTCCGAGCCGATTACAGGGGGGGTGACTCTCATAAGATCTGCCATATGCTGCTCCTTTCGGAATGAGCTAATAGGACATGACCGCACGTCCTTAGTAATACCATATATAGTATATCGTCAAAAGTAGTGGAAACTTAACGTGTTCACCGCAATTTGAAAGGGAAAAAGTAAGCAATATTTGGGGTTTTAACTTTGGGTAAGGACGCTTTAATTGGCTAGTGGCGTTTCAGTAAACGTGTAATAAACCAAACAAGCCAACCAAATCCACTCGCAACAAGGAAAATAGCCGAATAAATCATAAAAAACAGCCACGCTATATTGTCCCAGCCCTCCGCGGTCAATAACATGAGGAAGCATGTGCCCAACGCTACCGTTGACAGCCACGTCGGGACAAGTCTTAGCGATAAGTTTTTTACTTTAAAGCAGAGTAAAAGCTGTACGGGGAATACGATTAGGAGAGCGACTGCAACAACTACCACGCTTATGTCAATACCGCCTATTGTTAGTATTCCGAACATCGTGGCCTCCTTTGTTGTGGGGGTTATGGTTTTAGGGGAAGTTGAGCGAGTAGCGTAAGGCGAGTGGAGGTTCGTGGTGTCGCCGTGCGGCAACGTGGAGCTCCGCCGCCGAGGGGGAGTGAAGGGGGGAAGGGTTCGTCTGTGTGGGTTGGGGGGCGTTCTTATAGCTGTTTGGTGGGGTGGGGGAGTATGTACCGAGCGCACTAAAAACAGCGCAGTCAGTGCGCAAACGCTGCTACTTAAAACACCCCAAGCACTGCAAGCAGGTACACCACCCCGAAGAACAGCGGTTGGTGTAATAGATACAGCATGAGGGTATTGCTTCCAAGCCATCTAAGCGTCTTAAAACCGCTGTAGTAGCAGAAGTCAGGCATGTTGGTTAATGGAAGCAGTCTTCCGAAGAACACTCCCGAGTAGAACAAAAACCCCCAAGGTAGTAGCGGATAGAAGTCGGCACTCATAAACCCATCGCCGATAAACCCTAAAAAAAACAGGTAGTTGTTTTGATATAATGCAGGTGGGAGAGAAATGTTAAAGCCAAAAAGCCCTATATAACCCGACGGCACGCCCCAAAGGAAGAAAAACATCAAGAAGCAGACCGCAAAACCTAGCGTTGGTGGTATACGCTTTGCTATATTTTTGGTAAAGGCGTATATAAGCATCATACTGCCGAAGAGGTGCAACACGCCGAACATAATGAGCATGTCAGGCAAAAAGAAGTATGTAATCGCTGTGATAGCCATAGCCCACGAAAATGTTTTAACACCTCGTTTAAGGTTGCTACGTGTCAGATGGCAGGAGATGCCGGACAGGAAGATAAGCCCTCCTGCCATTGTAGAGCGGACTGTATTGTTAAGGTCGCCGAAAAACCACGGCATGTCCACACCACCAACAACTACAAGGTCATAAAACAGGTGGTAGAGCATGACGTAGACTATCAACACCCCACGAATATTGTCAAACAGCGTTATGCGCTTTTTTCCCTCTGTAATAACATCACCTCATCACGAAATGCTCTTTTAACATTATCGTTATTATAACATAAATTTGACTTGATATAAACACTTTTTTATAGTAATATGATACTAGGCTTATCATTTACTTTCGGCGTAGGTAAATGAAAAGGCTTACTCGGCACGTTCATCTCACAGATTCACTAATACATAATGAAAAGAGGATTACAATGAGCAAATTTACACTGCGCAACACCATTATTACATCACTGTTTCTCGCAGCAGGACTTGTCCTACCCATGTTCTTCCATACACTAGGCGCATCAGGGCCGATATTTCTGCCGATGCACATACCTGTCCTTATCTGCGGCTTGACGCTGGGCTGGCGGTATGGAGCGCTCTGTGGGCTAATTCTGCCACTGCTTTCGTCGGTAACAACAGGTATGCCTCCCCTCTACCCCATGGCAGTGGTCATGACATTTGAACTCACAGCATACGGACTGATAAGCGGTCTGCTATACGAGAAATTCAAAAAATACTACCCTGCTCTGATAGGTGCAATGCTGTGCGGTCGAGTAGCTAACGGTGTTGTTATGGCGACACTGATGGGACTTGGCGGTAACACTTATGGGCTTTCGGCATTTGTGTCCTCTGCGGTTGTAGTGGCACTGCCGGGTATTGTTATCCAGCTTATTGTCGTTGTCCCGATTGCGATTACGCTAAGGAAGTTAATCGATATGAACACACGTAGAAACCACACGGCGTAAGATTAACGTGATATCATAAGTATAGTTTTAACGGCGAAAGGCGAGGAACAAAGTTCCTCGCCTTTCTATCGCATTATTACTCTACAATCTCAAAAGTACCGATCTTTTCTTTTTCACCAACCGGCTCACTCGCCGAGTAGCCCAGTGCCGCAATGCCGTACACGATATGGTTTTCAGGGATATTCAGCTTTGTTAGTATGGCACGGATCTCCGGCACGTCGCTGTTGCCTACCAGCTGATTTATCCAAACAGAGCCTATGCCCATGCTGTGAGCCGCTAGGAATATATTCTCAAGCGCACAAGCATTGTCATCTCTGCCCCACTTGCTGTCCTTTTCGTTTGAGGGGATTATAAGTGCAGTAGGGGCGTACATGTTATACTTTTCGTTACCTGTCACTTTTTTAATAGCGGCAATAAGCTCCTTGATTATGTCGCCGTTTAGTACACCTGTCATCTTCCATGTCTGCTTATTCACTGCACTCGGTGCTGTGAGTGCACACTTTATCAGCAACTCCATATCGGACTTGTCCACCTTTTTGTCGGTAAAGTCGCGGATGCTGCGCCTTGTCATGATGCTTTTGATGGTTTCGTTCATGTTGTACCCCTTTCTTGTTAGAGCGTATTTCTATGTGCTGATTTTATCATGTTCTGGGTTGTTATGCAAGTGGGAGCGGCGGAACGTATACAATGCGTTCCCTACAATGGTTCGGCGATATAGGGTGTGGTAAAACAAATCTTACTAAACGGATGAAAAAGTAGGGGCGGTCCTATGTGACCGCCCGAAACATTGGGGTTGCTTTTAATATGCAAAACTCTTTTCTATTACCCACAGTTCTTCTTGCATTGCGTCGAGATGTTCTTTGGTGTAGATACCGGGGGTGCCGCCTGTGTGTAGGAACACAGCTGATGCGCCCTTCGGTATGATTTCACCTTTTTCCACAAGCCCTAGAAATGATGCGAAGGATTTGCCCGAGTAGCAGGGGTCGGTGAGTATGCCTTCAGCGCTTGCCAGGCGGTACATGGTTTTACGTGTTTCTTCGTCGGGGATATTGTAGCCGACGCCCACGTACTCGTTGCAGTAGTGATGAAGGTCTTCGGTGGTGACAGTCACGCCCATCTCGAATATTTCCGAGGTTTTGTTGGCGTATTCTATGACTTCCTGCATCTCTTTCTCCGACTTCTTGGAGATGTTTGCGGCTATGATTTTAAACGGCGCTTTATGATACTTCGCACCTAGCAGTACTCCTGCAAGTGTGCCGCCTGAGCCGTTGCCGACTACCATGTAGTCTATGGTGAGGTTCTGCGCTTTCATCTGCTCCATGATTTCTTCCACACAGTCTACATAGCCCAAAACGCCTTCGGGGGTGTGTCCGCCGACAGGGAGGTTATACACCTTTTCGCCCTGTGCTTCGTACTTTGCGATAACTTCATCAACCCAACTCGCTCTGATTTCCTTATACTCTGCCACTTGGACATCAAACGGCTTGTCCTTATTCTCGGTGAGGTAGCGGCTCATGTCGCTAAAGTAGATGTCGGCGCCTAACATCCTATCCAGCACCTGATTGCCTGACATATAGTCCTCTTTCTTGCCCATGAGGAACAGCGCACACTTCAGTCCGTACTTTGCACAGGCGGCGGCGGTCAGTCTGCCGTGGTTTGTCTGAGGGCCGCCGTGGGTGAGGACAGTTGTGTAGCCGTTGTCCAGACAGTACTTTATTACATAGTCCAGCTTGCGCAGCTTATTACCGCCCATAGCAAGCCCCGTCATGTCATCACGCTTTATATACAGATCCCCCATGCCCACCTGCTTTGTCAGGTTGTCCATCTTATGTAGCGGTGTTGGCAGTATAGCGGTCTGTACCTTTTCGATTTTCTTCAAAATACATCCTCCTTTTATTTTGGTCTTCATTTATGTATAGATATTATTTTAACATAGATTACGGCCTTATAGAATACGCATTTTATTTTTTGAAGAAAAACCGTTATTTGCTACAAAAAAGTTGGTTGTTTTTGATACATCTGTGGGGTGGGTTGTAGGTGTCTATTTTGTTGAAATCCCAGTTAAACGTGAATAATGTAGTGGTGACTTGTGGCCGTCAGCTCTCTGACGAGTGTTTACATGATTATAGCGTGATTACCAAACGAAAATTACGACTATACACGACACATTCGAAACAGTAGTCGCTGATAAACATGCGGCAATACAAATCATATCTAGCTCATGATCTTTTTTAGGATAAGATAGGCGGACGACCATAGGTCGCCCCTACAAATTTGGATGCTAGACAAACCCTAAAGGTTTACATTAACCGCTAGGCATAAATCTTTTTGAATTGTCGTTATGTTCGTATCGTCTCAGTTAATCGACACCTGCTCGCTCCCAACCTCTTCCACCACTTGCGCCTGACTGTCGCTTGTGATATTATTTAGAGGTATGTCGCAGAAATATACTGAATCTTAAGATATTGAGAGGTAGAGGAATTATGATTTCACGTTTTAAACAGATGGAGAGTAGTAAACAGGTGATGTGGGTGATGGTTGCTGTGATTTTGCTTACTTACATTGTCGCATTCGCATTGTCGCCTGTGTCCGAGATTGTCGAGGGTATGGGGAAGATTTTGAGTGAGCGAGATGTTCTTATCACCGACTATTTTGTGACTGTCGGCTACGGTGCGGCTCTGTTTAACGCCGCCACCGTCACATTGATGTGCTTGATGTTCATTAAGCTGTCCGGCGCTGAGATGGCAGGCATGACATTTGCGAGCCTTTTGATTACATTGGGATTTGCAATGTTCGGCAAAAACCCCGTAAATGTTCTGCCTATAATACTGGGGGGATACTTGTACTCGAAGTATAGGAAAGAGCCGTTTTCCAAGTATGTACATATCGCCGTGTTTGCAGGGTGTCTGGGGCCGATTGTCACCGAGGTTGCTCTGGTGTTGCCGTTTGCGCTCCCGATTTCCATAGTAGTTGCGGCGGTTGTTGGGGTGGCTATCGGGTTTATTGTGCCGTCGATATCTCTACATACTCCTTTGGTACACGGTGGACACACGCTGTTTAACGTGGGGACATCAGCTGGGTTTGTCGCTATCGCTACCGTTTCTATTATGAACGCCTTCGGATATCAGGGGGGCACTGTGCTGTTGTGGCAGGAGGGGAGAGCACTTTCTATGTATATTTACATGGCGGTGTTGTTCTTTATGCTACTGGCGATGTCGTTACTGCTGGGCGGTAAGGTTCGTAATTATCCTAAAGTCCTTGCACATAGCGGTAAGGCGGGTACAGACCTTATAAAGACCGACGGTATCGGCATGGCGCTTATGAATATGTCAATTGTAGGTATAATTTCGACGCTATATATTGTGGTAATCGGAGGCGACTTTTCAGGGCCTGTGGTCGGGTCTATCGTGACTATGGTAGGCTTTGCCGCAGTCGCAATACACCCACGAAACATGACCCCTGTACTATTCGGTACATATCTCGCAGGTGTCATTTTCACAAACCTCACCCCGACAACACCATCACTGCAGATGTCCGCTATACTCGGTATGGCACTTGCGCCGATTTCAGGGGTTTTCGGGCCGATAGGCGGCGTGCTTGCAGGTTTTTTACACGGCGCAATTGTGACGTCAATCGGCGTTGCGTATAAAGGGCTTGACCTGTATAATAACGGCTTTTCGACAGGGCTGGTTGCGATAGTGCTGTTCCCTCTGTTACATGCTGTAATGTTTAGGGATAGGGATAAGAAGTAGGGGAGTGTCTATTTAATAATGGGTAGTGGATGGGGAGTCTGATTCCGGGACCTAGGACAAACCTTGACCCGGGTGCACTCATATTGCTATCTGCCGGTTTACAGCTGTAGGTGTGCGCCCATATACTCGGGGGAGTGAGGTTGTTTTTTTATGTTGGAGCGTTCCTTTTTACCGAGAGTAAGGGATTTATTATTTTAGTTGTTAGAGCGGTAAACAATGGGGTAATATGCGATATGTAAAACGTGATTGGAAGCTCTTGATTTAAAATTGCTTTAGGCAGAAAAAAATGGGCACGGCAAGCCGTGTCCAACTGTCAGAAGAACCTCTCCTACACATCGTCCCCCACACTCGGAAAGTCTAATGCGCCCCCAATTCCCACAACCAAAACCTTTCCCCTACACCACCCCCTCGGCGGCGGAGCGTGCCCGTTTGACCGCCCACCCTCACCGCACCCCCAAGCGAGAAAGCGGTCAAACGCTCACCTCCACTCGCCTAAGGTGGACATCAGCTCCTGTCAGCTAGAGGTTGTAGGCTCATACCGTATATGCTGCCTCTATCTTTTGCCAAAAAAGGACACGGCAAGCCGTGTCCCTACCCCCACTTATTCAAAGGTAGTAATGCCAAAGACGTTCCCACTCCTACCCCTTCTTCAACCGAACTATCATAATAATCGGCACATTTTCACCCTCAAACGGCATCTCGTAAAAGCCGTCTAGCATAAAACCTGCCCTAAACGCTGTCGAAAGTATACTTTGCATAGAGCGGTGGTAGTACTCCTGTAAAACAGGTTGCCCCTCTATAGCAACCCCTTCATGGGTACAAGGTGTAAAGTAGTCGTCATTTGGGTAGGTAAAGCAAGGGTGGTGAGTGGAAAACACAAACACACCGCTGTCCTTTAGAGTGTCATACACCGCCCTGAATAGATTGTCTATACTGTGTATGTCCATTACCGCCATGTTAGACACAGCTTTATCAAACTTCGCCCCACCTGCAAGCGCTGTCACTGCGTGATAATCTGTCGCATCGCAGACATGAAACGATATGCTGTCTAGGTGTGCTGCACGCCGTTTCTTAGCAAGTTCAATCATATTCTTACTGTAGTCAAAAGCTACCACCTTCGCCCCAAACTCCGCAAGGCGCTGTGAAAAATTTCCGTTACCACATGCGATGTCTAGAACAAAATCACCGCTATGAATGTCAAGCAACTCCTCTGTATGCGGCCGCACAAGTTCACGGTGGAAGCTGTTCGAGTTATCGCCCATGTGATTGTCCCAAAACTCGGCGTTTTTCTCCCACGCGGTCTTACCGCTGTCATTATAATTACACATTACACACACGCCCTTTCCTTTTTTCAACATTATACACGTCACAGTGAGCCATGTAAAGACGGTGGAGAAAACATATTTTTATTCAAATTAGAAAGAAAGGCAGGCACAGTCTGTCATGAATATATACGATACAATTTTGTCCCCCTTAGAAAAAAGCGTTTTTGGAAAGCTTCGAGAGCAGTATGTCGGATATGCCACCGGTGTGTGCCTTGAAATAGGAGTGGGTACAGGTGTTAACAGCACCTACTACAACTACGCCGACATAAAAGAACACCACGGCATAGACCTAAACATATCGGACATCGCCAGAGAGCGTTTTGGGGACAAAGTCACCCTCACAAAAGCCGACGCACTAAACCTCCCTTACCCCAGCGAATACTTTGACACTGTAGTGTGCACGCTCACCCTCTGTTCGGTGAACGACACGGAAAAGGCAATAATCGAGATTAAACGTGTGCTAAAACCACTGGGCAAACTTGTGTTCATCGAGCATATTCTACCACCTGACAAATTTCTCGGCACGCTGTTTAAAGCGGCGAAACTACCGTGGAAACTGATGGCAGGCGGTTGCGACCCCACCAAAGAAACGGACATACTCCTGCACCGCCACTTTGACATTGACCTGTACCAAACTGCGGCAAACGGTATCGTCTGCGCAGGAGTGGGGCGTAAACGTGTTGATAAAACAAGCTAGTGTACGAGCCTTTGGGTCGGAGCTTAGGATGTGGGGGTGCGTGGCTTTTTGGCAAAAGCTTCACAGCCGCAATACAGCGCAATCAGAATGCCCCACCACCTATTTTCACTTAAAAAACCTCAGTGCAATCTTTTAACAATTTGTTCTTTTTTAAACAGCTTATTTGTGCTAAAATGGTAACTGTTATTATTTTATTCGACTGTAGGCAAAGCGCACTACAGGTCGAAAATGATTTAGAAAGCGGTCGTTTGTGTATGACAACACGCCCAAGAGGAAGTGCAATATGAAACAACTTAAAAAAAGCAAACTGCTATGTCTAATGCTCGTGTCGTTAATGCTTATTCTGGTAGGTTGCGGAACTACTCCTTATGTTGACCCTAACCCTGACGAAGTTGCGATACGACTTGACTCGGGTGATGTTACATATGAGGGGTACAGGCTGTACCTTGACGTATCCGAGGAGATAGCGGAGATAACGGCTAGAGAAAATCTGGCGTTTACATTCATGCTTGAGAAAGACCTTACCGATATGGACTTTCCGCCCGATGCGGAGGCGTATCGGGAGAGCGCAGACGTTATACTGGATAACTACTTTGAAAATCCCCTCACCAAAATGGAAATAGACTATATAAGAGCGTACACGGGGCTTTCAGAGGAGCAGATCAGAGAGTCTATGTGGCAAAATCTGTGGAGCCAGTACCTTGAAGAGGCTATGTACGGCATTTACAGCCAGCTTGCAGGTAGCACTATTGCTAACACAGGCGATGGCGAAGCTACACTGTCCGCTGATGAGCTGTACGCTATCTACCTCGAGGGCTACTATGAGCGCTTTGAGTTTAACAGCGAGGAGAACGTGGTCACTATTGACGGTGTAGACTATCCGTTCACACAGGCGTATCACGATTACATAGAGTACTCGGGAGCGGCAAACCGTGTGGGGCTGTTAAGCGATATAACAAACAAAGTCGCTATTCAAAATGACATGGAAGCAAACGGCAAAACAGCTGACATGACAGGGTTTGATGACTACGCCGAGGAGACACTAGAAGCGATGAGCGACGACCCTGTGATAGGCGTGCTTATTAAAGACATACTCAGTGACATGAATGTGTCGTGGGCGGACTATGAAAAGGGTATGGACAAGATGTTCAGGCTAAACTACGCTTGGAATAGCTACACAGCGTATGTACAACAGGATTACGACGCACTCCCTGCCGAGAGCAAACCGGAGAGTGTAGAGATCTACTACGACGAATACTCCCAAGCACTACTCGAGAGCATGGAGCTTGTAACGCCGACTACGTAACCATCTAGATGAGATCGTAAATGTGAACACATAAAAGAAATGAAAACGCAGGAGGTAAAAATGAAAGAGGTAACGCTGGACTATCTACAAAAGTACATCAAAGCAAAGGACTATAACCCAGACCTTGTAAAGGACTACTTCCTAAAACTGTCCGAGGAAACCGGCGAACTGTCCCGAGCGATACGTAAAAACATGCTAAAGTCGGAGGACGGCACAGTCAAAAACACCATAGAGGAAGAAATATGGGACGTTATCTACTACGCTATAGCAATAGCAAACTGCTATGACATCGACATATCCAAAACCATAAAGCATAAAGAGGACATCAATAACGAGAAGTACAACTCGCAGATAAAATACGGTGACAAGCTGTAGGTTTATGTTAGACACTTTAGAATAATACTGAAAAGGTTCACGTTAAATAGGGGCTGCCTCTACTACTCAGGTAGTGGAGGCAGCCCTTTAATTTTGAAGGCTTAATATAAAAAGACAGGTCACGGTTTCCCGTGACCTGTCTTGCTTTGTAGTTTTAAACTGTGAGTGATTTCCGTTATGCTATGGATTAGTCGTTATCGTCGTCATCGTCATTATCATCGTCATCGTCGTCGTCATCATCGTCATCGTCCACTTCAACTTCTCTGTCGATTATATTGCCGCTTTCAGCGTCGATATCATACTTCCACTCGGTTCCGCCGCTCTTAAAGGAGATCTCGTAGCTGTTTTTGCCATCGTCGTTGTCCTGCTCGACATCTAGATCAAATATGTTGCCTTTTGTGACACCTGCGTCGCCCAGTGCTATCTGTAAAGCGCTATCTCTGCTTATAGTTGTGCTTGTGGGGACAAAGTCGTCGTCATCGTCATTGTCGTCATCGTCGTCATTGTCATTGAAATCGTCGTCAACATCAGTTTCGGAGGTTATAACATTACCGTTCTTAGCGTCTATGTCAAACTTATACTCTGTGCCGCCGCTCTTGAACTCGATTTCGTAACTAACAACGCCGTCATCTTCGTCTAGTTCAAGCTCTAGGTCTGTGATATTGTCCATTGTCAGACCTGCTTCTTGTAGTGCTATTGTCAGAGCATTGTCGTCGCTCATCACAGTGGATAGGTCGATGTTGTCGTCATCATCAAGGTCTGTTTCAGAGGTTATAACGTCACCACTCTTAGCGTCTATATCGAACTTATACTCTGTACCGCCATTTTTGAACTCGATTTCGTAGCTTACTGCTCCGTCATCTTCATCAAGCTCAAGCTCAAGGTCTGTGATGTTATCCATTGTAAGGCCTGCTTCTTGAAGCGCTATTGCGAGTGCGTCATTGTCGCTGATAACTGTGGATAGGTCGATGTTGTCGTCATCATCGTCGTCCGTATCGTCGTCAACTTCGCTCTCAACTTTGATGATTTCGCCTGTTTGTGCGTTGATGTGGTACTCGTAGTCCATGCCGCCGCTTGTGAATTCTATGTCGTACATTGCGACGTTATTGTTTATGGTGAATTCCTTGTCATCCTGTGTGATGTCAGCTTCGCTTACGCCTAGGTCAGCCAGAGCGGCGTCAAGAGCCTTCTGCATACCTATATATTTCTTCTCGGACGGGGTGTCTGAATCGTTGTCATCAGTGTTTGGGGTTAGAACTTCGGGGGTTTTATCTTCCTGTGTTGCTTTGACGGGCGGTGTGTTTGTTTCGTCTAGGTCAAACTCGTCAACTACGCTCTGTACTTCTGCTGTGATGTCCTCTAGGAATACTTCATCCGGTAGTGCTGAGCCTTTTTCAAGGGAGATTGTTATTGTTCTGTTGTCTGAGTTTGTGTCGGACACGAAGTAGCCTGCGTCACGTATCGCTGTTACAAGTTCGCTTACTACTGTCTTGGTTTCTTTGCCTAGGAAGTCTGTATATGCGCCTAGGATGTCTTTACCGTCTTGGTTTACGCCTTCAATGGCTGTTACATTGCCTTGCTCATCGTAGGATATCATCAGTTCGGGGTTTACTGATAGTATGAGGTGGCCTTTTGCTGTTGATACTTCTACGTTCGGTGTGGAGGTTACGGGGGAGGTGGTGCAACCTGCGGTTACGCTTGCCACCAGTAGGAATGCCAGTGTTAGTATTAGAGATTTAAGTTTCATAGTGAGGCTCCTTTCTATTTAAGCCGATTGTTTTTGTTTTTTGTTTGTTTGGGTTACCCTTTATGTTTACAGTTTACGGAGGGGGTTTTAGAAAAGTGGGGTAGGGGAAGAGAAAAGTGAAAAACTAAGAGTGAAAAGCTAAAAACGCTATCTGCGGATAATGTCATGAACCGTGATGGTGTCGCTTCGTGACTGCTTTTTAGGGGTTCTATATTTTGCTTTACAGCTTTACTTCATGTGTTTTGCGCTTGGGCTGCGGAGGTTACATAATAGCATACATGGTTTTAAAGCGCAAGATAGCATTTTAGCTAAATTTGATGTTTGACGTAGGGTGGGGTATCAAGGACGGACAGCGCCGCCGTCCACAAAGCGTAAACAACACAGTTCGGGCAGACGCCATCTACCCAAGGGGTAGAAACGAAAGAGAGGGCATCCCTTTGGGGATGCCCTCTCTTTCGTTAGTCGGCTCGCAAGCCGACATGGCCTCTGCCCGAACTGTGTTGTTTACGCTTTGTTAAGGAGGGGGTGCGGCTTTGCTGATGGGGAATACTGCCCGACAGGGCAGAAGCCGCCCATAGGGCGGCTCAAAATGCCGAAGGCATACCAATCTGAGGTTTCTACAATTTCCCATCGCTCCCCAGAACAGTCTTAATCTTATTTGACACCAGCTCCTTAACCGCCGCCCTAGCAGGGGACAGGAACTGTCTGGGATCAAAGTGTGAGGGGTTCTTCGCCAGATATTCTCTGACCACACCTGTCATCGCCAGTCGAATATCGGAATCTATGTTTATTTTGCAGACCGCCATAGTAGCTGCTTTTCTGAGCATATCCTCGGGTATACCGATAGCGTCGGGCATACTGCCGCCGTAAGTGTTTATCAGCTTTACATACTCGGGGATAACCGACGAAGCACCGTGCAATACTATCGGGAAATTCGGCAGCCTTTTGCCGATATCTTCAAGTATATCAAAGCGTAGCTGAGGGTTCTGCCCCGGCTTGAACTTGTAAGCGCCGTGGCTTGTACCAATAGCTATAGCGAGCGAGTCAACGCCGGTACGCTGTACAAACTCCTCCACCTGAGCAGGGTCGGTGTAAAACGCATCGCCCTCTGACACATTCACGTCGTCCTCAACACCTGCAAGGCGTCCCAGCTCACCCTCGACAACTACGCCGTGTGCATGGGCGTACTCCACCACTTGCTTTGTGAGCTTTATGTTGTCCTCGAACGAGTGGTGCGAGCCGTCAATCATAACGGAGGTAAACCCACCGTCAATACAGGACTTGCACAGCTCAAATGTATCGCCGTGGTCGAGGTGCAATGCAATAGGTAGACCTGTGCTCTCCATAGCCGCCTCGACAAGCTTCATAAGGTATGTGTGGCTGGCGTACTTTCTCGCACCTGCCGACACCTGCAGGATAACAGGCGACCCAAGCTCTGCCGCCGCCTCGGTTATACCTTGCACTATCTCCATGTTATTAACATTAAAAGCACCGACAGCATAGCCGCCTTTATACGCTTTTTCAAACATTTCCTTTGTGGTTACAAAAGGCATAGTGATTTTCATTCCTTTCTATAGGTTTTGTGTAATTTTTGTCACAAATAGTTTCTGATTTTACAAAAACTGAGGCTGAGCCGAAGAGTATAAAACCTCAGTTTGAATATATTATTTTCAAACAAAAAGATCTTTTGAAATTACGCCGGTTACTTCAGCGCCGCAATAATGCAAATTTCAACTTTGAACGAAGGGGTCGCAAGTTTAGCTTCCACGCAGGCACGTACAGGTTGATGACCTTCTATTACCCAAGCGTCCCATACTTCGTTGAACTCTGCAAAGTACTTCATATCGGAAAGGTAGATAGTTGCGGAGAGAATGTGCTCTTTAGAAGAGCCGTACTGCTCAAGCATTGCCGCTATGTTGCCGAGTATCTCGGTAGCTTGCTCTGCTGCACTGTCCGCGCGAGAAACCTGACCGCTCAAATATAGTGTCCCACCATGTGTAACCGCCTTATGCATACGTCCGTTAGAGTCAAAACGTTTAATTTCCATTGCTATTCCTCCGTTGTTTGTTTTTTGTGTTAGATTTGTCGGTGAAGGGAACCACCGCCTCTTTTATAATTATAGTATAGCGGTAGGGTTTTTACAATAGTGTGGGGAAAATTTGCACCTCCAAACCGTGATAGCGTTTTGAAGTATGGGAGAGAAACTAAACTGGCAGTTGATGTGCAGGAGTGATTATTAGATGTGAATGAATCGAAATAGGGGTTAGTGAAAATTGTAGGGCTTATAGAACACCTCTGATTCGATTGTCTTAATATATTTGCAAAAAGTAATATATAATTGACATTTTATCTTGTATATATTATAATTGACATAAGGAGGTGGAGAGGTGCCCAAAAACCTAAGATTAAAATCCGCAAGGGCCGCTTTAGATATGACGCAAACAGATTTAGCAAGCGTCGTGGGGGTCAGCAGGCAAACCATCAATGTCATTGAAAAGGGTGATTATAACCCCTCTGTTAAACTCTGTATCTCAATATGCAAAGCACTTGGAAAGACGTTAGATGACTTATTCTGGGAGGAATAGAAAATGAAAAACAAAGAATTTGACGAGTACCAAATCAGCTTACAAAAGCAACTATGCTTGCAAACGTTAATCTTAACGCTTGTATTGGTTGTGGCAAACGGTGTTATAAGCACTTTTTACACATGGGCTTCACCATTTCTGCAGGCTTTTGTTATTTTGTATGTGGCGACAATCTACTTTTCCGTCGTTGCCATACTTAAGGATGTATTCTTTTCAAACGGGCAGAGTAACCGTAAAAAATACGCCCTCATATACTTCATTGCTTCTTTTGCACATGGCTTGCCCTCCTTGATAGTTTTTGCAACCGTAGGTATAACTTTTTATTTTGATAATGGTATGTTAAAGGAGAGTGCTTTAGCGCCGATAGGGTGGTTCTATTTTATGGCGATAGTTATTTCGTTGATGGTGAGAATACACAGGGACGAAAAAGAGGAAGAGTGTGAATAGGTGGGCGCTCGGCCTGAAAGGTAGCGTAAATAAGAACGTTCGGGCAGAAGCCGTGTCGGTGCCGGCACCGACTAACGAACATAGGTCAGCCCTTAAGGCTGACCTGTGTTCGTTTCCACCCCATGGGTGGACGGCTTCTGCCCGAACGTTCTTATTTTCGCTACCGACCGTCGGTGGTGGGGCGTAAAAATTCCGCAAGTGTACCACCTTAATAAGTGAGAAAAGTGCAAATTTTACCCACTTCCCACACCATCACCACCATTGACAACCCCTACAAAGTGTGCTAAACTATCCACACATCAAAAAACGCTATGACCGAGAGAGTAGAAGGTGCGGAGTTTTTACAGAGAACCTGTCAGATTGTTAGTATCAGTGCTAATGGTCGTGCTGAGAGGCAGGAAAGCGCTTCCCTTTGAAGTTCACTCGTGAGCGGTGCTGCTGAACAGCCTTATGTGGCTCTGTAGGCAGTGACGGTATGCCCCGTTATCGGCAGATTGGAGTGTTTGCTCCGATGAATTGGGTGGTATAGCGAAGGCTTTTGCCTGTCGTCCCAAGGGCGGCAGGCATTTTTGTATTTAATCTACCTCTTTGTCGGTTGGCAATCGTAAATTTCTAAACAGTCAAACATCAGAAAGGAATGTATAACTATGCAACAAAAAGTTACCGAACTGAAAGCACACGGCGTGCAGGCGATAAATGCGGCATCAAATTCTGACGAGTTACAGGCGGTTCGTCTTGAACTCCTAGGAAAAAAGGGGAGTGTCACAGCGCTACTCAAGAGCATGGGCGGTTACGCTCCCGAGGAACGTAAGGAACTGGGACAGCTGGTGAACAGTCTGCGCACAGAACTGGAAACGCTATTGGACAGCAAAAAAGCCGACCTTGACAGCCGAGCGCAAAACGAGCGATTGCTAAAGGAGACAGTGGACATGACCCTACCCGGTGTTAAGACAGTGCAGGGCAGTCGCCACCCTCTCAATATGGTTATTGACGAAATATCCGAGATTTTCCTAGGCATGGGCTTCTCAGCGGAGTTTACCCCCGAAGTAGAACTGGTGAAGTACAACTTTGACATGCTAAACGCTCCCAAAGATCACCCCAGCCGTGACATGCAGGACACGTTCTATATAGCGGAGGACGTAATACTCCGCACCCAGACCTCCCCGACGCAGGTGCGTGTAATGGAAAAAGGCGAGCTACCCATTAAGATAATCGCCCCCGGCCGTGTCTACCGAGTTGACGAAGTGGATGCTACCCACTCCCCTGTGTTCCATCAGATGGAAGGGCTGGTTGTGGACAAAGGTGTCACCATGAGCGACCTCAAAGGCACTCTTACAGCGTTTGCAAAGACAATGTTCGGAGAGCATACAGCAACACGTTTTCGTCCCCACCATTTCCCATTCACCGAGCCGTCCGCCGAGATGGACGTGACCTGTTTCGTGTGTGGCGGTGAGGGATGCAGACTGTGCAAGGGCGAGGGTTGGATAGAGATACTCGGCGCAGGTATGGTACACCCCGAAGTGCTGAAAAACTGCGGTGTGGACCCTGAAGTGTACAGCGGCTTTGCGTTTGGTATGGGGCTTGACCGTATCACCATGCTAAAGTACGAGATAGACGATCTACGTCTGCTATTTGAAAATGATGTGCGCTTTCTAACCCAGTTCAGAGGCGCAACCACACTAGGTCTATAGTCACTTGGCTTTGCAAAATGAAGCACCTAAAGAAAGGAAGATAGCAATATGAAACTGCCACTGAAATGGCTTAATGAATATGTAAAGATAACCGTAACCCCTAAAGAGCTCTCTGACGCTATGACAATGTCCGGCTCTAAAGTTGAGGGCTTTGAAAAAGAGGGTACAGACATCGAAGGCGTGGTTGTGGGACAGGTTAAAGAGATACACCCCCACACAGGCGCTGACAGTCTAGTGATAACTACAGTAGACACAGGCGACGAAGTGCTCTCAATCGTCACAGGGGCGACAAACCTCACAGTCGGTGACTATGTACCTGTAGCGAAAGTGGGCTCCACCGTTGCAGGAGGTAAGGCTATAGGGAAAGCGGAGTTCCGTGGTGTGGACAGCTACGGTATGCTCTGCTCTGTGGACGAGTTAGGCCTCGATATCAACAGCTTTCCATATGCAGACCCTGAAGGAATATTTGTCCTCGGCGACGACTGCGAACACACACTCGGCATGGATATCGGTGCGGCGATAGGCCTGGACGACACCGTTGTAGAGTTCGAGATTACGCCAAACCGCTCCGACTGCCTTGCAGTGACAGGGCTTGCGCGAGAAGTAGCAGCAACCTACGGCGGTAGCTTTACCCCTAAAACACCACAGGTGAAAGGCGGCGGTGCAGACATCTCCGACTATCTGTCTGTAACTGTAGAAAACACCACCCTCTGCCCTCGATATATGGCAAGGGTTATCACCGATATCAAACTTGAGCCGTCCCCAAGATGGATGCGTGAGCGTCTGCGTGCTTCGGGAGTGCGTCCTATAAATAATGTCGTTGACGTAACAAACTACGTCATGCTTGAATTTGGCGAGCCACTCCACGCTTTCGACTATAGCTGTCTGGGCGGTAAGCAGATTGTGGTGCGTAATGCGGCTGAAGGCGAAAACATAACCACGCTTGACGGCACCGAGAGAGCGCTCACCACCGATATGCTTGTTATTGCAGACGGCGAAAAACCGTCAGCGGTTGCAGGTGTAATGGGCGGACTTAACAGCTCCATCACTGCGGACACTAAGGTAGTGGTGCTTGAAGCGGCGAACTTCCTTGGTAGCTCTGTACGTACCACTTCGAGAAAGCTCGGCATGAGGACAGAGAGCTCGGGGCGCTTTGAAAAGGGTTTGGACAGAGCTGTCTGCGAAACTGCACTACAAAGAGCGTGTGAGCTGTATGAGCAGCTTGGAGTGGGGACAGTCTGCGAGGGTATCATAGACGTTTCCGTAGGTGAAATCCCCCCACGCCCCATTGTATACAGCCACGATTGGGTAAACGGCTTCTTGAACACATCGCTGACAAGGGAGTATATGGACGATATACTACTGCGTATAGGTTTCACAGTGGACGGTGACACCGTGTACCCCCCGACCTTCAGACAGGACGTAGAGGGTAAAGCGGACATTGCCGAAGAAATAGTACGTTTTTACGGCTACGATAAGATAGAAACCACCGTTCCCAAAACAGGCGGTAGCGGTTCTCTCACTACTTTAAAGCGTGTGGAGCGCACCCTTGTAAAGCTCCTGACCTCAAGAGGTCTAAACGAGTGCGTAACCCCCACCTTTATTTCCCCAAAAGTGTTTGAAAAGCTGGGTATACCGAATGGAGACAGCAGAGCAAACTGCGTTAAAATCCTAAACCCACTGGGCGAGGACACAGGACTGCTACGAAACGACGTACTACCGTCCATGCTGTCGGTATTGTCCTCTAACCACAGCGTCCGAAACGAAAACGTACACCTGTTTGAAATATCCACTGAATTCATACCAAAGGATTCACCCACAGAACTGCCCATAGAGCGTCCTGTGCTTGCTATAGGTATGTACGGCAAAGACGCAGAGGTTCTAACGCTCAAAGGCTATATCGAGGAAATAATGGGCGAATTCCGTGTGAAATCATACAAAACCGAGGTGCTAACCGACGAGCCGTACTACCACCCGGGACGTACAGCACAGTTTACAGCTGACGGTAAAACAATAGCAATCTTCGGAGAATTACACCCGGACACCGCCACGGCGTTTGACATGGAAGGTATGCGCATCTGCTACGCTAAAGTGTACCTGTCCGAGCTTGTGAAAGCTACAGACAATGCGGTTAAGTACAAAACGCTACCGAAATTCCCCGCTATGCTAAGAGATATCGCTCTGGTGGTGGACGAAGGAGTAACCGTTGGTGCTCTGAACGACGCTATTGTTTGCGGTGGTGGTGAGCTGCTTGAGAAATCCGAGCTGTTTGACATCTATAGGGGCGCACAGCTTGGTGAAGGTAAAAAGAGTGTGGCGTTTACCCTAGCTTTCCGTAGCGACAGAACGTTAAATGACGAGATAGTTGAAGGTAAAATGTCAAGCATAATGGACGAAGTTGCGAAACTGGGTGCGGTTTTACGTGCTTAACTTTACTTTAGGAGGTACTAAACATGATACAGTCACGTTGCGGACTGCTTTGCAGTAACTGTGAATATAAAGAGAGCATGGGCTGCAACGGTTGCACAGCAATAAAAAAGCCGTTTTGGGGTGAGAGTTGCCCTGTCAAGTCTTGCTGTGAAGGCAAAGAACATCAACATTGCGGTGAGTGCGGTGAATTTCCGTGCAAACTGCTTAACAGCTTTGCCTATGACGAAAAGCAAGGGGACAACGGTAAGCGTATAGAGCAGTGTCGCAGTTGGATAGCGGAGAGAGCACAAAGTTAAAATGTATGCAGTAAAACAGATGTTTTACACCACTATAAAACTGTGAATATTTACCTTGGAGATTGTTAATACAGAAGGGAGGGGGACATCGCAAAAATTGTTTTACAAATATTGATGGCTCTTATGATGGTTTGGGTTTCGGTTGTACCGTCGAACGCTGCTAGGGTAATGAGCGACGATGTCCTTCCTGTTCCCACCGATACTATGTATGTGGAACTGCCGGGTGACGTACCCCGACTGGAAAGCGAGCAGGAGGACGGTACATTGTCCTATGCGGTGGTGTCGGGGGCTATAGTGTATTTTGAAGTGGAAAACGCTGTACGTTCCTCCGATTTAAGCGGACTGCGAGCGATGATCCGCTATGACGGTAGCGACACCACAGTGTACACCCCCACAATAGTGTATAAGAAAGTGTATGACAGCAGCGGCAACGAATCGCTCGGTTTTAGGTATCTAGTGGCGATGGACACGTCACAGATAGTGTTTACCGAGAGTAGCTATCTGCTCAAGGGGGAACTCGTCATCGGCGAAAGATGGATGAACACCCTTGAAAAACAGCACTTTGAGATTGAAATACGGGACAGCTCACTGAGTGCGGTGGACAATACCGTGCTGTACTTACCCAATAGCCCGACGTTTAGTGGCATAGACAACGGAGGGAATGTGTCGATAAGCTTTGACGAGGGTGTGAGCTTTGAGGTGGACGCAGAAGGGCAGAACGAAGTAAACATCACTTACATCACCTATCGCCCCGATGTTGTAGCGAGCTTCCCTGACGATGAGCTAAGCGTATATTCATGGACCCACGCCCCTGTGTTTGACCGAAAAGGTACGCTTTACATAGAAGCGGAAGAGGGGATGTTTTTCTATAGACTGTCAGAGAGTGAACTTATAGATCTCACCGAAAGTTACGACAGTGAAAATCAGGCGTTTACCCTTGAAACACGGATGCTTGAAACGTATGTGATGTCGGTAAAGCCGCTAAGCGAAACGGAACTTGGTTGGCAAAAAGGAAACCCTACAGTGGGTGCGGTGCTATAGCGAAAGTTGTGAAGTATATGTAAAACATGTCAACATTTTTGCATTCACATTGACATTTTACGTGAAATATGTTAGCTTTAGAGTGTAGGACGATGTATGAAACATTCGATTTTCTCCCTAAAAGCGGACAGTATCGGAACAGAACTTTGTAGAAAACAATGTCGGAAAGGATTGGTACTACTATGAAAAAATTACTGGCTCTAACACTTGCTCTTATGTTTATGTTCTCTTGCCTCGTTATATCAAACGGTGTATCTCTCGATGAAAGCGACCCCATAGACGACCTCTATTTCCTATACGACCCGATAGACAGAGTTATAAAGCAGGCATACTCCTACGATATGTACCCTGTGTATGGCTCGGAGGTTTACTTTAAACTTAACGACGAAAACGGATACTTTATAGACAGCGACGACTACGATGCTGTAAGGGCGATGAAAATCCGTGAAAACTGGGACGATGGCGGTAACTATGTCGAGGATGTCGAGATAGTGAGGGCTCGTTATGAAGACCCTGCAAACGGCGATTTTGAGTATGGTTACTTCCTAGCTTTCTCACTACGTGACGCCACCAGAACCGATACCATTGACGTTGCAGGAGAGATAGAACTTTCCCGTACCGGGGATGAGCCTATTGATACATATGCGTATGTGTCGTTTACTATCGGATACCCCGATGCGGCTAATAGTAGCATGTACTACATAGAGGAATACCTACAGCTGTACGACTTTGACGAGTACGGCGGCGAGCACGACCACCTCTTCTATCTAGCGGACACAGCAGGAACATTTGAAGTGGACACATACAGTCAGTCCCCGATACTGCTATCGGTAAACTTTGAAGATGACGACGCAGTAGCCGACAAATTCCCCGACGCAGACCTTGTCTTCATGAACGGCAACGGCGCAACGTTTGAGCGTTTAGGTACAATGGGCATTGAAGTGCCGTATAACTTTGTAGACTCGGATGAAGATGTGTACGTCTACGAAGTGCAGGAAGACGGTATGCTGATAGAGATGGACTCGGACTTTGAGTACTATCAAAGCATAGTCTACTTTGAAACACGTACACTGGGCAATTTCATAGTAGCGGACAGCCCCATAATCGAGTCGATACCAACACCGCCCACCTCCAGTGGTTCTACAGGTGACACCTCGACCACAAAGCCAATACCTTCTACAGGTGCTGTGCTGTAAATGAGCTATTAAGCGTATAAATAAAAAAGGCGGTCGTAAGACCGCCTTTTTTGCGCCATATTTTAAAAGTATATTTGAGTTCTTATCGCTTTGAAGCCCGCTGTAGATTTACGGACATAAGCTACTTTTTATTATATTCATTACCAACCTGCCAACAGTCAGCAATTTTTCTGCCGGTGGACAGATAACTGCGTGTACCCATCTCGAACAGAACGGGACGTAGGCTGTCATAGTTGATTTTGTCGTTCTTGTCCAGATAACGTTCGTCTACATGAGTATGCACAATTTTGAGTATAAAGCAGTCGTGGCTTTCGTCTTGGTAGATGTCCACAAGCTCACATTCCATTGCCACAGGTGCATTTTTGATTATGGGTACACCTGCAAGCTGTCCCATCTTGTATTCAAAGACGGTGCTCTTGTCCACCTTTGCACCGGATACTATACCTACATAGTCGGCAGGCACCAGCATATCAGCGGAGACCAGATGAACACTAGCAGTCTTGTTTTTGATTATACCTTGGTTAGAGTAATGCGACTTACCCATGCTGAGCATTATCTTGTTCATGCCGATGATACCGATGTGAGCAATGTTAATCCAGTTTACCTTACCGTCAATAACTGTCCCTACCACTGTCACGGGGGTGGGATAAAGTGCGTTTACACTTCCGATGTTCTTCATGAAAAAGTCCGCCTTTCGTTAAATGGTTTTGTTATAGATTATTATACAATAGCTGTACATGTTTTGCAATTAAAATTAAGAATGGCATGTTTAGCTGTTTTCACTGTGCCCACAAAAGAAAAGCAAGGGCTCACCCCTGCTTTTCTTCGTTCTTAAGCAATTCCACTTGTGAGCAAACATCGCTTCGACAATGGAAGTAGTCTACTGAAGCTAATCGTCTTCATTTTCGTCGTCTTCATCATCGTCTTCGTCCTCGTCGTCATCGTCATCGTCGGTATCCTGCTCATCTTTTTCATCATCGTCATCTGAGTCGGAGTCTTCTACATCAACGTCAAGTATAGCACCGCTTTGGGCGTCTATCTCATATTTGTACTCACGCCCATCTCTTAAAATCGTCACAGTATAAACATAGTCACCGTCATCGTCATCAAGCTCGACCTCCAATATATCACTGTCACCACTCATGTGAGAGGTCGCTATATCAGACGCATTTCCTTCTGATATGTTGGGGAGTTTAGCATCGTCGACTTTATCGTCATCGTCATCGTTGTCGTCGTCATTGTCATCGTCATTGTCATTGCCATCGTCATCGTTATCGTCATCATTATCATCATCATTGTCGTCAACGTCAGTATTGTCATCATCGTCATCATCGTCATCATCAAGTGATGTGGTAGGTGTGGATGTGGTGGACGGTGCCGAGGTTTCGGAACTGTCCGGCGTGTCGGGGGTTGGAGTTACAGTTGGGGAGGGTTCTTCTGCCTTTATCTCGACAGTGACAGTAACACGTTCCTCCAGATAGGTTATCAGTTCCTCTCTTAGGTCATCTTCAGCGCTCTCGCTCCAACCTTCGTCTTCCGAATCTATGTTGAGCGATATTGTACTGCCGTCTACGAGCATGCCCAGTAATATGGCGCTGTCCATCAGCTCTTGTGACACCGTTGCCATTGGTTTATCTTCGTAGTCGTAGTCGAATAGCAGCTTTGCGCCGTCAGCGTTGAGCGCTTCAATATCGCCGACTCGTCCGTCAATATCAACGCTCAATTTGACCTGTGGGTTGACTGTCAGATATACCGAAGCGTAAGCGTCAAACGACCCTGCGCCAAACAGTACCCATGCGGCTACAAACACAAAACAAGCGGCAAGCATAGTGATCGAGGTGACGGTCCTGCGTGATAGCGTGAATTTTGGCGTGTCCATCGTGACGATATCAGTAGCGGTATCGCCCACGCTGTAGCCAAAGTTTGCAACTTTTAGTAAGCGTCCCTGTTCGTCAAGCACAACAGCATAGGCGGTGTGCGTTTCCATTACTAAGTATTTCATAATTAGCCGTTCCTTCCATATGTTTGTCTACCCTGAGAGTTTACCGCCTAAGCCGGATAACTGCTTCAGGTGACCTCTTATTATTTCATAGCCGTTTGAATATATAAGCAGAAGCGCCATTATGTACTTGCGGTGGCGTTCCAGCGTTTTTCTCGGTGTGCCTGAACCGTCAGACAGCGCCGCAAGCGGTAGTCTACCTGTCTTGACCAGTTCAGTTATTAGCTCTGGATGCTCTTTAGCATATTGTACCGCCGCCAGACATGCTTTCAGCGTGCGCTCCTGTTTGGGGCAGTTGTCAGCGATGTCAGTAAGGGAAAGTCCATATTGTGTAAGTTGAGCGGTGAGTTCCGCTATTTCGTCCCGAGTGGCATTCTTTTGGATACCCTCGTTTATGTTATCCTTAGGGTCGGCCACCAGATCCATAACAGTAGCTTCATCATCTTGCGAGAATGCCGGGGCGTCACCTGAAATACTGCCGGTGTGGCGTTTTTCTTTGCGGTAGTAGTCGATGATTTTGCGGCGTATCAGCAGGCTTGCATAGGGTAAAAACGCACCTCGCTGTTTTGAATAACTCTCTATAGCTTCGTAGAAGGCGAACATCGCAATGGACAGTTCGTCCTCGGCGTCAGTCGTAGGCAGTTTGCCTGTCGCCTTGTAGGTCTCGGATTTTATAAACGGTAGGTAGCTTTCTATTAAATCATCGGCGGCGAGTGGGTCGCCCTGTGCCGCTAAAACTTTGGATACAATCTCGTGTTCCTGCTTCATACGTTTTCCTCCGCATTGATAGTATACGAAAGTGCTGCCTTGATAGTGGGGTAGTGGGGCGACTTTCGTAAACATTTTGTACTTTTGTATTATAGCATGTTTTCTTTTTAAAACAAACACCAAAATGTAGGTGGTTTATTTTTGTCACAAGACCGCTTTCGCCGCCGGACACGTGCGTAAACCACACAGTCGCAGGCAGAAGCCATGTCGGTGCACAGCACCAACTAAAGAAAACAGAGCTCAGCCCTAGGGCTGAGCTCTGTTTTCTTTCTGTCCCTTGGACAGATGGCTTCTGCCTGCGACTGTGTGGTTTACGCACGCTACATTCCCGAGCGGAAACGGAAAGCGAAAATCCACGGCGCTACACCGTGCGGTAAACCGCTACTGTTGTAGTTAAGGTGTTCACGCCCTAATCCCTCGGGTTAAGACCGCTCAACAGCTCCAGATATCCCAAGGCACCACCTGCGTTCTTCGCCAGTATCGTTGGCGACTGCTCACCGTAACCGCCGATAAGCAACACTTCGTCCCCCATGGATACATTTGGGGCGTCGGTGATGTCCACTGTGAGCTGATCCATACAGACTGCTCCAATGACAGGGTAGTTTCTCCCTCTGATATTCACCGTTGCAGTGCCGGATAAGCACTTGCGGTAACCGTCGGCATATCCTGCCGATACGGTGGCGATAATGGTATCTCTTTTGGCGGTGAAACTGCTGTCGTAGCCGATGCTGACACCTACTGATATGCTCTTAATCATGGTGACAACTGACTTGAACTCAAATGTGGGACGAAGCTCTAGGTCAAACATACCACCTTCGGCTGTGGGCAGTCCATACAGTGACGAGCCTACTCTCACCATATCAAGCCTACCCTCCGGTATCTTTTGAGAACCGGCACTGTTGACCAGATGGCGTTTACCAAGTTCATAGCCCTCACTCTCGAGGTTATGGCAAAATTCGTTAAAACGCTCAAGCTGCAGTCGTGACTGCTCGATATCTCTGGGGCTGGCGTCCTCCGCATTTGAAAGGTGCGAGAACACCCCCATAAACCCAAGCCACGGTAACTCCAGTATCCGCTTAGCCTCGTTTAGATATCCGCTCTGCCACGGTACACCTATTCTACCCATACCTGTGTCCACTTTTAGATGGCAGTTAATCCTACACATACGTGTCGAGGCGGCATCATTCAGTGCTACAGCGTATTGTTCCGATATAATCGCTTGTGCTATGTTGTACTTTGACAGCACTTCTACACGCTCGGGGGGAGTGTAGGACAGTACAAGTATCTCGCCCTCTATCCCTGACTGGCGGAGTGTCACCGCTTCTTCTACGGTCGCAACACCGAAGTTGCTCACCCCTTCACACTGGCATATCTTCGCCACACGCACAGCCCCTAGGCCGTAACCGTCCCCCTTGAGGATAGCCATCAGTTTTGTGCTGTTCCCCAAGTGCTTTAGCACGGTGCGGACATTGTGCGCAATGTTGTCCACGTTTATCTCCAGGTAGCATCTTCTAGAAAAATTAGACATTTCATCATTCCTTTAGCGTAAAGTGTGACCTTTTGGCGACAGAACAAGTCTTAGTGGCGTCGTCTTTGTCACAAAATGTTACACATTCTTGTTAGAGCATCTCAACACTCTACAAGGAAAGATCACACTTTGGAAAGAGCGCATTACACTCTTTTCGCTCCGCTAAAACTGAATATGTTTAGTCAAAAAGTCCTTTATATCTTCTATTTTTATGCGCTGTTGTTCCATTGTATCCCTGTCACGGACTGTGACAGCGCCGTCTGTGACAGAGTCGAAGTCGTAGGTTATGCAGTAGGGTGTGCCTATCTCGTCCTGTCGGCGGTAGCGCTTGCCTATAGAGCCGGAGTCGTCGTAGTCACACATAAAGTCCTTCTTCAGAGAGAAGTAAAGAGCTTCTGCTTCGTCGGACAGCTTTTTGGACAGTGGTAGCACTGCGCACTTAAACGGCGCAATAGCAGGATGTAGGTGCAAGACAGTACGCAAGTCGTTCTTCTCAGCGTCCACGATTTCCTCGTCGTAGGCGTCTACCATCATGGCGAGCATTATTCTGTTGACACCCACGGCAGGTTCTATGCAGTAGGGGAGGTAGTGCTCGTTTTTTTCTTGGTCAAAGTAGGTGAGGTCTTGCGACGAAGCTTCAGCGTGTACCTTCAAGTCGTAGTCAGTACGTGATGCAACACCCCAAAGCTCTCCCCAGCCAAAGGGGAAGAGGTATTCGATGTCAGTGGTTGCGTTTGAATAGTGGGACAGCTTTTCCTTCTCGTGGTCACGAAGTCGCAGGTTTTCATCGCTTATACCCAGAGAGGTCAGCCAATCTTTGCAGAAAGCTCTCCAATAGTCAAACCACTCAAGTTCCGTTCCCGGCTCACAGAAAAACTCAAGCTCCATCTGCTCAAACTCACGGGTGCGGAATATAAAGTTGCCGGGTGTTATCTCGTTTCTAAAGCTCTTGCCCGTCTGTCCAATACCAAACGGTAGCTTTTTGCGTGTAGTACGCTGCACATTCTTAAAGTTCACAAACATACCTTGAGCCGTTTCGGGCCGCAGATAAATCTCTGTACTGCTGTCCTCGGTGACACCTTGGTAGGTCTTAAACATCATGTTGAATTTGCGGATATCGGTGAAGTCGTTGCTACCGCAGGAGGGGCAGGGGACAGCGTTATCTTTAATATAGTAGGAAAGTTCGTCTGAATTCATGCCATCCGCTTCAAATACTTCGCCCTTTGCCTTGTTAAAGTTCTCTATAAGTGTATCAGCTCTGTAGCGCATTTTACAGGTTTTACAGTCGATTAACGGGTCATTAAAATTTACAACGTGTCCCGACGCTACCCAAACCTGCGGATTCATCAGCATAGCACTCTCGATACCGACATTGTAGGGGCTTTCCTGTATAAACTTCTGCCACCACGCTTTTTTGATGTTGCGAAGCATCTCTATACCGAGAGGGCCGTAGTCCCAACTGTTTGCAAGGCCACCGTAGATTTCCGAGCCTGCATACACAAAACCTCTCCGCTTGGACAGCGACACTAAAACGTCCATAGATTTTTCGTTGTTTTTCATACTGTTATCATGCCTTTCTATTTTGTATGGCAGTGCTGAAACTACCTGTATTTTTCGTCTGTTAATATATTTAAATGTTATTATAGCACAAATTGTGCCAAAAACAACACCAAACCGCGAAAATGTAGAGAAAATAGCGTAAAACTGCTTTGACCGGTTCCGTGAGTCGGCAACCGGTCGGTAGCGTTAACAACCCCCTAGCCCGCCCAAGCCCATTACGGTGACAGGCCCCACAAAAAAAAGGGGGCAGACACGTTTGGCGGAGT
>CAYJIK010000008.1:8021-15226 GCA_964370205.1 uncultured Oscillospiraceae bacterium | reverse complement strand
TGGTTTTACCGTTGCGGTTATTGGGCATCGGGTCGGTAGAGTAAACAGAATTGTTGATGGCAGAAGCCATGTCGGTGCACAGCACCGACTAAGAAATGGGGACTCAGACTTTGGGCTGAGTCCCCATTTCTTTCTGTCCCTTGGACAGATGGCTTCTGCCTGCGACTGTGCTGTTTACGCTACCTAGAGAGCCGAGCACATAGCCACCGTCACCCTGTCATTATACCCACTGCCCGACAAAACAGCCCACAAAGCTACATTTCGTCCCATAACATTGACTTTTAGCTATATTTAGCCTATTATAAACATGTATAAGTTTGCACTCGACCTACAGGTTTATCTATTTTACGTCTTTGCGCATTGCCTGTGTGGTTTTATGTGGATATTTTTGCTTTACAAGGATATTTTAACGACTGTATATATGTTACACACATAGAAAGGAACGGTTTGACATGAAAAGATTTCTAGCTTTGGCGTTGTCACTCACACTTGTGGTAGGTAGCTTTACGGGGTGCTTTAGGAAAGATCCCACTCCGTCCACCACCGTGCCGATACTTCCCACTACACCTGCGCCCACAATAGTGGCTACACCGGTGCCTACGCCGACCTACCAACCTACCACGGCAACTCCGACACCGCCCACTACCATTCCAACCCCAACCCCCGCTCCCACAGCAACACCCATCCCAACATCTACGCCTACTATACCGGTGACCACACCGGTACCCACTCCACAACCCACACCCACTTCCTCAGATGTGGTGATAAACATACCCGGGCAGATAATACCGTCCGGCAGTTATAACAGCGTCACAATCAGCAACCTTGTAGGCGAAGGCGATGTTACGCTTACAGGTGTAAACGCTCAAAAGGTTATCATAAACGGTGGCGGACAGGACTCCATCCTACTCCAAAACTGTACTATAGCACTGCTTGAAATCTACAAAAACGGCGGCGATCCTGTCCGTGTTATAGCAGGCGGCAATACCACCATCGAAAGAACTACCGTGCAATCGCCGGCAGTGCTGTCTGAACAAGGTCTTAGCAGCTCATACGAAGGCTTTAAAAACGTGGAGACCAAAGACTCCATCTACATATTTGTAAACCTTGACCTTTTAAACAGCAAACTTGATTCACTCACCCTAAACGCAATGACCTACCTTGACATCTCGTCAAGCTCCCACGTATCCACACTTACTGCCTACGATGATTCGGACATCACAGGCGAAGGAACTGTAAACAACTTCCGTGACTACTCTGACGATACCGTCATAGATGTCGACTTTGACGACAGCAGTTATGACGATGACGACGATGACGGCTATATAAACCCTGACGCTACACGTGTCACACTTGCCTCGGGCAGTGAGGGCAGAGCCGCTAACAGCACCATCACCGACCTGGACGATGGCTTCTACAAAGTTGAAGTAGGCCGTAGCAACGAGCAGATATACTACCCTCGTGACGGAGGCGGACTAACAACACGCCTTGAAGATATGGTAGCAGTCACCGATGGCGAGATAACAGGGCTAACAAATGGTCAGACCTACAAGGTTGTGCTTGCAGAAGAGTATGAGTATGACCTGCTGGAACTGCGCTTTAATGCTGACGGTAGCGAAGTTGAGGACATACTACACATAGCCCCCGGTGAGGAGCATACATTCCTAACCGCCCCCGGCAACGACGGCGATGTCATAGCATTCGTTATGCCGACAAGCTTCACCGGAGCAGGTTCCAGCTATTCAACCTCTGTATCAGGCAGCGACTTTGAAGTGGTACGATTCACCACAGACGACCTTTACGACTACGATTTAAGCTCCGGCGAAAGCATGAGCATCTATAAGGACACGACACGCAGTGGCGACGGCTCCCCGACCTTCTCGAAGTTCGGTAGCACCAGCACCGCCCACCGTGATATGACCTACAACCAGATGATAGACGACGCAAATGGCGACAACTTCCTAAACTGGTTCACCGACGACCGTGATATCAGTGGCATCGGCTACATAGATACCGACAACGAAGTTGAACTGGGCGAAAACGCCTTTGTGACTGTCCTTGAACGTCCTGACAACTACGTATTCTTCTTTGACAGCGGCGATCCAAGTGACCCACTTATGTATCTGTCGGTTGACCTTCTCGCAGGTACCGAGATAACAATCACAGACCAGCCCGATGACACAAGTTACAGCTACGGCACAACACCGCCGGCGCTGACAGTTGCCGCAACCTCCTTCCCAAGCGGAACACTTACATATCAGTGGTACAGCACTACCTCGAAAACAACCATGGCAGGCACGATTATTGAAAGCGCCACAGCCGCCGCATTTGAAATACCCACCACTTTAACCGTTGGCGAACATTTCTACTACTGTGTGGTAAGTTACGGCAGTAGTAGCATGAGAAGTGAGACTGCGTTGGTAAGCGTTTCCACAGCAGGTCAAACATCTGTGCCTACCTTCGAAGGAGACACAACAAAATCCAAGAGTTCTCTCGAAGAAAGCTCTGTCGAGTTCACATTGACAACAACCCCTGCACTGGACACAAAATGGCAGATCTACTCAGCGGTAGAACCAACCCCATTAGTAAGCACACTTGCAAATGTCACTGTGAGCGGTGTGACACTCACCATCAGTTCTAAAACCTCTAGTGTAATGCTGTTGCCGGGCGTGTACTATGTCACCGCCACAGAGCCCAACTTCAGCGAGAGTGAAGCGATTGCTTTAACAGTACGAAATCCGTCAACCGCTCCTCAGTTCAGCATAAATACAGCTGAGAAAGATTTGAAATCTTCCACAAGTGCGGCGTTCACCTTGTCAGCAGAGATTGCGAACGCAGGCACGTGGAAAGTCTACAGTGATAGCTCAACTTCCGCCGCTATAACTAATCTGACAGTAACAACATCAGGCACAGCCCTTACCCTAGCCACCACCGACAAAACACCGTTACTAGCGGAAACATACTGGATAACCTTCACTCAAGACGGCGACATGCTGGGCGAGAGCACACGTGCAGACGTGGTAGTCACTGACCCTACAGCGTCCGCCCCGACATTTACAGAAACAGTAGTAACCAAGGCTCTCACAACCTCCATATCCGCAGACTTCCCACTTTTAACACCCGCACAAGAGTGGACATGGACAGTTTACGCTACCGAAGGTGCAATCGAAGCTATGACAAACATGGTAGCAACTCAGTCGGGAAGCACTGTAACCATCTCCACCGCTGACAATGCTGTACTACCTACATCGACATACTACCTGACTGCAAAAACCGATGACCTAGGCGAAAGCTCAAGAGTAGCGCTTACAGTAACAGACCCTGTCACCGAGGCGATGGCAGATGCAACTGTCACAAAGGCAGGTATCAGTAGCGTAAGCGTTGATATCACAGGTCTGGCCTATGCGGACGGCACTACTTTCGACGTATACGCAACACCCGGTGAAACTGCAACAATGGCAGGTATAAGCACAGAATATTCAGGTGGCATACTGACAATTGCTACCACCGATAGCTCCTATCTGAGTAACGGTACTATACTCTATATAGTCGTAACTGAGGCAGGTAAACTACCAACCGCTGCTCGAACAGTTATTACGTTAGCTGACCCTGTCACCGAGGCGATGGCAGATGCAACTGTCACAAAGGCAGGTATCAGTAGCGTAAGCGTTGATATCACAGGTCTGGCCTATGCGGACGGCACTACTTTCGACGTATACGCAACACCCGGTGAAACTGCAACAATGGCAGGTATAACCACAACATACACAGGTAACACACTGACCATTACAAGCGAAAGCGCAATAGTGGCAGGAACGGCCTTCCATGTCGTCGTAACCGAAGCAGGCAAGCTGCCAAACAGTACACGTGCTGTAATAACAGTAGCCGACCCTGTGTCACAACCGCTTAATCTTGAAAACACGTCCATAACCAAGGCGAGCATTGATGCTAAGTCGCTTGTAATAACAGGCTTGCCGTACGGAGCAGACACCGAGTTTAACGTGTACGGCAGTAATGACACTACGGACACCACCACGGTAGCGGCAGTAGAGTACGACTACACAGGTGGCGAAGGCACACTGACCATCACAACTGATGGTGCAATCAACGAGGACGACCGCTTCTTCATAGCTCTAAAAGAGCAGGACAAAGCGGAAAACAACACCCGAGTAGAGATAATAGCGGTAGATCCTCTCTCTACACCGCTGACACCGCAGACCATCATCAAAGCGACTTTTGATAGCAACACTGAAACTATCACAGATTTGACTTACCCTGACGGTACAGAATTTGTAGTTTATCTTTCAGAAAGCGGAGGTGTATATACGTCGATTGCAGCGACATACAATGCTACTACAAAAACACTTACAATAAAAAGAACCCAATCAGGATACGATATACCGACAGGGGATCTATACATAACAGTAGAAGAGCCCGGTAAAATTGTAAGTCCAAGGGTAGCAATACGCATAGAGGATCCAACACTTTCATTAAATAGCCATGCAATAATTGACTCGACGAACATGAAGAAAGCAAGCATCTATATAAACAATCCCGATGTCTTGGGCGTTGAAAAGACCTTTTTAGTGAGAGAAAAAGGCATTGGATCAGTTGTGTCTGATGATATTGGCGCAACTGCTACACTTAACGGTAATGTTATAAGCTTTGTGTTTCCAAACAATTTGACTAACAACAGCGAATTTGATTTGTTGTTGGCTTATCAGAATACGTATGTAATAGACAGGTACACTCTTACCTTCACGACAGATCATGTTCAAGATGTAGTGTTTGACAACAAAAAAACTTCCATTACATTGACAAAAGCAGAGGATACAGCTAATTCTGTCAGTTTCACATCGCAGTACACTATACCTGATGGAGCTAAAATTGAGGTGTATGCAAGCAATGACACAACTGAGCCACATGACGCTGTTACAGCAACGATTAATGCTGACAAAACGGTTACTCTCAGCACAATAACAAACACCGATGCAATTCCGGCCGCAACCTATTACATCAGGATGGCAATAGGCGAAGGTGAAAACACAAAGTATTCCGGTGTATACTCGGAAATTATCGTAGAAAACCAGCCTGTTATCTAACCCACCCAACAAATCATAAAAGGGACTGCAAACCATTGCAGTCCCTTTTCACCGCTAACCCATAGGAGGGATAACTATCAAAAACATACTGTCCATCATCGAAAACAACACCCTTGAAGTGCTCCATGACTATCTAATCGACATCGGCAGAGAAGATATAGCTCTTAAATACAGCTATCTACTCCACGGCGATTACGAGGACTACGACGACCTGACCGACAATGACGTAGAGTATTCCGACCGTTACCTTCACATACTGTACCATCTAAACAACGACAGCATCAGCACCGCTGTATTTAACCTAGCTATGCTTGAAATATCCATGTACGGAGTGAGCAAACTCTATCACGAGCTTAACGGCTATGAAGGTGTGAGCATAGAGTTTGCCGCATCGGTGCTGAGCAGTGCGCAGGAGATGGGGACAACACACTTTGACGTTATGAAGGCGCAGTTTAGCGCTCTATCAGTGATGTTAAATGCCCAGACTATCGAGCATGTGCCGTTCTTTCGTAGACCGTTACGTGCTGACGAGCGTATACTCGGCTACCTATGCGGTAGCGACACCCCCGATGAAGCACTTAGTGGTAAGGCGAATATGTTCTTCGGCGGTGAAGAGCGTGAAGTGTACGTCGGCAAACGGTACGTGGACAGCATTTACACCTATCTTGAAGACTTCACAGCGCCACGTTCCATACTCCAAATAGCAGGCGTGCGAGGTGTCGGAAAGAAGCTACTGCTGAAAGTAGCAAGCGAAAGACGAGAACTTGCAACGCTATTCGCCGATTGGAACAGTATAATCAACAGTAAAGAGTACAAAAAGCTTATAACCAAAGTAAAGCGTGAGTGTTTGCTTTACGGTACGGCTGTTTGCATCCATTCTGTGGACGAGGACAACCTGTCGGGCGAGCACATCAGAGATGTCGACCCACAACGCATACTACTGGATCTTTTGACCGATTTTCACAGGACAGGTATCAAAACAGTTGTGATGACCGCTCCGGCTATCCGCATATCACCGTTGTTTAACGGACAGGTTATGCGCATTGACATAGGGAGATACACAAGAGCAGAGCGCATAGTGTTTTGGGAGAAGTTTTGCGAACTGCATGGCATTAAAGACGATGTGGACTGTGTGTACCAAGGTTCTAACTTCTCGCTAACCCCGATGGAGATAGAAAAAGCGGTGCAGTCATTAGCCTACCAAAAGGCACTCGGCAGACCTATCGACAAAAAGCTCTGCTCTGACATGTGCTACGATTCGATAGAACTCCCCACCAACGCAAACATCAAAGAGGTGGACACTTTATACACCCTGGACGACATAAAGCTTCTGGACGAAAGCAAACGCCAGCTGACAAACCTCTGTAACCACACCGTCTACAAACACACCGTCTACGACGAATGGAACATGGAGAGTCGCTTTGCCTACGGTAAGAATATATCAGCGCTATTCTCCGGCCCTCCCGGCACAGGCAAGACCATGGCGGCGCAAATCATAGGCAACCTTACCAACATGCGCATCTACAAGGTAGATCTGTCGCAGGTGGTGGATAAGTATATAGGCGAGACAGAAAAGAAGCTGGAGGCTATATTCTCAGCCGCTGAAAAGAGCAATGTCATACTGTTCTTTGACGAGGCGGACGCCATATTCGGCAAGCGAAGCGAAGTGAAAGAGGCAAAAGACCGCTACGCAAACACCGAAGTGTCCTACATTCTCCAGCGCATCGAGGAGTACGACGGTGTTGTAATCCTAGCCACAAACTACCAAAAGAACATTGACGAAGCCTTTATGCGACGAATACGCTACCATATAGAGTTTAATCTCCCCACAGCTGACATCAGAAAAGAGATATGGCAAGGCGCAATCCCCCCTGAACTGCCCACCACCGACATAGATTATGACTACCTCTCTCGAAGGTTTGAGCTTTCGGGTGGTCATATAAAGAATATCATTTTAAACGCTGTCTTTCTGGCGGCGGGGGACAATGTACCGTTTGGTATGATACACATCTTGACCAGTATGCGAATGGAAAGTGCAAAGATGGGTAAAGTGATGATGCTACAGGACTTTGGTGAGTATGCGTATCTGCTTTATTGATGCAA
>CAYJIK010000008.1:0-7921 GCA_964370205.1 uncultured Oscillospiraceae bacterium | reverse complement strand
GTTGCGTTTTATTTCGTAGGTGTATTGAAGTTTCGCTTTTGGCGTTGCTCCACAGAAGCTCGGCAAGTATGATAGCTTCCGCTTCAGTGAGTTTGAGGGCTATCATGTTTGCGTTCTCCTTGGCAGTTTTAATGACGCATCGGCTCTGTTGCTTTAGGCGTTATCTACCTACTGCTTGACTGCTACGTTTTTTTCTCCGAGTGAGCGTTTTAGAGCGGTCAACAGTATGGCGTTACCGTCGGCTAGCAGCTTGCCGGGCGCTCTGGTTAGTTCTTTTTCACGCTCAAAGTAGACGTAAACAGCAAGATTGCCGGGGTGTTCGGATAGGGTTTTGAGCAGTTCGGGAATGTTCGGGTAATCTTTTGATGGTAGCTTCAGGTACAGTCCTGACTTGTCTGTTTTGCGTTGTTTTTGTTTGGGTGGTGGTACACTGGCTGGTGCGGCGGTTTCCATAATCACTTTTGCCGCCTCGCCTTCACGCAGTGACAGCCTTCCTCGTATCGTAAGTGTTGCTTCATCGGTAAACATCTGCCCGAACTTTTCAAAGACAGTGGGGAATACTAACACTTCCAAAGCGTCTGTCATGTCTTCGATGCGAAGGAAGCACATTATGTCGCCTTTGCGTGTGGTCTTTTGCTTTTTGGAAACCAGAGTACCTGCAATGGTAAGCATTGTGCCGTCGGTGGGACTGTCAGGGCTGTGCCCTACTTCACCATTCGTGCCTAGCTCTGTAAGTGTGCTGATTTCCACTACTTTACCGCTACGCCACAGCTCTCTGTATATTTCAAGTGGATGACCGGATAGGTAGATGCCGAGGAGGTCTTTCTCCTGCTTTAACAGCATCTGAACAGGGTATTCGGGGAGGGCGGCTATCTGCTCGCTCACTATGTCGCTATCGTTGTCACCGAACAAGCCCAGCTGACCTGATAGCTTGTCACGATTTCGCCGCCCTACCTCGTCCAGTAGCTTGTCTGTACACTCTATCAGTGTGCGCCTGTTCAGTTCAAAACAGTCTAGTGCCCCTGACATGATAAGGCTTTCCAGTGCTTTACGGTTAAGGTCGTGACCTGCCACTCGGGAGAGAAAGTCACGATAATCTTTGAATTTTCCGTCGCTTTCACGTGTCAAAACTATATTTTTCACCACATTATGCCCGACATTCTTGACAGACGACAGCCCAAAACGTATTCCCTCCTCCACCGCTATACAAGCGGAAGCACTGCTGTTGACATCAGGCGGTAGTACTTTCAGCCCCAGTCGCTCCGACTCAGCCTTGTACTTTGCGCTGATAGAGTTGCCCATAAGCGCAGCCATGTACTCCTTGGGGTAGTTGCACTTTAGATAAGCGGTCTGATAAGCAATGAGTGCATAGGCGGCGGCGTGGGACTTATTGAAGGCGTAGGCGGCGAAACTTTCCATCTTGTCAAAGATAACGCTTGCGACTTCGGCAGGGACACCGTTAGCTACAGCGCCCACACAGGGAACGCCTTCACCTTCTTTAATGCCGTAGATGAACTCGTCTCGGGTCTTGCGCATGACATCAGCCTTCTTCTTTGACATGGCTCTGCGGACGATATCCGCCTGACCGTAACTGAAACCGCCGAGTTTACGTAGTATTTCCAGTACCTGCTCCTGATAGACGATTACGCCGTAGGTCACCGATAGTATCGGTTCTAAGAGTGGGTGGTCGTAGACGATGGCTTCGGGGTTGTGGCGGTTTTTGATAAAGTCGGGGATGTAGTCCATCGGCCCGGGACGGTAGAGCGACGTAACCGCTATCAAGTCCTCTATACCTGTTGGAACAACTCTCGCAAGCACTGACAGTATACCGCCCGATTCAAACTGGAAAACACCGTCCGTGTGACCATGCGTTAGCATTTCAAACACATTTTTGTCGTCTAATGGGATGTTTTCAATCTTGAAGCTTGGATGTTGTGGTTTTAGCATCTTCACACAGTCGTCTATGATGGTTAAGTTTCGCAGACCGAGAAAGTCCATCTTCAGAAGCCCCAGTTCCTCCAAAATCCCCATGCTGTACTGCGTCACAGCGGAAAAGTCCCCTTTTTGGAGCGGAACATAGCTATCAACAGGATTCTGCGTTATCACAACTCCGGCGGCGTGGACAGAAGCGTGCCGTGGCATACCCTCAAGCTGACGAGCGAAGTCCACTACACGCCCTACTTCGCGAGAACTGTTATAAAGCTCTCGAAATTCTGCAGAAAGTTTTAGCGCCTTTTCAATGGTCATCCCTATACTAAACGGTATGAGTTTAGCTACCCTATCTGCCGTTTGATAGTTGACCCCGAGCGCTCGTGAAACGTCACGGATGCTTGCTCGTGCGCCTAGAGTACCAAACGTGATTATTTGTGCGACGTGTTTATCGCCGTACTTGTCCACCACATAGTCAATGACCTCCTGTCTGCGGACATTACAGAAGTCGATATCAAAGTCGGGCATGGTTACTCGCTCGGCGTTTAGAAAACGCTCGAAAATCAAGCCGTACTGCATCGGGTCAACCCCTGTGATGCCTATGCAGTATGCTACCATGCTACCTGCGCCCGAGCCACGCCCCGGACCTACAGGGATTCCTCTGCTCTTTGCGTAGTGTATAAAGTCACCGACGATCAGAAAGTAGTCCTGATAGCCCATCTGCTCAATTGTGTTAAGTTCGTATGTTAGGCGGTCTCGGTAGCTTTGGGGGGCATTGTCGCCGTAGATGCGCCTGAAGCCCTCGTTTGCATACCTTTTTAGCAGTTCAGCATTGTTTTCAGTGCCGTTTCCTGTGTATTTTGGGAGTCTTATTTCGCCGAACGTAAAGTTCACGTTGCACCGTTCCGCTATTGTTAGAGTGTTCTCGAAAGCTGAAATAGGGACATTTTTGTCATGTTTGAAGGCGTTTTCCATCTCTAAACGTGATTTCATATAGAATTCATCCGTTTCAAACTCGAGAACACCGTCCTCCACCACCCTGTTTGTCTGTATGGCGGTGAGCACCTTTTGCAGTTCGCTGTCCTCTTTTTTGAGGTAGTGAGCGTCATTTGTTGCGACGACACCGAGTGACAGCTCTCGGGCTATTTTAAGCAGTGACGGTATAATGTCCCCCTGCTCCTTTATGCCGTGATTTTGCAGTTCAATGTAGACATTCTCCCTGCCGTAGATATGGGTAAGCTCTTCTGCGGCGGACTTTGCACCTTCGTAGTCCCCTCTTGTCAGCAACCTTGGCACTTTACCGCTAAGGCAGGCGGTCAGAGCGATTAAGCCTTCGCTGTACTTTGCAAGAAGTTCGCTGTCCACTCGTGGCTTACCGTAAAAGCCTTCTAAAAAGCCAGCGGACACAAGCTTTATAAGGTTATGGTAACCTGTCAGGTCCTTGCAGAGCAGTACGAGATGGTAGGGGTTTAAATCCTGCCTGCCCTCTCGTTTTGAGAGTTCACGCACCGACATGTAAACCTCACACCCGATTATAGGCTTGATCCCCTGTTCCATGCACTCCTTGTAAAAGTCGATAACACCATACATAACGCCGTGGTCTGTGATGGCGACAGCAGGCTGACCCATCTCTTTCACGCGTGCAACAAGCTCCTTTATTCGGTTTGCACCGTCAAGCAGGCTGTATTCGCTGTGTACATGTAGGTGCACAAAGTTGTCCAAACAGGTCACCCTCTTTCTTTTTAAAATTAAGTCCCGCGTCTATATGCCTTCGTCCTTGGTGATATTTTCCGCAATGTCGGAAAGACGCTTCAGTCGATGATTAACCCCTGAACGGCTTATACCGAGCGCTGACGCTATCTCCCTAAGTGACATATCGGGGTTGTCCAAACGAAAACGTGCGATTTCTTTTAGCTCGGCGCTTAAATTGTCAAAAATATCAGCCTCTATAATTCGCTGTATACACTCCACGTGATGGCTTGCCGCGGCGATGGTTTTGTCGATATTTGCAGTGTCACAGTTTGAAACTCGGTTTGAGTGGTTGCGCAAGTCCTTAAAAATTTTCTCCTCCATAAGCTGTATGGCGGACAACTTTGCGCCCATAACGGTGAGTATACCCTCTATAGCTTCACTGTCTTTTGTGTATATCACTGTTTTTCCACGTCGAGTGGTGGACTTTGGTGGAAAATCCAGCGAAGAAAGTATGAAAAACAAGATGTCCGCCGTCTCCTCGTCAGGGGGCGAAAACTCAAGTCGGTAACCTTTCTGTGGACTGCTCATATGTCCGCACGCCAAAAAAGCCCCCGCCAAAAACGCCGCTGAATCGTCATTTACGACGGCATAGGGGTCATCGCCGTAATAATCAGCGATGAGCCGCTGTTTTGAAAGGGGGATGCTGAATTTGTAGCGAGGGGGTTCGTCTTCGGTAAGTGTGTAGAGGGGACGTTCGCCCAAAGCGGCTGTGGCGACGGTGGTATACAATTTCGAGTGGAAGTCCCACTCCACCACGAAAGTGGTCTTTTGCCCTGCGCCAAACGTCAAACAAAGGGCAAAACCTGCTCGAAAGGCACTCGCCGATTTTTTCAATGCGGAAAAGTGGCCGAAAACTTCACGTTTTACATCTATAATGAAGGGCATTTATGTATCCTTTCTAGTGCTTATCAATATCCCTATGGAAAAGTGCGGCACTGTGTCCGAGCGAAGTTATAAACGCTTCGGTTACACGTGCAAATGTTACCGAACGATGCTTGCCACCGGTACAACCTATTGATATTACAAGTTGGCTTTTACCCTCTTTTACGTAAAGTGGCACTGAGAAAGCAAGCATATTTTGAATATGGTCTGCAAACTGTTTTGCTTCGTCAAACGACATTACATAGTCGAAAACTTCTTCCTCCAGACCTGTTTTTTGCTTTAGATCAGCTATGTAAAAGGGGTTTGGCAGACAGCGCACGTCAAACACGAGGTCGCTGTCGATGGGTAGACCGTATTTAAAGCCAAATGATACAACTCTGATACTCATAGAGCTTGCCGGGGTGGCAAACATGTGATAAATTTGCTCTTTAAGGCCGTTGGCGGAGGTCACAGAGGTATCCATCACATAGTCGGCAACTGCTTTGATGGGGGAAAGGAGTTCACGCTCGAGCGTTATGGCGGAGAGTAAGTCGTTGTCTGTGTGTGTGAGTAGGGGATGTCGTCTGCGTGTTTCTTTGTACCTGCGCACAAGAACAGAGCTTTCAGCGTCAAGGAACATGACCTTTAGCGTCAGGTCGTGCTGTTTCACTTCATCCAGAACGTCCAGTATTTTGCTCGGGGCGCTACCGCTTCGCATATCCATAATGGCGGCAAACTTGTCGTTTGAGACAGTCTCTGCACAGTGGGACACAAACCTTGGGAGAAGTGACGGCGGTATATTGTCAGTGCAGAAGTAGCCGATGTCCTCCAGCACATTCGCAACCTGACTTTTCCCTGCCCCTGAAAGCCCTGTGACTATTAGAAGTTCCATGTTTATGAGCATTCCTTTCTGCAAGTTTTGTGCGGTTTTTGTCACATATGTTTTTGGCTTCACAAAAACTGAGGCTGTGCCAACGAGCACAATAACCGCAAACGATTAAAATCGTTGTTTGAAAATCTTGTTTTCAAACTTTACCTCTTTGATTTTAATGGTGCATAATGATTGTTAATGTTTTAGATTTGGTTTTTTGTTGGTTGTATATGGTGTAGGCTCACGACTGCTTTGACTGCTTTGGGTGAAAATGGCGCGAACGAGGTCGAGCGGAATGGTGGTGACCATTCCCTACAACATTCTCTCCAATCCCTAATCGCCAAGAACCCTTACTTCCAGCTCCAACCTATACCCCTTCTCGGTGTAGACCTTTTCCTTTATCATGTTACAGAGGGTTAGTATATCGTCAGCTGTGGCGTTCCCCATGTTTACAACAAACCCTGCGTGCTTTTCGCTTACACAGGCATCGCCCACACACACACCTTTAAAACCGCACTCGTCAATAAGAGCGGCGGCATATGCCCCTTCGGGACGCTTAAAAGTGCTCCCTGCCGACGGTAGCTGTATCGGCTGTTTGTCACGCCGTCTACCCATTATGTCCTGCATGGTGGCGGATATCTCCTCTTTTTTGCCGTGCATCAACTTAAAATCCGCACCTACTATTATTAAATCACTTTCACGATGGTAGCGGCTGGTGCGGTAGCCGAACTCTGCTTCGGTTGCGGTGTGGGAGCAGAGCTTACCGTCACCGTCCAGATAGTACACACGCTCAATGACGTCACACAGTTCCCCACCGTAAGCACCAGCGTTCATAAACACGCCGCCTCCTACCGTCCCGGGGATACCGTAAGCAAACTCCAAACCGCTAAGCTCGCTAGAAAGCGCAAATGTACATAAGGTGGACAACACAGCACCGCAGTCGGCATACACTAAACCGTCTTCCTTCAAGTGAACGTCATTCATCTGCACCGTCAGAATAACAGCGCCACGGATGCCGCCGTCACGTACTAGCAAGTTTGAGCCTTTGCCCACAATGTAAAAAGGTAGGTCGAAACGCCTGCAGTGCTGCACTGCAGTTGCCAGCTCTTTCGCTGTGGTCGGAAAAACAGCTAAGTCAGCGCATCCGCCAACCTTAAAGGTGGTATAGTCACCCATTGGTACTGCAGTCTTGCACACAATATTAGACCGATTTAGTTCCGCTATAAGTTGTTCCATTAGGGTCACCCCTTTCAATTAAAATTGTCACCCTGCCTATTTCCTACCAAAAGTTGTTCGGTACAACATTCTCTTCAGTTGGTATATCCTCCTCAGGCATACCGAGATTACGGAACAGCTCCTTAGCAGGGTGGTAGCCTATTTTCTTAAGCCTGTTATTTATAACCGCAACTTCGATGATGACAGCGAGGTTACGTCCCGGCTTGACGGGTATTGTAAGCGACGGCACACGAACCCCCATGATATCAATAACTTGATTGCTTGTACCCATTCGGTCATAGTTCTTGCCATCCTCCCACGGCTCAAGCACGATAACCATCTCGACCTTCTCTGTCATCTTCACTTTACCCATACCAAACGTCTGGCGAACATTGATAACGCCAATGCCTCTAAGTTCCATAAAGTGACGTATGTTATCAGGCGATGACCCTACAAGAGTTCTCGAGGAAACACGTTTGATCTCAACAGCGTCATCCGAGATAAGCCTATGCCCTCTAACTAAAAGCTCAACAGCAGTTTCACTCTTACCAACACCGCTACTGCCCAAAATAAGCACACCCTCACCGTAAACCTCCATGAGTACACCGTGACGTGTTATGCGTGGGGCGAGGTGGTTGTTTAAAGAAGTGATAAGTGTCGCTAGAAAGTCGGAGGTGTTGGTGACAGTTGAAAGCAGCGGTATGCCACGTTCCTTGCAAGCTTCTGCAAGGTATGGCGTAGGCTCAAAACCACGTGTGAAGATGAAAGCAGGTGGCTTGTAGTCGGTGAACTTGTTCACTCTTGCCTTCATTAGTTCTTCGTCTAAACTTTCGAGGTAGCTGAGTTCGCTAAGCCCGAAAACCTGGACACGGTCTTGGTCTTCGTTTAAATAGTAACCGGCAAGCTGAAGCCCCGGGCGGTTTACATCAGGACGACTGATAAAAATATCCTCCGTCTCTTTAGGGGAGTAAATGACATTCATGTCAAGCTCTTCGGCTAATTTAGCGAGAGAAACTTTGAATTTCCTTTCCATTAGTACTCCTATCTACGTCAAAAAGACGTATGCATTATTATACGTATTGCATTTATACTATTATACAACAAAAAATAGCTCCTTTTCAAGTGTAGATGGAAAAGCGAAGATAAATCTTAATAAAAGGGCTTGTCAAAGCTGAAAAAAGGGCTGCGGATGACATAAAACCAATAATTTCGAGAAAAAGAGGAAAAATATAAAAAAACCCTTGACAAAGAAGCGAGCACGTGATAATATAGCAAAGTCGCCTCGAGAGGCAA
>CAYJIK010000007.1:20342-50561 GCA_964370205.1 uncultured Oscillospiraceae bacterium | reverse complement strand
CTGCCTGCGGATAGGACGGTAAGCCGGGGTAGCGGACGTATTCAACCTTGGGGTGCTTTTCAAGCATCTCGGAGACCTTCAAGCCGTTCTCGGATGAACGCTTTAGGCGCACAGGAAGTGAACGCAGACTGCGTATAGTCAGCCAAGCCTCAAACGGCCCTATAATACCGCCGTACAATTCCCTGCTCTTATCCTTAATGCCGATAATGATATCGCCGTTACCGCAAGCCACACCACCTATAACGTCACTGTGACCGCCGTAGTACTTAGACAGCGTGTGTACAGTGACATCAATGCCAACATTTAGCGGTTTTTGGTAGACACCTGCGGCGTAGGTGTTATCTATAATGGTGTAGATACCGTGCTTCTTTGCAAGTTCGGCAAGTGCTGATATGTCCTGTAGCTCCAGCACCACAGAGGTAGGGCTTTCAAGGTATATCAGCTTGGTGTTAGGGCGTATTGCTTCTTCAAATTGGGCAACGTCAGTGCCGTCCACATAGGTGCACTCTACACCTAGGTCTTTTAGGTTGTTGTCAATGAAAATACGTGTAGGGCCGTAGGCGTTTTTGACGGTGATGATGTGATCACCGGGGCGAATAAAGTACATGATAGCAGACGTTATCGCCGCCATGCCCGAGCCAAAGCAGACAGCGTCGTCTGCTTCTTCTATAGCCGCTATCTTCTTTTCAAGCAGTTTAACGGTCGGGTTGTCCACTCTACCGTATATGTACTTCCCGCTTTCTGCTGACGGCTTGTAACCGATAAGCTCCTCAACTGTGTCAAACACATGCAGAGACGTTTCAAATATCGGCGGCACAACCGCCCCATGGTACATATTTGCCGAGTTTTCCTCGCCCAAATGCGAACAAATGTACTCCAGCGTATACTTCTTCTTATCCATCTTTTCAAACCTTTCTATAGTTAATCATTATAATAGCTGTGACAAATAGCAACTTTTTACTATAAAAATAATATCATATTTCCGTAATGTGGTCAAATAGTATCGCAGTAACTTACCTACTGTTTTTTTATAAACTTACTCCCACAAAACGACATAAAACTTTTGCGGTATCTGTCGGTTACCCCTTGTTACTGTCGAAATTTTGTGCTAAAATAAAAAACGTAAATGCAGGTAGTCTTTTTCTATCTGTATACATTTTTGGTGGTATAGTTTAAAATATGTTTTCCCACAGCAGCTTTGTGGTTTTTGTACCGCTAAAATTCTTTTTATCTCAAAAACTTATGTGACAAAATCCACATAAACATTCAGAAAGGAATTGGTATTATTATGGTATATATTTTATCGGGGATAGTTTTGTTTGCACTCGGGTTTTATGTGAGAACACCGGGCGGTGCAAAGATGCTTAACGGTTTGTTTAAAGGGACACCACCGTTCAGCGTCACCACGCTGACAAATGTCTGCTTCATTGGCGGCGTTGTATGCGGAGTATTGGGGCTTGTGAGCTTCCTTATCGCATACTCCGGCTGGATAATTGTAGGCGGTGCTGTAGTGGTGGTCTACATGCTCATTACTAAAAAGATAAAGTTCTAGCTTGTTTTATCAAGTTATATCTACGTTTTCGAGGTGATTATTGATGGTAACAACAGAACATAACAAGTTTTTGGAAGCTATTATAACACTGGCACGAGGACTGATACAAAGTGGTGCTGAAATGTGGAGAGTGGAAGACTCACTCACTCGAATATTGAGAGCGTACCAGTTTGTCGAGTCGGAGGTGTATGCCAGTTCATCACTCATTGTGGTGACGATAAAGACCTCAGACGGTGAGTACTTCACACAGTCTGCCAGAGTAGGGCAGTTAGGTAACAACTTTGCTCTTATGGAAGAGCTGAACGGACTTTCTCGGCGAATCTGCACTGTTCAGCTGTCCCCCGAAGAGATACTGGAAAAGGTGGACAACATACTGCTTAAAGGCACATCAGACATCTATATGTTAACAGGTCACATTCTGGCTGTAGTTGGGTTTACACTGTTTTTCGGCGGCACTCTGCTTGACGCGCTGGCGGCATCACTCATCGGTGTCCTTGTGTTTTTAGTCAAGAAGATACCTGTGGTAAAGAAGATAAATTATCTATTCTTCGTCCTCATTATGAACATTATCACCTGTAGTCTTGCTATTTTCTCTGTAAAAATAGGCTTTGCCAACAATACCGCTATGGTTATAATCGGCACAGTCATGCTGTTTATCCCTGCACTTTCACTTATGAACGGCGTCCGTGACATGTTTAACCGTGACATCATTTCAGGACTTTTTCGTATAATCGAAGGCTCGCTTATTGCCGTGTCAATAGCGGCGGGGACAGGCGTGTCCATCTTAATGTTCGGGGGAGGGCTTGTATGATAGGGATTGCTACTGAACTTGCCACCGCTGTTATGGGTACACTTGGCTTTTCCATGATTTTCAATGTCAAACGTGAGCGGTTGTTTGCTATATCTATAGGCGGTGGCCTTTCGTGGGCGGTTTATCTGCTTATTTTTTACAACACTGAGGAAATTTTCGTCTCTTACTTCATAGCGTCGCTCACCGTTGCGGTTTATTCAGAAGTGATAGCCAGAATAGCAAAAGCGCCTGCGAATATTTTCCTCATCAGCAGTATAATACCGCTTCTACCGGGAGGCAGTTTATACTACACAATGTCCGCACTGGTATCGAGGGACACCGCGGAATTCTACGCCAAAGGCACCGAAACCGCCCTGTCCGCACTCGGGATAGCCACAGGAGCGGCAATAGGTTTTCTTGGCTTCACCTACCTGTTTTGGGGGTATCTGGCGATAATGAAGCGTTTGAAAGCGTAACATAGTGTAACGCTGAGCTATTATAAGTTGCTTTGAAATTTGCATCATGGTATATAAATAGATGCAAAATTGCAGGCCAACAGCATTACGCAACGTGCAGGGTAAACCTAATGGGTTTACCCTCATTTTTTTGGCATGCGACTTTATTAACCACTACATCCCCACTCTCAACATAGTGCTTGACAATTCCTAAAAAATGCCGTACAATACACACATCAAATAATATTGATGTAAAGCAAAGTGCAAAGAAAATGAAAGTGCAGGTACTCTAAATGAGCGATATAAAGAAACCAAAAGTAGCATTTATCTGTAACCACAACTCCTGTCGCAGTCAGATGTCCGAGGCCTTAGGCAAACTGCTCGCCTCTGATTCTTTTGAAAGCTACTCCGCAGGCACTATCATTAAAGACCACATAAACCCCGATGCTGTACGAATAATAAAAGAGATTTACCATATCGACATGGAAGCTACGCAGTTTAACAAAACTGTACTGGATATACCTGAACCTGACGTAGCGATATTTATGGGGTGTGATGTCAGCTGCCCAACACTCCCTTACAAGTACTCGGAAGACTGGAATCTGGACGACCCAAGTGGCAAGGATGACGACACCTTCAAGCAGATAATAAAGACCATTCACGAAAATGTTCTAAAACTAAAAGAAACGCTGAAGACGCATACGTTTTAACGTTTTTCTCTCTTTGCATTGTCTTTTGTCTACATTTGTATTATAATGAATGTAATCAGCTGACACTGAGGAATTGTTTTTCATTCACACTATCACAATTTATTTGAAAGGCGGTAAACACTATGCAATATGTCGAACTCGTAAAAGGCGGCCCTATGGTATCACGATTTGGTATGGGTGCGCTGAGACTGCCCAGAATTAAAGACGATGAAGGCAACGATGTCGTGGATGTACCGGCATCAATTGCTATGGTCAGGAAAGCTATTGACGGTGGTATAAACTTCTTTGATACGGCTCATTCATACGGTCGTAGCGAGGAGATACTTGGCTACTCTTTTAAGGACGGTTACCGTGAGAAGGTTATCATCTGTACAAAACTGCCTATTGCGGCTGTAAAGTGCAAAGAAGACCTGCAGCGCTTCTTTGACGAAGAGCTGAGCCGTCTGCAAACAGATCATATTGACGTGTATCTGCTTCACAACCTTTCCAAACCGAACTGGGACATAGCTGTAGAGCATGGTGCACTCGAGTTTATGCAGAACCTGAAAAAAGAGGGCAAAGTCAGCTACATAGGTTTCTCTTTCCATGACAATTTCGAACACTTCAAAATGGTGGTGGACAACTTCCCGAGTGACGTGGTTATGCTTCAGTACAACTACTTCGATAAGTACAATCAAGCCACCGTAGAAGGTGTTAAGTACGCCGCTGAGAGAGGTATGGCTGTTCTCACGATGGAGTCACTGCACAGTGGAATGCTGGCTAACAATGTTCCCGAAGAAGTAAAGGCGGCATTCGGTGACTGGAACAGTGATAAAAACGATGCTGAAAAGGCGTTTATGTGGCTGTATAACCAACCCGAAGTCACTGTAATACTAAGCGGTATCGGCGACGACGCCCACTTAGAGGAAGACTTTAGAATCTTTAAAGACGCAAAGAGCGGCATACTAGCACCCGAAGATGAGAAGTACTACGACGCTGCAAGAAAAGCGTGGGGCAAGTTTGTGAACATCAACTGCACTGCCTGCGCTTATTGTATGCCATGTCCCATGGGCGTGGACATCCCTCAGACCTTCAAGTTCTGGAATGAGCAAAAGCTACCTGTCCACCAAAAGTGGCTATATGAAAGCATGGTGGTAAACGGTGGTAAGGGCGCTGAAAAGTGCATTGAATGTGGTGTGTGTATGCCAAAGTGTCCGCAGAATTTAGATATCCCTGCAGGACTTAGACAGGCGCACGAAGAGATGATGCCAAAACCAAAACAAGAAGCATAACAATTAAAACAATAAAAACGGCAAAGAGTAGCCCGACTATCGGACAAGCTCTTTGCCGCTTTTTATTTTACGTTAATTCACAATGTCCCCGTCAACAATTCGTATGACACGTTGTGCGCTTTTAGCAACGTTTTCGTCGTGCGTGATCATTACTATGGTGTTACCCATGGTATGTAGGTCTTTGAAAAGTTCCAGCACATCTGCTCCTGTCTTGCTGTCCAGCGCGCCTGTCGGTTCGTCTGCTAGGAGTAGTGAAGGTTTCCCGACCAGTGCCCTTGCTATGGCAACCCTCTGCTGTTGCCCACCTGACAGTTCTGAAGGACGGTGCTTTATCCTCTCGGTCAACCCTAAAAAGTCAAGTGTTTCCCGAGACGCCTCCAGTGCCTTTCTCTGGGACATACCACGTGCTACAAGCGGCATCACAACATTCTGTGCCACCGAGTAGGTAGGAATAAGCTGATATTTTTGGAATATGAAGCCTATTTTTTCGTTACGCACCTTTGTGAGCGCTTCCCCTTGTTTTTTGTGTATCGGGGTTTCGTCTAAAAAATATTCGCCGCTGTCCCATCTGTCCATACAGCCTATTATATTCATGAGCGTTGACTTGCCCGACCCTGAAGGCCCCAGTATCGCAACAAACTCACCTTCATTCACCGTTAGACTTACCGATTTAAGTACAGTTAATTCTTCGCCACCTGTGTTATAGGTTTTAACGATGTTATCCATGGTTATCATGATATCTCGCCTTTCTAAACGTTCTAAACTATGCTGTTAACACGTTCACTGTCAGGACTGTTCCGTCTTCATCTTCTGTGATAGATACGTACATTTCCTCTGTTATCTGCGAAAACGTAAACTCCTGCCCCATGTTGACCACCGCCGTGCCTACAGGTATGGTGTACTCTTTCGTTTCATCAGTCAGTGTGATAAGTTCGCTCATGTCACCGCCTGACATGATCATTCCACCGCCTTGCATCGTACCCCCGGCTGTCCTGTCACCGCCGGATGTTCTGTCGCCAGTACCTGTAGGAGGGGTCATGCCTTCGGGCATCTGTCCACCTGACTGTGCTGTTCCGCCCTGGGCTTGGCGTTCTGCCATCATCTCGGCAAGCTCTTCCTCGGATAACGAGCCCATAGCCGAACCGGAGGTAGCTCTACCGCCACCTTCGACCGCCGCTCCACTCGTGCCACCCATCATGCCACTGCCGACAGCTCCACCACTTGGGCTACCCATGCCACCACCGCCAACCATTTCACCGACCTGTATCGTTATCATGTTGCCGAATACCTCGGTCACCATTCCCACAGTCTGGGTGGTATTCCTACTAGTAGATTGCCCCTGACCCGACGGCGCACCGGAACTTGTGCTGTCTGCCCCCGCCGATGTAGGAGCAGTGGATGTCCCTGCGGTTGATGTCGAACAAGCGGACAGCATCAATACTGCCGCAGCTAATGTTATCGTAGTAAATCTCTTCATGTTAATCATTCTCCAATATATTTATTCGTTTATTCATTGTTAAGCGCGTCTATTGGTACAAGTGCTGACGCTTTTAAAGCAGGGTAGAAACCAAACAGTGTCCCTGTAACTATCGCAAACAAAAACGCCATCACTACCGACTCTGTTGTCATAACCACTGTTATATCGGTGTACTGCATCAAGTAAACAGCCAAAAAGCTAAGTAGCACTCCAAAAAATCCACCTATCACACCTATCATGTTAGCTTCAGTTAAGAATAAAAGGAGTATATCACGCTTTTTCGTCCCTATCGCTTTAAGGACACCAATTTCACGTGTTCGCTCTTTAACAGACACGAACAAAACATTCATAATACCAATGCCACCCACTATAAACACTATTACCGCAACCGCTAAAAGTAGTAATGACAGTGTGTTAGCAGACTCCATCGCAGCGTCCATAGTTGCACCTGCATCAGTAATCGCAAACGTTGCGCCCGGGTTTGATTGTTGTAGCACAAGTTCTATATTTTCCATTACTGTCGGAACCGAGTCTACATCCGATGCCAGTAGCGATATTGTTGGGGAAGTGTTACGCTCCAGCAAGTATTTTTCCGCTGTGGAATAGGGCATGAATATAGAGTTGTCTGGGTTTATGCCGGATACCACGCTTCCCATGCGCTGTAGTACGCCGTTTACCACGTATGCTCTGCCATCTATTTCTAACATGCTGTCATATGCTTCATATGCAGAGCCGAAAATCTCTATGGCTACGTCGTAACCCAGTACCACGCATCGTGTTTCGTTTTCCTCTTCATCATCGGTGATAAACGTACCGACAACCGGCGTGAGGTTGGATATATATTGATAGCTACTCTCAGTACCTACGATTGTGTATTCTATCGATTCCTCCAGATCACCGCCCAGTACCGCTGTTTCCACTGTTGCGGAGATTGCTCCCGTTGCTATGTTAGGGACGAAGAACAGTATCTCTTCGAGACTATCTTGGTCTAGACTGGTAGTGCTTGTAGTGGGCAAACGTGAGCTTGACATAGAGGAAGAGGAACTACCTCTGGTGCCTCCACCACCACCACCTGACGGCATACCACCACTCGACGGCATACCACCACCTGATGGCATACCACCGCCCATCATCGCACTTATGTTTCCTCCACCCATCATCATACTGAGGTCAGAGGCATCTGTGGAAACCGTTATAGTCCCTGCATTTAGTGTGGTGAATTGTTCTGCCACATCCTGTTTGCCGCCCTCGCCTATGGCGATAACCATAACGATTGTCGCCGCTCCGACTATAATGCCGAGCGAGGTCAGGAACACTTTAAACTTATTCTGCCGTATGTTTATTAATACAAGCCTGAGTATCTCACTAAGCCGCACCGCTCATCACCGCACTTTCGAGTATTACGATATCGCCTTCTACCAAGCCTTCAGTTACTTCAGTGTCAAAACCATCTGAGAAACCTGTCTTTATCTCAACTTCGACAATATTACCACTCTCGTCAAGCTTTTTAACGTACTGCTTACCATCGTTGTTTATTACTACCTTGTTGGAAACTATCAGCACGTCATTCACCTGCTTTTGCACAAAGGTGACATCAGCAGTCATGCCGTCAAACACCACTAGGTCGGGGTACTGCTCTAGATCCACCATTATGTAAACCACATAGTTTATCGTGCTGGTCATACCGCCTGACGGTGTCATGGATATACTATCTACTGTAGCCGCAACAGGAATGTCCTCGTACGCATCAAACAGCACATTTACGTCCATGCCAATCTCTATATCGGCGATATCTTCCTGAGCTATGCTCACAAGTACTTCCACACCACCACTGTCGCCCAGCGTAGCTATCGCTGCGCCTGCACTGCGGTCTGTCCCTGCATCGTAAATGCTCATAACATACCCCTCACAAGGTGCAAGCAGCTTGCCGTCGGTCATAAGCGCCTGTTGTTCAGCTATCTCCTCTTGAAGATCTGAAACCTTCTTCTGTTGCGCTTCAATATCACTGTCTATCTTGCTTAATGTGTTTTCGTATTCTGTCTGGGCGTTTTCATAATTATAAAGATTAGTAGCATAATCGGCATCAGCTTCCATCTGCTTACTTTCCATTGTTATAAGGTAATTATCACGTGAATTGTACTTCTCCTCCAAGCTATCCAGCGTGGATTCCAAGTCTTCTTCAAGCTTTTCGTAAGCGTCGTAATAGCTGTCCTCTGCATCGTCTAATTTCTTCTGTGTTTCAGCTCTTGTGGCACTTAAAGTAGCCAGTTCCTCTTTGAGAGCGTCCGGGTCATGGCTATAGTCCGGATTTGTACACTCGTCGTCTGTGTTCTCTGTATCAGTTTCATCGGGAGTGGCGTCAGGGTCTGTACCGCCTTCGTCAGCAGGGTCTGCACCATCTTCGTCCGCAGGGTCAGTGTTTTCGGACACATCACCATCATCAGCGTTTTCAGTATCTCCTGCCAAGCATTCCTCTGCATGTGCTATCTGGAGTTCAAGTTCTACTATCTGTGCGTCCAGTAATTCAATTGCGTCCTCGTAATCGTCTATTCCGTAATCACTATCTAAGCCGTAATCAAGTTGGTCTTCCAGTTCTTCCTGCTTATCACGCAGTTCGTAGATATCGTCCACAAGCTGTGATAGTCCATTTTCCAGTTCTATAATCGAAAGCTCATACAGGTTTTCAGCGTTCTCGCCTGTGTTTAGCGTTTCGTTAAGGTTTAGTTCAGCGTCCATCTTATCCAGTTCAGCGGAGAGAAGTTCCTGCTCCAGTGTTAGGACAGCGTCTTCCAAATCGTCGTACAGATCCGCTAAGCTCTCTTCAACCGCAGATACATCCACCAGCGCCAGAAGGTCACCTTCTTCAACGTACTGTCCCGACTTTACGTACGTTTCCAGTATCGTTGTGGAAAAGTCTACGCTGACCTCTGATGTATTCATAGATGCACTACCCATCTCGGTAACGCCTACTACTATGTCACCAACTACCACCGAATCTTCCATATACTGATTTCCCGCATTTGACATATTAGGTGTATCCTGTGAATTTTGTGCTTGCACCATCGGCAAGATGAACACAAATGCTCCTGCGGTTGCGGCAGTGAGAACAGCGCCGCCTAACACCATTGATATCTTTTTCTTATTGCTACTGATAAATGTGGATAATTTATTTTGTTTGTTTTCTTTGTTTTTCATATGAACAACCCCTTTCAACTTGACTTCATTTTACAACGGGGTTTTGATGTAGTTGTGATAAGAAACTCTCTTCATAAATTGTTTACATTGCGTGATTACAAGTGGTGATTCGGACTATTCATGGCAAGCGAAAGCTTAATCTGAAACTGTCCGGTTGAACAAACAAGAACGTCTATCAACTAAAGTGATAGTCAAAAATATAGGGGTCGATGCCTACATTGACCCGAAACGTCGGTTTATACCAAGGTTTCGGGCTGATGAGGACATCAACCCCTACATTTTTATTTTTTTGCGAAATCTGCCTTAAATATGACAGCCCCTTGTTTCATCATGAGGGACACTTTTGGGCGCAATCAACTTCTATACTGACGCTAAACTTGAGCTACGCTCACACACTAGCACCGCTTCACCCTAAAGTAGAAAGTTACACCGTTATTTTCGTTTCTAAACCCATATTCGCCATCATGCTCTTTCATGATTGCACTTACGATATGGAGACCCAGCCCAACATTATTGCCACTTCGTGTGTGTGACTTATCACCACGGTAAAAGCTATCCCAGATGTTAGGGCCGTCTTCCTCCGAAACTCCTTGCCCTACATTATGAATCGCAAACTCCGCATATTCCCCAACCTCAACAAGCGAAATAGTCACAGTACCGCCCTCCACCGAGTGGTCGGCGGCGTTGGAGGCATAGTTCTTCATTGCCTGCTCGAGATATTTACTGTCTGCGTTTACAGTTATGTCGGCTCTGATGTCTGTTTCCAGTTTTAGTTCCTCAAACATCGGAGATATTTTAGCGGCGAACGCCACTGCAAGGTCGGTTAGAGAAATGTGTTTAAACTCCATCTGGGACAGGCCACTCTCTATCGATGAAATATCAAGCATGCTTACCACCATGCTGTTTAGCCGCTCTGTTTCTTCTATGATGGTTTCGCAATAATAGTCCTTATCAATACCCTCCAGATTACTCTTGAGGTTTGCGGCGTACATCTGAAGTAGCGCAAGCGGTGTTTTCATCTCGTGCGACACATTCGCCACAAACTCCCTGCGCATCTGTTCTATACGCTTTTGATAGTCGATGTCCTCTTTTAGCTTCTCGTTCGCTACATTCAAGTCCGCTACCGCACTTTCAAGCTGGGACGACATCGAGTTTATGCTCCCCGCTAAGCTGTTCAGTTCTGACATCGCTATCCCCTCGCTAACTTTGTTCCTAAAGTCCAGCCTTTCAAACTGTGACGCCACTTCCTCTATTTCTTTGATAGGCTTTGAGATATTCTTTGAAATAATCAGCGACGCAAAAAAACCAATAAGCAAAACCACTGCGGATATTACCATGCCTGACGCAGTAAATATATCTACACTGCTCTCAATAGACGATATAGGCAGAGACATCATAATGTAAACCTCGTCATCTCCGTCCACTACCTTCCCCTGTAAACGCAACAGGTTATTGTCAAGGCTATCTACTTTGGGCGTCTCGCTGTAATTCTCCGGTGTTCCTCTAAGCCTTGATTCAATATTCATGGGTATCCAGTCGGGAATCGGCGGCTTGAAGTGGTCTTTTTGTATGTTGCGTGAAGTAGAGCCGTAAATTGCCTCGTTATCGGCCCAAACAAATATGTCTACATTGTGCTCGTCCTCCTGCTCAAGTACTGTTGTAGCTATTTCCAAAGACAATTGCTCATAATCTGCGTTTGTGTTACTGTCCAGTACAAGCTTAATGTCGTAAAACAGCTCCTCCATTGCACCATACTTATATGCGGTGTAGTACTCTTGGGCAAAGTAGAGGTTAAACACAGTCTGACAAACAAACATTAGCAGTATAAGCACTGCAAAGGATAGCACTATCGCGTTTCTAACCGATATTTTCATTTGTGTTAGCCTTCCTCATTCGCTTACGAAATTTTATTTGCTTCAAACTTATAACCAACACGGTGGACAGTCTTTATATAACTACCCTTATCCCCCAGTTTTAAGCGTATTTGCTTTATGTGGGTGTCTACAGTGCGTATGTCCCCCTCGTAGTCGTAACCCCAGACATTGTTCAGTATTTGGTCACGAGTGAAGGTGATAGCGTGGTTGCTTAGGAAAAAGTACAGCAAGTCAAACTCTCTCTTTGTAAGGTCAAGCTGACCCCCGTCCACCGACACTGTATGACCGGTGGCGTTGAGCTGTATACCGCCTTTTAATATGTTGTCCTGAACTCCCTTGCCTACACGACGCAGTACAGACTCCACCCTGGCGATTAGTAGCGAGGGTGAAAATGGTTTGACAATATAATCGTCTGCGCCACCGTCAAAGCCTTTTAGTTGGTCGTACTCCTCACCTCTGGCGGTGAGCATTACAATAGGTACAAGTGAACCACTCTCCCTAAGCGTGGAGAGTACTTCAAAGCCGTCCGTTTCAGGCATCATCACGTCTAAAAGTATCAGATCAATATCAGTCTGATGTTTAAAGTAGATGTCCAGCGCCTGCTCGCCGTTATACGCCTCCAATATATAAAAGTTGTTTGCCCGTAGAAAGTCCTTTATCGCTCTCACCATCTTCACTTCATCGTCAACTATCAACACACAACGTTTGTTATCTATCATATACATCCTTCCTCTCGGTATGTTTATTTTTAATGTAAAATGTGACTATACCAGTTTAGGTTCAGTATAGCAGTCAATTGTGATGTAGTTGTGAAGATGTGAAAAATAGTGTATTAAACAAAGCCCCGAGTGGTTATGATAACCGCTCGAGGCTTTCTGACAAAGGCTTTACTTCTTATCGCCTTCGTTCTTTTTGCTTTCCTTTGCAGCCTTAGCAGCCGCTTCTTTTTCTATACGTGCGTTGCGTTGTTCATCAAGTTTTGTGATGTTCTCGCTCACCGCATAGCGTGCTATACGAATTTTAACACGGTCACTACCTGTTTCTATCAGTATGGTTTCGTCCTTTGTGCTTACAACAGTACCGATGATTCCACCTGCGGTAAGTACTTCGTCCCCAACCTCTATAGCAGCACGCATTGCCGCCACTTGCTTATCCTTTTTCTTTTGAGGGGAGATGATAAAGAAATACATAAACACGAACATCAAAACGATAATCCAAACACTGCTCATCATAGATGCCGCATCCATTGTCAATAATGTCACCATTTTTCTCCCTCCTTTCCTTTTGTTATAGCAACTTTACTTATTGTTCGCCTTGTGCTTTGCCGCTTCTACAGTGTTGCGAAGTAGCATGGTTATTGTCATAGGGCCAACTCCGCCGGGTACGGGGGTGATGTACGAAGCTTTTGGCTCAACACTCTCGAAGTGAACATCGCCGCACAGCTTACCGTCGTCCATACGGTTTATACCGACATCCATAACGACAACGCCTTCCTTGACCATGTCCCCTGTTACGAAGTTTGGTCTACCAACTGCCGCTACAAGGATATCCGCTTGACGTGTGATGGACGCAATGTCCTTCGTTCTCGAGTGGCAAACTGTAACAGTACCGTTGTTTTCAAGGAGTAGCATGGACATAGGCTTTCCAACGATGTTGGAGCGTCCGACAACTACGCAGTGCTTACCGCTTATCTCGATATTACTACGCTTTAGCAGTTCAATAACGCCAAACGGTGTGCACGGTGCGAATATATACTCACCCACGCTGATTTTACCGACGCTCTCGTGTGAGAAAGCATCAACGTCCTTCTCGGTGGAGATTGCGCCTATTATCGCTTTATCGCTGATATGCTTTGGTACAGGTAGCTGTACAAGGATGCCGTGGATGTCGTCCTTGTTATTGAGCTTCTCGATAAGCTCTATAAGCTCAGCTTCGGTTGTTTCAGCCGGTAGAGCGTACTCCTCAGAATGAATACCCACTTCCTCGCAACCCTTTTTCTTGTTGTTGACATACACTTTGGACGCAGGGTCGTCACCTACGATAACCACTGCGAGTCCGGGGCGGTGACCCTTCTCGGCAAGCGATGCCACTTCTACCTTAAGTTCCGCTCTAATGCTCTTGGATATTTTGTTTCCGCTAATCAGTTGTGCCATTTTGTTCCTCCTCAGTTTGTTCTGTTACATTTTCGTTATCTTCAGTTTCCGTCATCCTAAGCGCTTTCACACGCTTTCGAATAACGAAGTACAGTATAACCGCTACTATCACACAGACCCCCGCAAGTGCCTGCGACACCCTTATAGCGCCAAACATCAAACTGTCGGTACGCAGACCTTCTATAAAGAAGCGTCCCAGACCGTACCACGCTATATATATAAGTGTAAGCTCGCCTGTGAACTTTCTGTGCTTTGTATAAAACATTATCAAAATAAAGCCTACAAGGCACCACATCGACTCGTAAAAGAAAGTAGGATGCACCGGCATGGACGGATCAACTATCACGCCGTCAAGTGCAAGACTGTCCTTCATCGCCTCTAAATACGTAGTAATAGACGGCGACGCCATACCCCACGGCATCGAGGTATTAGACCCAAACGCCTCAACGTTCATAAAGTTACCCCAACGCCCTATAGCCTGCCCAAGTATCAGACCGCCTACAATGAGGTCGGTGAGTTTAAAGAAGTTGATCTTATATTTTCTCGTTAACACGGCAATTACTAACGCTCCGCCGATTATACCGCCGTAAATCGCTATACCGCCTGCCGTCATGTCAAAAATCGCCCACAGGTTATCCTTGTAATAGTCCCACGAGAAAGCAACAAAGTAAATTCTCGCTCCGATAATACCGCCGATTATCATAAAGCTTGTGATATCAAGAAACTTGTCGGGGTTTATGCCAAACTCTCGACTGCGTTTGTAACAGTATAGCACACCAAGCGCTATACCTGCCGTTATAATCACGCCGTACCAGTAGATGTTTATAGGTCCAAGTGTAAACGCCACTCGGTTCAGCGTAAACTCCAGCCCCAACCCGGGGAAGGTTACTGTTTGTGTCATCGCTTCGCTGTCCTTTCTTTATCTACTGCTTAGGCTGTATCACAGACAGTGCGCTGTACTCGGGGTTAAACAGCTCACTGAACTGCAAAAGCAGCTGCTCGTGTGTTATAGTTTCCATAAAGTCCAGCACATCAAACGCTGAAAGCGACGCAAACTCACTGGTAAGCATAATGCTCGCTACAGCTTCGACACTCCCAAATGCACGCACAGCGTGACCGTAACAGACTTTAAGCGCCCTATCCAGTTCCTCAGCCGCTATGCCATCTTTAATAAGCCCACTAAACTCGTCAGAGATTATCGCATATAGCTTATCGGGGTCTTTGCTCTCGCCTGAAAGTATTGACATAAGGTAGTTTGTCCCTGCCAATGTTTCACAGTCAAACGTAGCGTTTATTAACCCTTCCTCGTACAACCTGTTGTACAGCGGCGTTGACTGCCCCAGTACCGCTTCTGATAGTATCTCCATAAATATCTCGGCTCTCAGGTTGCCGGCGTGACCTCTGTCCTGCGCTTTGAAACCGATGTTAAAGTAAGGCATCGCAACCTCAAAGGTTTGCTCGGTGCGTTTTTTCACCACTTCCCTCGGCTCATCCACTGTCATACGCTCCACTGTAAGCGGTGGGGATTGTTTCAGATGGCGGTCAAGCGCATTATAAACATCTTCCTCGCTGAAGTTTCCTGCTATGGACAGCACCATGTTGCCAAGGTTATAAAACGTGTGGTAGCACTTGTACAGCAGTTCATGGTCTATCAGCTTTATAGAGTCAAGCGTGCCGCCGATGTCAATCTTTACAGGGTGGTGATGGTATAACGCACCTAACAGGTTAAACAGCACCTTCCAATCGGGGTTGTCCTCGAACATGGTCAGTTCCTGCGCTATTATCCCCTGTTCCTTTTCCACGCTCTCCTTTGTAAAGTAGGGACGGGACACGAAGTCGAGTAGAATATCCAAAGATGGCGCAAAGTTGTCTGTACAGCCGAACAGGTACGCCGTTCTATCGAAGTTTGTATAGGCGTTTGCAGACGCTCCTGTTTTGGAGTAAAGCGCAAAAGCGTCTCCCTCCTCGTTTTCAAACAGCTTATGCTCTAAAAAGTGTGCAATACCTGCAGGCACTTCGGAGAATTCGCTGTCACCGTCTGATTTAAAAGCATTGTCTACCGACCCATACTTTGTTGCAAACAAAACATAAGCAGTTGAGTACCCCTCCATCGGGTATAGGCACACTCTAAGTCCACTACTGTGTGTGAATCTTTTGTAGCGCTCTCTTAGCGATTTACTTTCAATATATTCCATAAAACCAAGCCTTTCTATATACGTATTTCACCGCTAATCCTGAATGTCAGCGGTCTCGGGGGACAGCAGAAATATCGTGTCGACCGATATCTCCTTCGCCGCCTGTTTGATGTCATCAGCAGTTAAACTGTCTATGAGTTCAAACTCGCCGGTAGGAGCTGTGATTTCCCCTGAGATTATCTGGACAATATACCAGCTTTCCAGTGCTCCTGTAGAGTCGGACACCCCACGCAGTGAGTTCTTCATCTTGAGTTTTGCGGCGGTGAGTTCCTCCTCAGTGATATCCCCTTCTTTCAACAGAGAAAGTTGGTGTAAAATCTCCTGTTTTGCTTCCTCCACTTTCGCAAGCTCCACGCCGCTGTTCACTGACAGCATACCGCTGAGTCTGTCGTACTGTGACGAGCAGTAGTAGCAAAGGGATAGTCGCTCACGTACATTAAGGAACAGTTTAGACGCTACCGAACCGCCGTATACAAGGTTCGCAACCTTCATGGCGGTTATGGCTTTTCTGTCTGTCTGCGGTGGCACTCTAAAGCCCATGCTGAGCTTTGCCTGTACAATATCCATCTCACGCACTACATTATTGACACCATTACGCATAGGGGGTAGTTCCACCTTTGCCATCGGCTTAGGTGAGCGCTTGACTTTTGCAAGCATGTCCTTTAGCGTCTGTTTGATGGCGTCGCTTTTGGCGGGGCCGGTTAGCATAATCTCAATAGTGGCGTTTTCAAGTAGGCTGTAATAGAAGTCTGCCGCTGACTTTGCTGTCATGTCAGCTAGGTCTTCGGTGTAGCCGTACTTGCGAAGTGCTAATGGGTGATCACCCCACATCTCCTTTTTCATCGAGAAGTAAGCGTAACTTATCTTGTCGTTTATCTCCGCCGTTATGGTGTCATGGAGAAATCTACTCTCAAGCTTAAAATGCTCCTCGTCAAAACTACCATCTTTTATGTCCGGCTCAAACGCTAGATGTAGCAGCAGTTCAGCGGACTGTTTGAGCAACTCCTCGCCCTTCATTGCGTATCGGTCGTCAAGTGACTGCATGGTGAGCGACACTATCTGATGACCACCAACACTCTCCACACCTGTCATAAGCGACGAGCCGTAAAGGTTATCAAGTTTGCGGTTTAGCCCCATGTAACCGCCTTCATCTCGGTGGCCTTTACGGAGTAACCACGGTAGCAGTGCGTAACCTGTTACCGTTTCTCGTGCCAGTGGTACTATAAAGTTTATTGTAAGGCGGTTCGACTTAAATTTGCTGTCGGTAATCACCGAAAAGTGAACACCGTCACCGATGTTTTCACGTAAAAACTGCTCTTTCATGTGTACCCTTACCTTTCTTTGCCGTTTGGAATGGTGCTAACTAGCTGAATTGCCGTAATATATACATTATTATAACTCTATTATTTTTAGCCGTGTTTATAATATTACCACAACCACTTGCAATAAACAAGACAAAACAAATACCTTTTAAGAACTTGGTGTGAAAATTAGCCATTTGCACACTTTCTGTTTCACAATAATTCACATGGCGCAGTAGTCATCTACCCTGTTTACTGTTTTTTCAAAGTTTGGTTAGTTAATGTTAACAAAACTTCTGTTTTGTATTGACATGCTATGCCAAACAGTATATAATCAACGTAGTAATTCTGGGCTAACTCAAGAGTTTTGAAAATGGAGTTGATTTTTTATGGTCGCCACTAACCTAACCTCTGCCACTCTAGGTAAAGAATATATTGTAAAATCTATCGAGGCAGATGAAAAAATGAAGAGCTTTCTGTTCACCCTTGGTTGCTACGAAGGTGAACCGCTTACTGTCATTTCCACAGTATCTGACAACTATGTGGTTTCTATCAAAGATGCAAGATATAGCATAGACCGTGAACTGGCAGAAGTTATTTTGATTTAGTAACCCTACCGTTCAGGTTACTCCAATCAGTCCCTATTTGCCGTTATAAAGTTGGCACACCTTTTAGTTAGTTATCTCTAACTAAAAATAATAAATATTAAATTGAGGATGGTGTTTATGAAACTAGCACTAACAGGCAACCCGAACAGCGGTAAGACAACGCTTTTTAATGAAATAACAGGTAAAGTTGAGCGTGTCGGAAACTGGCCGGGTGTAACAGTTGAGAAAAAAGAAGGTCCAATCAAAGCTAAGTACAACGCAAGCGGCTCTGATGTTATCGCAGTCGACCTACCGGGCGCATATTCTATGTCGCCGTTTACATCGGAGGAAAACGTCACAAGAGATTTCGTTCTAAACGAAAGCCCTGATGTTATAATCAACATAGTTGACGCAACAAACCTAAGCCGTAGCTTATTTTTCACCACACAGCTTCTTGAAATTGGGGTGCCCGTGGTAGTTGCACTTAACAAAAGTGACCTTAACCAGAAAAAGAGTATTACCATTGATGTTGCAAGGCTATCAAAGGAATTGGGTTGCACTGTAATCGAAACAGTTTCTACCTCTGCAAAAGATAACGGTCTTGACAAGTTGATTTCTGCTGCTGTCTCTGTAAAGGGTCAAACTCAGACTGCGCCGTTCACAACAGGTGATGTGGACATGAGCGATAAAACCGCAGTAGAGAACGCCGACAAGCAGCGCTTTGAAAAGGTTAAGGCGATTGTTACAGCTGTCGAAAATCGCAAGAGCAAGAGCAATCAAGCTACATTTCAAGATTCTATTGACAAAGTTGTAGCTCACAAGTGGCTTGGTATACCGATTTTCGCCGGTGTCATGTGGCTGGTTTTCACAATATCTCAGAATATCGTAGGTCCATACTTTGCCGATATGTTCGGCGCTTGGATAGAAGCTTTCTACGGACTTGTTGAAGGAATGATCCCTGCAGGCACATCAGAAGTGCTATCCTCCATCCTGCTTGATGGTATCATAGGCGGTGTTGGTGCGGTTGTCGGATTCCTACCGCTCATCATGGTGCTGTTCTTCCTGCTTGCACTGCTTGAGGACTGCGGCTACATGGCGAGAGTCGCAACAGTTATGGACAGATTCTTAAAAGGCGTTGGTCTTTCCGGTAAGTCCATAATACCTATGGTCGTAGGTATAGGCTGTGCGGTTCCCGGCGTTATGGCGACACGTACCATCGAAAACGAGCGTCAGCGCAGAACAACCGCTATGCTCACACCGTTTATCCCCTGTGGTGCGAAAGTTCCCGTCATACTGCTGATATCAGGAGCATTCTTCGGTGGAGCATCATGGGTTACCACACTAATGTACTTTATCGGCATTGTAGTTGTTATATTGGGAGCATTTATCACTGTACGCATTACAGGCGAGAAAAATGCTAAGAGCTTCTTCATCATGGAGATGCCTGAGTACAAGTTCCCGAGTATTTGGAAAGCAACAGTTTCCATGTTCTCAAGAGCAAAGGCATTTATTATCAAAGCGGCAACAATTATCCTTCTCTGTAACGCTGCTGTACATATCATGCAGACATTTGATATGTCCTTTAACGTAGTAGCGGAAAATGCACAACACACAAGCATTCTGGCAACAATCGCTGCTCCGTTTGCGATACTGATGGTGCCACTGGGTCTTGGTGTATGGCAACTTGCGGCGGCTTCAATCACAGGCTTTATTGCTAAGGAAAATGTTGTTGGTACACTTGCTGTTGTGTACGCAATCACAAACTTTATAGACGTTGACGCACTTGAGATAGTCGGTGGCGAATCCGAGATAGCTGCAACCATGGGGCTTACCTCCATCGCCGCACTCGCATTCTTGATGTTCAACCTTTACACTCCTCCTTGCTTCGCCGCTATCGGAGCGATGAACTCGGAGATGGAAAACGGCAAGTGGCTGATGGGCGGTATAGCGCTTCAGTTCGGCGTTGCGTATGTGATAGCGTTCTTTACATACCAGTTCGGAACACTGTTCACAACCGGCGCACTGGGCGTAGCGTTTCTACCCGGTCTGATAGCTGTAGTGGCTATGATAGCATACGTCGGTTACCTTGTAGTTAAGGGCGAAAAGAAATCAGCGGAAAAGCTGATGTCCGCACAGAAGGTTAAGGCATAGATTTTTGACCGTTAGGATTTCAGATATGCTCTTTCCTCTATGCAGTTTGGCTAGGGAAAACATAAAAATTAAAGCTCATACTATAAGGAGACATCTTCTCTTTATAGTAAATGCTTTAGAGGCATTGTACAACAGGAGGTTTTTATGGGCGATTTTATTATTCTAGGCGTAATTGCTATCATCATTGTAGCGGCTATTGCAAAGGTGATTATTGAAAAGAAAAAGGGCAGTAAATGCATAGGTTGCCCTCACTCGGGTGGCGGTTGCCCACACGCCCCCAAAAAGACTAACGATTAGTTGGATACAGCCCAAAACCTTTAAAGGTTTTGGGCTTCAGCTTGTCAAAAGACATTTTTGTCAAGCTGAAGCCCGCACGGCGGGGTTATCTGAATGGGGGATAAACCTTGCGGTTTGCCCCCAAACCCCCATTCCCTCCGGTCAAATAAAATAGATTTTGTTTTTTTGAGTGATTTTTTTACAGTCTAAACAGCCCAAAACCACTTAAGGTTTTGAGCTGTTTATTTTCGATTGCCATACAACTTCGGCATTTACAATATATTTCACAACGCTTTCACACAAAAGCAAGATGACGCATACTATAAACTATAAGTTTGCAAAGGAGCGTTTAACTATGTGTGGCTGTAACAGAACGACTAATACCATACTGCCGTTTGACGGCCGCCGAGGTGCCGCCGCAAACACCGGTGTTTTAGCCTCGTGTGCCGAAACATCATTCGAGCCAACAACACAAATGGTCAGGATGGAAGGGTATTATCTCATATCCTCCATGCTGCGAAACTACAGCACTTCTGCGTGTAGGCTATCCCCCAATTCATTCCCTGTCTGTACAACGACCGCCCTTGATGAGTGTGATAGTTAACCTGCTTTTCCCACTCGGGTTCATCGTTATTCTCCTGTGAAAAAAGTGCTGTGACGTAACCAAAAGAAGTTTATTGAACTGATAAAACAACGTAGGGGCGGTGCTATGTGACTGCCCGAAAACTTGGATTTTCTCCTCGTTTCGGGTAACCACATAGTATCGCCCCATACGTTCATGTGCATTATAAAAATTACGTCACAGCATTTTCACTTTTAACAACGGGAATTATCTATTTCAACCTAAGCGGTACATTGTCCCCCATTAGCCGACCTGCAATTCTGTCTATTGCAGTCTGTTGTTTTGTTTTTGGAAGATAGGCGGCTTGTGCGAGTTTCAGCTTGCCCCCCGGTATCACACCACACAGTCTTACCCCCACCGTGTCAATAATATCGTCGAGGTTACCCAATATGTCCAACTGACCCTCGGCATAGTCGGTGAGTATAAATGCAGAGTCACCTTCAGAAATCACGTCCACAAGGCTCGATGTATATCGCAAGGCAAATTCGTTCATAGGTACAATCAATATATTCTGAGTAGCGGCTGGCGCTACTGAGCGCAGTAAGGGGACACTCTCGGTTGTCAGGCTGATAATAATATGCCCGTAAACCTTTGAGAGCGCACTCACAAGCATGCTAAACCGCACAGTGTTTGGCAAATACCCATCTGATATCGGTGCCGGCATGTAGTGAAGGACACCACGGCCCGACTTGTGTCCGCCCACAACCGCCTTTATCGGTTTACAACTGCCTGCAAGCACGTCAGATATATCAAACAGCACCCTATCCTGAACACTGAGAATTAAATCAATGGCACGCTCACCTCCGACTTCAAGCAGTAGCACGCTTTCACCCTGCCTTGCAATGGAAAGTCCAAGCGCTACCGAGATAGCTGCACATTCCGTGGTTTTTACCCCTGTTAGCGATATCACTTTCGACATATCAAATTCTCACCTTTCCTATGACGCTCACTTAAATCTTACGCTACGGTTGCTGTACTGTGGTGGGCTCACTAACCTCGGTGGTCTCGCTGTTTGATGGTATCGGGAGGGTGTAGGTTGGCTCGGGGGTAGGAGCCTCGTAACCGATGGAGTATTCGCCGTCGGACAGGAGCGTTTCTTCAAACGCTGTAACTGCCACAGGTGCACCTGTATAGCCGTGCCAGCCGTTTTCTATAACCACCGCCACCGCAATTTTTGGCTCATCAACAGGCGCAAACGCTATAAAAGTCGAGTTATCATACTGCGAGGTCTGCGGTGTGCCTGTCTTAGACGCTACATCTATCGGGAACACGTTGTATCCAAAGTAGGAGGCCGCCGTCCCTATCCGAGACGCCTCCACCATACCGCCTATAACAGTGTCAAACGCTGAAATGTCCGAAACGTTAATAATATCACTGTTGTCAACAGTCTGTGGTGTGTGACTGTATAACACTTCTTCACCGCCAAAGTCGGTTATGGACTTCACCAGCGTCAGTTCTTTAAGTTCGCCTTTTCTAGCCAATGTTGCGGCGTAGTTTGCGTACTGTATCGGAGTGTATCCGTTGTTGAGCTGGCCTATCGCAGCCTGTAAAACGTCACCGGGGTTTGTTGAGCTTTCGTCATTTTGAAAGCCTATATACTCGGGGATTTCTATACCTGTCGATATACCAAGCCCCAGCGCCCTTGCGTAGGAGTTGATATTCTCCATACCTAGGAGTCTGCCTGTATCATAGAAGAACACATTACAGGAGTGGCGGAGTGCCTCTGTGACAGTGATGTTACCGTGGTATCCGAGGCAGGTAGGTTGATAACTGGGGTAGTAGTCATACACCATTTGGCAGCTCACTGTGGACAGGCTGTTTATCACGCCTTCGGACAGTCCTGCAACTGAAACGGAGGGCTTGAAAATTGAGCCTGGGGAGTAGATTCCCTGTGTTGCTCTGTTGAACAGTGGCGTCAGTGGGTCGCTGTTTAGGGCGGAATAGTCAGCGTTGTAGCGGGTTGCGTCGTAGGAGGGATATGTTGCCATCGCCAGTATCTCCCCTGTCTGCACGTCCACCACCACTGCCGCACCAGCGTCCGCTTCTTTGCCTTCGCCCGGAAGTGCATACTCGTTAAGGTATGCTATTTGGTCTTCGAGAGCTTTGCTTATGGTTTGTTGGAGTTCTATGTCAAGTGTCAACTGCACAGTGTTGCCCGGCTGTGGAGGTAGCGTTTCTACAATGTCTATAACCTCGTTTGCGGCGTTAAGATGCACGGTCGTTTCACCGTTTTGACCTTTCAGCACGTCCTCATACGCTCGTTCTATACCGCTCACACCGACTAGCTCGTTGCGCTGATATCCCTTTTCCAGATAATATTCCAGTTCACTTGCAAAAATCGGGGATATATGCCCAAGTACATGAGGAGCGGCTTCCGGGTAGGAGTATTCACGAACGGGACTTTCTACAAGCGTAAGCCCTTCCAGCTCACCGCTTATCTGACTTAGGTATATAACAAGCTCGAGTTCAATGTCAAGAGCAAAAATATATCTGGTAGACATGGAGAAATTACCCCTCTCCATGCCGTAGCGTATACCTGCTATAGTGCGTGCATCTATGTCGGAGTACTCCCCAAGCTGGTAACGTTCGGACAGCCAATGCATAGCATCTTCAGCGTCAGCGTAGTTCTCTATGCCGAGGAAGGATTTAAGCGCAGACACTTCTGTTTCGTTGTCGCTAAAGGTAAAGGGTGAGGTTGTCGATATCGGCAACGTGTCAAGCCAAGTGTGGGCATGTTCACGAAAAATATCGGTAAGCCAGAGGATATCGTCATTGTTTATACCTTCCGTCATCATGGCTCGGTCAAACTCGACATTGTAACCTATCTCGTTATAGATGAGCGATGTGCCGTTTCTGTCCACTATCTCACCGCGTGCCGCTACAGTGGTTTGAGTCCGCACCGACCCTTGATTTTGAGCGGCTAGGTAGCTTTCGCCCAGCACCATCTGCAAATCCATAAGCCTAAAGCCGTACACCATCATTATACTTAAAAACACCAGCGAAACGGCAATAATTCTAAAATTTTGACGTTTGTTCAAATCCATTCACCTCTATATCAAACCTTAAAGGTCTGATAGCGTTACGCTTCTTCGCCTTCCTTATCAGCAAAATACTTCCATACCTTTTGGTATAGGTAGTATATCAAAGGCGACACCGCCACTGTGTAAATCATAGCACCCAGCGACTGCGTCGTGTATAACACAAAACTGTTTTCATAGTTCCACATGCCGTAAATAAGAAAGTACAGCAGACTGTGATAGCCGAATGCAATAACAAAACAGCTCACACAGACATTTCTGTACCCTCGTCTCAAAAAGTATATTTCAAGAAGTCCGACCACTATGCCGCAAAACATCAACCACAGACTAAGTATCCCGAATATGGCACTGCTCTGACTATCACAAAGTAGTCCTGCAAACAGTCCATAAGCACCGCCCACAAGCTCCCCCTCACAAAATGCGACCGACACCACAAAAGGTATCACAAGTGTGGGGCCGACATAGTTTATCCAAAACAGTCCGGGGGTCACTTGAAAAGAAAACAGCAGTATCAGGATAGCCGTGTAGGTGGCGTGTTTAAGCATAGCAAGTTTAAACGCTTTCTGATCCATAGAGTATTACCACCTTTCTGCGCTGTCAACCTCTGCCTTATCATTACTCCACAGCAGGTTCACCGCTTTCAGCTTCCTGCAAGACGTTAGAGTGTTTACCGTCAAAGTCGGTGATAATCATTACCTCTTTCACATTGCGCACATCACCAAGTGGCTCTACAACAGCGTACTGCGAAAGGCCGTGACTTTCCGTCGCAACCTCTTTAACCTGCCCAACAATCAGATCCTTTGGGAAAAAGCCTCCGATACCTGAAGTCACCATAATGTCATTTACTATAATCTCCGAGTCACGTGGCAGGTAGGACACTTCGAGCATATTCTCCAGTGACAGCGTAGCGGTTCCACCTGTAGAACCCACCTCACCGTTTCTCACCGAAATAACACCAACATTCACATTAGGGTCAAGTATCGTATGCACTGTACTATTCACAAGAGCCGTTTCCGCCACAACGCCTATCAGCCCGAACGAGCTTATGACAGGGTCGCCCACCGACACACCGTGTATAGAGCCTCGGTCTATGGTGAAGGAAAAGAAACGTTCCGTGCTGTCTCGTCCCACGACTAGGGACGTGACTATTTCAAAATCTTCGTTGTTCTCTTTAATGCCCAGATACTCTCTTAGCTGTTTGTTCTCGGTTTCAAGCCGTTCCATTTCCACAAGCTTATTATTGAGCTCTATAATTTCTTGTTTTAAGGCAGTGTTTTCCTCTGCCATTGTGAACATGTCAGATATTCCACCGAAAAAGTCGGAAAAAGCGTTGTTAATGTTCGTAGTTACAGTGGTTATGGGCGTGACAACCACACCCACCGTCTTTTTAATAAAACCGGCGGAGTCTTCCTCCCAAGCGGCACGTACCATGAACGATATCAGCACCACCGATATAACAAAAAACACTTTAAACCTTATACTGCTAAAGAATGCTTTCACTGCATACTATCTCTTTCTGTCGTCCTCTGCCAGCACCTCTCTCAGGCGACTGTCCATGCTGTCAAGCACTCTACCTGTGCCGATTGCTACGCAGTCGAGCGGATCTTCCGCTATACGCACCATTATGCCGGTCTCCTTGGAAATAAGCCTGTCCAACCCACGTAGAAGTGCACCACCACCTGTGAGCACTATGCCGTGGTCGATGATATCAGCAGCAAGTTCCGGGGGGGTACGCTCTAGAGTGCTTTTGACCGCTTCTATAACGGAGGAAATGGGGTCTACAAGCGCTTCTCTCACCTCATGTGGGTGTATGGAGATATTCTTTGGTAGACCGTCAAGCAGGTTACGACCTTTAATGTCTATAGGCTCTTCGTCTTCATATTCGCAGGCAGAACCTACCTTTATCTTGATCTCCTCAGCTGTTCTTTCACCAATTAGCAGGTTAAATCTACGCTTTATATACTGTATGATGGAGGAGTCAAATTCATCACCACCGACACGGATGCTCTTAGCAGTAACTATACCACCAAGCGATATAACAGCAACCTCACTGGTACCGCCGCCGATGTCAACAACCATACTGCCTGTAGCTTCAGCAACAGGTAGCCCTGCGCCGATAGCCGCCGCCATTGGCTCTTCTATGATAGCCACCTGACGTGCTCCCGCCTTGATCGCCGCCGAACGTACCGCCCTGCGCTCAACTTCGGTAACGCCCGATGGTATACAAATGATAACTCTGGGGCGTGCAAACAGTATGCTACCACACACCTTCTTGATGAATATCTGTAGCATACTCGCTGTTATATCAAAGTCAGCTATAACACCGTCCTTAAGCGGTCTGACCGCTACTATAGAGCTCGGTGTTCTACCTATTACGATTTTAGCGTCGTTACCAACGTAGCGCACGGTGTCTGTCTTGGTGTCCACCGCCACAACTGAGGGTTCTCTCATTATAATGCCCTTACCCTTCATAAATATCAGGGTGTTAGCGGTGCCGAGGTCTATACCTATATCTTTAGAAAATGAAAACATTTTTCTTCGCTCCATTCAATTTTATGTTCTTTTAAATATAACACGTTTTTCGACTTTTTGGCAAGTATTAGAAGGCCAAAAACAGCTGTTTTAACCGTCTGTTCACAAAACTTAACGGTAGCCCCATCACAGAATAGAAGTCACCCTCTATCCTCTTGATAAACAGTGCTCCTTTCCCTTGGATACCGTAGCTTCCTGCCTTGTCCATTGGCTCGCCGCTATCTATATACCGATCTATCTCACTGTCCGACAGTGGATAGAACTCCACAAAACTCTCGGACACGTAGCTTTCGGTATTGCCGGAGTAGCACAGCGCTACCGCTGTGAGCACTCTGTGGGCACGCCCTGACAGCATCCGTAGTTGCCTTGTAGCGTCCGCTTTGTCGGTGGGTTTGCCGAGTACTGTGTCATCGCACACCACCACTGTGTCAGCGCCTATAACAACGCTGTTCGGGTAATGCTTTGCAACCTCTTCCGCTTTTAGCACCGCAAGGCGCTCAACCAGTTTATCCGCCGACTGTTCTGTTACTATCGACTCGTCCACTGTAGACGTTACCACTGTGAAGTTGTCTGTTATATATCTCATCAGCTCTCGCCTTCTCGGTGAAGCTGACGCTAAAACTATATCCATATTCATATCCGACACACACAGTTAAAGCACTATCAGTTAGGCTTTACCTTTATGCGTTTCTTTTCATTTTTTATAGGGTTTTTATTATTATTCGCACTATATTTGCACATAACACTTTAACGGCGAGTCCTCGCTGAAAATTTTGCATTTTTAAGCATATCGTTAACATGTCAAAAAACTGAGTCCGTGCCGAAGAGAACAAAACTGCTGTTCCGAAATCTTATTTCAAACTAATTTCGTCCCGTAGAGCCTAAACCATTTTCCCCGCGCTCTGTTTCGTCTAAACTGTCCGTTAGAACCACAGTAGGTAGCATAATCGGGACGACAAGCAGCTGTGCTATCCTCTCGGACGGTTTTATTACGTAGGGGGTGTCACTGCGGTTTACCAGACCTACATGCAGTTCGCCTCTATAGTCGCTGTCTATCACTCCCACGCCGTTTGAGAGTGAAACGCCAAACTTTGTGCCAAGTCCGCTACGACCGCACATAAGCCCCACCGTCCCACTGGGTAACGCCACCGCTATACCTGTCGGTATCAATGTTTTTTGCCACGGTTCAAGCGTAAACGGCTCATCTATGCAGGCGGATATATCCAGTCCTGCACTTTCCACACTACCACGGGTAGGGGTAACTGCTTGCTCTCTCACTTTTTTTATCAACAACTGCTCCACTCTGTGTAAGTCCTTTCAATATATGTGTCAAACACTGTCAAAATTGTTCCACAAAATCACTACGTCTTACTAAGTCCTTTTAGGTACACGCCTCGGGTAAAATCACCTTTAAGCGGTTGTGACTGTGCAAATAACCTTGTGACCTCCTCGCATCTCTGCCTACTTTCACCTGTGAAATAGAGGGTAGCAAAGTCAAACCCACGAAGGTTTTCAGGCTTGTCACCCATGTATAACGGCACAGGGTTAAACACTTCACAAAACCCCGAATTACAGGAGAGTTTAAACTGCTTACCCATCCTATCCGTCAAAAACGCACTGCCGTTTCGGTTTTTGCACTCAGCGCAACCGTTCACCGATTTATTGGGACAGTTTCGGAGTGCCATTACAGGTATATGACCGTAACCGATAACCCCTACTTTTATATCTCCACTGACAGCGGACAGGTCTTTTATATGCCCCTCCACAGACAGTTCCGCTTCACACAGCCCCAATTCGGCATACGTCTTTAGACTGAGCGAGTTTGTGATGTTGAGCGAAAAACCACCCACCGATTTCATACCAAGCTCGGTAAGTAAAGAGGTTGCCCCTAAACTCCCTACAACACCGTAAGCCACACCCAGCGAGTGTAGCTTCTTAAGTGTAGGCATCAGCCGTTCTTCGTCACCGAGGAACATTATCCTCGGTATCTCCACCTGCGCCTTTTCTACCGATATCATCCGTTTTTCTATAGCTTTAAGTAGCTGTGTAGGCGGCATGGTTATCCGCTCGAACTGCTCGCATAGGTCAGTGGACAGCATTTGATGTGCAGGAAACCTTGCTCTTAGTTTTGGGGTGGTGTTTTTTTGCTTTTTTGGCTTTGTAAATGTAAATGGTTTTACTTCGTACTGTTTCGTTATCGGAGTTGCTAAGGGGGTGCGCTCCTCGGTGGGTGTGTATTCTGTCGCCGATTGTTTAGAGCTTGTGATGTCTTCTGCCCTGCGGACACCAAACATAGAGCGATCAAGCTTACCGTCAAAGTAGCCTGATGTAAAGCCACTCCTTGAAAACACGTTGCGGAGTAGGTTCATGTCAGGGGTTTTGCCATCCAGACTGTCCCCCACTGCGGTGACTGCTGTCGACACATAGCGTGGGCCTTTAAGTCGTCCCTCAATTTTAAGGGCGGCTATTCCGATTTCCGCAAACTCGCCTGCACGCTCCACCACTGACATATCCTTAAGAGACAGAGCGTATCCGCTAAGTGCTTTTGCGTCATTCCCCACCTTAAAAGGCAATCGACATGGTTGGGCGCAGTTACCTCTGTTCCCGCTTCTTCCACCTAGGAACAGGCTCATATAACACTGTCCCGAAACGCTCATACAGTGTGCTCCGTGTATAAACGCCTCCACTTCAATTTCATCGTTAACCAGTTCTTTCAGTTCAGCCTTTGACAACTCTCTAGCCACCACCGCCCTCGAAAAGCCGAGTTTTGCCGCTGTCAAAAGTGACCGCTTTTCTGTGATGGACTGCTGCGTGGACGAGTGAAGCTCCATATCAGGTATCATCTGCTTCGCCACTTGCAAAACAGCCATATCCTGCACAATGATAGCGTCCACCCCGGACAATGCCGCTGTTTTCAGCACCTCAGCAAGCTCGTTAAACTCACGGTCGTACACAAGCGTATTGACAGTGAGGTAGACAGTAACGCCAAAGCTGTGGCAGTAGTCGCAGGCACGCCTGAGGTCATCTCCGTGGAAGTTCGCCGCTGACGCTCTTGCGTTAAAACCCGAACTACCAAGGTAAACAGCGTCCGCTCCGCTCTGCACCGCCGCTACAAGGCTTTCAAAGTTACCGGCAGGCGCAAGAATTTCCGGTAGCTTACGCATGTTCACTGCCCGACAGTGCTTCGAGGCTTCTCTTTAGTTTAAGCACCTCTCGGTTTGCCTCCTCAAGCTCTATACGAGCACGGGCGGCATCTTCGAGATACTCGGCTAGCTGACTTCTCATGTTGTCAGCTGATTCTTCGCTCCTGTTTTTCAGGTCAAGGTAGTTTATAGAGCAGAGCACAAGTGCGTCGGTCAGAGATAGTCTTGTATTGTTTTCCATCATCTCTTGAAGCTGATTGTTTAGTTTAGAAGCGAGGTCATGTAGGTAGCTCTCCTCCTCCGAGGTTGTAATAACATAAGTAGAGTCCATTATCGTAATTTTTATTCTATTCATAGCATGTAACACACTGAAACGCCGTGCAAACCACCGCTTTCAGCACGTTTCATTCCCACCTTTCATAGTTAAAATCTATTTCTTATCTATCATAAAATTATACTACAAAACCCCTTTAAATAAAAGGGGTTTATACACTAAAAATCAAAATGTAATAATTTTGTACAAAACTCCGAAAACGTGAAAAATCGCAGATGCTGTTACAGTATCGAGGGGGGCAGACAACATCACTCATTATAACCGACAACCTTTATAATCCTATGCATAGTGTACGGATACGCAGAAGCAGGGTACAACGCTTGGTCGGCAGTGTTTGAGTATATGAGATAGTCAATGACGTTACCGTCGTCGTCTTTTACAACTTCGCCGATTACCACTGTGTGTAGCCATTCATCTTTGAAGCCCATTTGCAGTATGTCCCCCACTTCGCCTGAAAGGTACGGCGCATCGGGGATAGTCACCATACCGTAACCGCTATTGGTCTGCGCATATTGGTAGAACTCTTCCACCCCTGCCCAGGAAGGAGAACGTCCTGTAGCGTA
>CAYJIK010000007.1:0-20242 GCA_964370205.1 uncultured Oscillospiraceae bacterium | reverse complement strand
AGGGTCGTCCATGACCACTTCGATGAAGTACTCGTAAAAGCGGTTGTCTATGTAGTGATAAACTATCTTTGCATACCCCTCACTATGCTTAATGCGAAAGGTGTGAAGTATATTGACCTGCTCTGTACACGCTCCGTCAGTATGAGTGAAATACTGCTCAATGGTTTCATTCAGCGTCACTTCTGTGTATTCTTCCGTCTCGGTATAATCGATGACCTCCATAGTGCAGTGGTAACTGTCCAGAGTTAGATAATTATTCTGCATGGCTCTAAACATATACATTAGTTCCCACACAGCATAATCCACCGCCGCAAAATTATCGTTACCTTCCGCGAAATACACAGTCGGGTCACCTTGATACAGGTGAGCGAGCGATTCATAGTAGTCGTACATATAGCTCAAAATCGTGCTTCGGGTGGCGAGGGAGACATTGTACCCCTCTGTGTTTAGCACCACTGTACCAATGTATCCGTCCGCTCCTGCCACAGCCCCAATATAATCGGTTGTCTCCTCCGAAACAGTAGCAAACTCGTCATGCGGTGCGGCCGCCACAGAAGTCACAGCAAGCAAGACAGATAACATCAATAACAAAAGTACACGGCATTTCATACTTTTACCTCACATCTTAAATCAATTGCTAACCTTCGACCGTGTCAAAACATTCAAAGGCTAACTTGTTATGCCGCTACAATGATGTCAAACAATACTACTGGCGACGCATTAGGCCGGTATGGCTTGCTTGGCTTAAAAAGGGTGGCACGTCGCTTACAACATGCACCACCGACTCGGTTGTAACAAAAGCATAGTGGGTGGCATTCTTTACTGTGTCAGCAAACAACATACTGCTTTCTTTCAGGTAGTTGATGTACGGCGAATCGTAACTGCGATAAAATGTCCAAACGTCAGTCGGGTCACTCGACCAAAAACCATCGCTGTAACTCTCGTCCGTCACCATGTACGAGCTATATCTACTGAAAGAAATCTGCAACTGTCTAGCCGAGTCTTTATCACCGTACCCCTGCGCTATTTTGAGCTTAACAGTAAGCTCTATGCCATGCTCCACCTTATCAAAGTGGTACATTCTAGCCAGATTATCAAAAGGATGCCATCTTTCAAAGTCGGATAGCTTCATAGTGTCACCGCCTTCCTGTTCATTTTACACTAAAACCAATACAAACAGCTAACTGCTAAAGCGTAAAGCTGTGTATCTTTTTGCACATGGAGGCTAAAACTTCTTCCCGTTCATTTGGTTGTCACGGTGTTCGGCGATAAGTAGATCTACCACCCTGCCGTAACTGCGTGTACCGTCTGTCTGATTGTTCACTTTTAAGTATGTATCGTTTATCGCCTCGGACACTTCAGCTAATGGCGTCTCAAACTGTTTCCAGTATTCTGAACTGTTTGTCATGCTCTTCCGCACTGTCGGGGACAGTAGCGCATATACTTCGTTAAACAGTTCAGTATCCGCAGAATAAAGGGCGCTTATCGAGTGATTAAACGCAAGCAGATAACCGCTATACTTAAACTCCGGCATCTCTGACTCTCGGCACGCTAAAAAAGCCACAAAGTTCGCCTCATCCTCTCGCATATGCCCCACTGTATGGGTAAGCTCATGCATCATGGTGGAAGGTATCTCCTGCATCGGCATAGCGGTGTTTATATTCGGCTCGGTGGTATACGGAAAGTAGAAGCCTGCTAATCTAAAATAGGACATAACAGTCGAAAACATCATACTCTTAGGCTCTACATACGACTCCGCCATCGAGTACTCCTCGCCTAAACTGTTAAAGCCAACCAGTGCCATCTCGGACACCTCTCCCATCTTCATACCAACAAGCAACTCACCTTCTTCGTCAAACTCCACCTGCTCGGCTAAGCTGTTAAGCTGTAAGGCAAGCGCTGTGGTCATCCTGCTTAGTTCCGCCGAAGTGGTGTCTGTCACGTTGTAACCTGCACTGTCCGCAAAGCTCTCTCTGTAGTAGTTTGGGGCACACAGTATGCAAAAAGCCAATATAACCACGGAAACTGCCACGAAAATGTCCGTCAAGATGGATAACGTGGCGTCAGCCACCCCTACAACAGTTTTAAACTTGTCGCCCTTAATCGCTTTTGTGATTTTCACAGTAAAGTATGCCACTATCCCCACCACAAGCACTAACAGCACAATCTCAGCTAGCGAGAACGGGAATAGTCCGCTTATGTACGATATCGCCCTCCGTATGTAGTTGTAAATACCGTTTGAGTAGAAAAGTTCTGTCCACGTTTCGGACATCCGAGCAAGCATTATTATTCCGACAGATAGAAGGGAGATACACACCCCCACTACCGCCTTTTTGATGTAAACATAGTAATCCATAAGTACCTTCCTTTAAACCGGTATCTAACCACAGAATAAAATACGGTTAAATTCAGCTATTATTTTCGTCGGTTGGAAGTATTTTGCAGAGAGTGTTTGGGAAAAACATAGTCAGAAATCCAACAGTAATAGGAGTTGATGCTTAAACGCTCATCGTTGTTGCTCCGTTTCACCTCAAGAGAAGTGATATCTTTAATAGTTACAGGTCAAGATACCGCAACTAAACATAGCTGTAGAAAGCCAAGAACGACGCCATAAACAGCGCACTGCATATGGAGGAGTAAAGCGAGGAGGAGCAGATACAGTAAACCGTTCTACCGATAAGCACCGCTATAACAAAGTTTACCACACACTTTAGCATTGCGATAGCCATAGGTAGATTGCCGAGTAGTACAGGTAGCCCCACAAGTATCAGTAGCGGTAGATAGGGTATCACAAACACGACGAGAGCTGTAGACACGGACAGTCGCCCTGTTACCGCTACTGTATAGTCGTGGTCAAACACCGTAAACAGTAGTGCAAACAGTAAGAACAATACAGCGAATATCACAAGACGCTCACCGTCCACCGAGAAAGCATAAAATCCACTGTACCCCAAAGCCACCGTCACAGCCATAACCACAGCCGTCACTCCAAAAGAGTGTACTACTGCGGAAACCTTGAGCGGACTTGCTGTGTCAGTCGGTTTCCCCTCCATACCCGGGGTAAGTCCTAAACGATAAAACAACAGCACCGAAGCAGAGGCGGACATCAAAAATGCTATAAACAGCTTGCCAAACGCCGTGTAAGGTAATGAAGCGACCGTCATAACGGTGTACAAAACAGCGGTAAGTATAACAGCCGGCACCCAAGTGGCAAGTCGGGACAGTAAGAAAAGGGTGGGGCTCTTTAGATAGGTTGTAATCACAGCGTAGCTGATAACCTTACTATTTACTCTCTCGGCAACATGCATAAACAACAGCACTGCAAACACAGGAAGCGACAGCCCTGCAATAACCATCAAGAACAACGCCACAGTTAGCAAGACATCCCCATGTATAACCTCACTCACCTGTAGATTGTTATGCATCCAACCTGCAAGATGTGTCATAAAGTCCGGGTTTGGTGCGCCATCCGCTATGACTGCGCCGGGGGAAATCAGAAGTGTTACACCGTTCTTGGTAGACTCAAGCGGTCGCCCTGTGGGCGATAGGGTGTCACCGCTTAACAGGTTATACATGTCAATAAGCGTGTCGGTTGAGACAAATGTGTTACCGGTATCCCCTATTATAAGTGTAGGGAAAGCACCGACATATGCACAGCTGTACACGCCGTCATCTATAGCTTTTTTCATGTCAAACGTGGGGCTTATAAACACTATTCCCTCGGGAATAACACTACTACCCATCGAATATCTCACCATACCTTCACCGTGTATGTCGGCAGCGGTAAACAATATGCTATCAGCTGTGGTGTGCTGTCTGATAAGCGTGACAGCGTAATCGAGCACTGCACTGTCCGAGGAGTTAACCCTTAGCACACTGTACCCCAACTCGGAGAACAGTCCCACAATCCAGTCGGTGCGTGTATTACTCTCAGCGCTAAGCAACACCGCCTTGTTACCACTCCCGACATGCAGTTCATAACCGGGCTGTATATAGTCGCTGTCAGCATAATACACGTTGCCGAGTATCAACAGCACAGCGGAGCATACCAGCATTACAGTGCAGGAAACTATCAAGGCAGTTCTAAGATGTTTCTTCATGTTATGACGTACCTTTCTTGATTGTCGAAGATTATGTCGAACCCCAACAGCTAAAAGTTATAAGCCTTTAACTTATGTTATTATAACACAAATTTTATTGCTATGCAAACAACTTGCACTGCACACAAGAGGTAATATATGGAAATATTCACAAAAAGCAAGGCGTACCTATCCGCACGACCAACCGAGAAAACTCTCGATTTGCGAGCATACAAAGGTACGCCGTAATAACTTTTCACTCTTTACAAAGCTTACCGCAACTCCGCTACCGTTACGCCTGATTCACCCTCTCCGAAAGTCCCGAGTCTGAAGGTGGCTATATTCTTATGCGCTTTCAGGCGAGCGGTAACTGCTTGACGCAGTACACCTGTGCCCTTACCGTGTATAATTCTCACGACAGGTACTCCACTCAGGACAGCACTGTCAATAAAGGCGTTTAACTCCATAACGGCGCTTACGCTATCCATTCCCCTTATGTCCAGTTCCATTTTGACATCACGCTGTGACTTTGAGGTAACACCTTTAGTGGAGATGTTTCCACCTTTTTTTCTGGTCTCTTTTTTAGGTGAGTTCTTCTTAGTAGCGTTTTCGTTTAGGATAACTTCGTCTAGGGATACAGCTGTCCTTATCTGTCCTACTGTTACCTGCACTTTGCCCTTTTCCGGTAGACCTGTAACCACCCCTTCACGGTTTAGCGAGCGTACAAACACAGTGTCCCCCTTCACAAGCGGGCGTGGCAGTTCGTAGTCACTCGTCACCTGAGTGTAGGTAAGGCCTGTGTCGCCGTCCATCTCTTTAATGACGGTTCGGAGTTGCTGGCGTGCCTGTGTGACCATCTGTGAGAAGTTCTCTGCGTCCTTTTTACGGCGGAGGTCGTCCAGCTCTTCAAACACTATCTCGCCTTTAACACGAATCTCCTCGATAAGCACTTTTGCACGCTCTTTTGTCTTGTTTATCTCTTTTTCGGTGTTTTCCAGTAACAGTCTGGCGTTTTCCTCTGCCTGACGTTTAATACGTTCCAGTTCTTCTCTGGTCTGGGCCGCCTTTTCACGCTCTGCTTCAAGGTTTTGACGTGTGGCGTTCAGCTCGCTAACAACCTCTTCAAATCGGTTGTTTTCCTCGCTGATGTACTCCTTCGCCCTGTCAATGACGTCAGCTTTCAGCCCCAACTTTTCACTGATCAAGAACGCATTAGACCGCCCCGGTATGCCTGTTATCAGGCGGTAGGTAGGCTTCAAGGTCGCTACGTCAAACTCACAGCTTGCATTTTGGACGCCTTTTGTGTCCAGTGCATATACCTTTATTTCAGGGTAGTGAGTAGTGGCAGCTATTTTTGCGCCATTTCGGCGGAGCTTTTCTATTATCGCCACCGCAAGCGCCGCACCTTCTACAGGGTCTGTACCTGCGCCGAGTTCGTCCAGTAGTATCAGTGTGCCTATTCCTGCATTATCTATAATGTCGATGATGTTAGTCATGTGGGACGAAAAAGTGGACAGGCTCTGTTCGATGCTCTGCTCATCGCCAATGTCAGCGAACACCTGCCGATACGCTGAGACAGATGTTCCATCACTCGCCGGTATCATCAGCCCACACATACTCATAAGCACCAGTAAACCAAGCGTCTTGATGGCAACTGTCTTACCGCCCGTGTTTGGACCTGTAATGACGAGGGTGTCATATTCGCCGCCCACGCTGATATCAATGGGGACAGCTTCTGTTCTGTCAATTAACGGGTGGCGTGCGCCTTTAAGAGCTGTTACTTCGTCGTCTGTAAGGTCGGGGACAATGGCGTGCATCTTCTCTCCAAGCCTCGCCTTGCAGAACACGAGGTCAATGTCGATTATAGAGTGGTAGCCTGCTATAATCTGCTCACTCTTTTCGCCCACCATTTCGGATAGCTCGGATATTATACGTGCAACCTCCTCACGCTCCTTCTCGGTGAGGACGTTTATCTCATTATTAGCTTCCACTACTGAGATAGGCTCAATAAAAAATGTAATACCGCTGCCCGATGTTCCGTGGACAATACCTTTTATCTCGTTGCGATATTCCGCTTTAACAGGCACAACAAACCGCCCGTTACGAAAGGTTACGATCGGGTCACGCAGATACTTTTGGATAGTGGGGGACTTTATCATGCTGTCCAGTTTTGTGCGGATGTTAAGCCCTGCCTGACGTATACTACGGCGTATAGACATGAGCGCAGGGCTTGCGCTGTCCGCAAGTTCCTCCTCGGACAGTATTGACTCGCTCAGTCTGTCCTCAATCTCCCTATCAGAATAGAGGCAGTCAAACAGGTAACTAAGTGAGGTGTGCTCACCGCTCGCTTGACGGTACCACCCCTCCATACTCTTTGAGGTATACAGTATCTCCTTAACACGCAGAAGCTCCCCAAGGGACATGCTCCCCCCAACCGCCGCCCGCTTTAACTGTTCATCACAGTTCACTATCGGTGCTATCGGAGGGAAACCGTGGGACACCGAAAGCCGTGCAGCTTCAGCAGTTTCGGAAAGTAGTTTCATTGTGTCGTCATATTCCATGGACGGCGTTATGTCAAGGGCTAGCCCGGCCGTTTCAGGGCAGATAGCACACTCGGCGAGCATACCCAGCACCTTATCCAGCTCCAGTACCCTGTTATGTCTTGTTTGATTGTTCATAGTCCCTTATCCTTTCTTACGAATAGAATAATTTGTTACAGTTAATCTGTTGCTTTACTCACGACGTCCGTCGGCTCCTCCGCTAACATCTTATAGAGCTCAAGCGACGCAGGTCGCTCACCCAGATGATGCACCGTGTATAGTTCTGACACATAAGCAAGTGCCGCAATACCATCGTCAGACAGTGTGAATTTAAAGAGCTTCTTATCCTCGGAAAACACGATATGCCGCATACTCTCAAGCACACCGACAGGCAAAAACAAACGATTTTGTTCTTCTCCATTACACTTTTGACAGTGAAGTGTCGCCCCTGCAATATCAAAGTACATACCGTCATCATCCACCGTGCCACAGTCGGCGCACGCTACAAGGTCCGGCATAAAGCCCGACAGGGTGAGTATCCTAAGCTCGTAAATCGATTTTAAAAGATCACGCGGCAGCCGTTCATCCATTGTATACTGTAGTGTGTTGAGGGTTAGCTTTAGAAAGTCACTGCCCCCTTCCTCTTTTGGAGCGAGCAAATGTGCAAGCTGTAGCACATAAGACCCGAGAGCAAAATTTTTGATATCCCTTCGCAAAGCAAAAAACAGGTGTAACGGTTCTGCGTTGTTTATGGAGTAGCGGCCGTTGTTGTAGAATAGCGTAAACTCTGAGTAGCAAAACAGCTCTGTCGTTGCGGTCAGCTTGGACTTAGAACGCTTCGCACCACCCGCAAAAGCAGAAATTACCCCACTGTCGTCAGACAGCAGGGTGACTATGCGCCCATCGTTGAAGGCGGTTTCTTTAAGTACAATTGCTTTGAGCTTCACTATCATATCGTCACCTAGATTTTTTGCAATATTGTTGTATCTTTATATTTCCGACGTAGCTTAAGCCTACTCTACAAATCCAAAGTTCCTGAGTAGGCCGTCACGGTCACGCCAGTTTTCCTTTACCTTCACCCAGCAGGTGAGGTGCACTTGACAGTCAAAAAAGCGCTCACTGTCCGCTCGTGCTTCGGAAGCCACCTTTTTCAGCACCGCTCCGCCCTTGCCTATAATCATACCTTTGTGGCTGTTCTTTTCACAGTAGATGGTTGCGTCTATCTCGAGTAGCGGCTTGTCCTCTCGCTCGTAAATGCGCTCTATAACTACAGCGATACCGTGTGGTAGCTCGTCACCAAGATTGCGAAGCAGCTTTTCACGGACAATCTCCGCCACCATGAATTTATCGGGCTGGTCTGTCACCTGCTCGTCATCATAGAAGTGCATTTCGTCCACTAAAAACTTGTCAAGTTCTGTGAAAATGCGCTCAACACCCTCACCTGTTCTCGCAGAGATGGGTATTATGGCGCAAAACTCCATTAGTTCGTTAAAAGCCGCTATCTTAGCTAGCATTTCGTCCTTCTTTTTGACGGTATCCACTTTGTTTAGAAGTAGTATACACGGCAATTTCGCCGAGCGTATGTTGCCACACAACACACGCTCAGCCTCTGTTATGGAGGAGGTGGCGTCACTCACCAGTATGCCGACATCCACCCCCGATATTGATTCACCTATCTGCCTGACCATGTATCCACCAAGCCTGCTCTTTGCTTTGTGGTGGCCGGGCGTGTCGAAGAAGACGTATTGGTTTACGCCTTTTGTGAGTATTCCTGTGATTTTTGTGCGAGTTGTCTGTGGCTTGTTTGAGACAATAGCCACCTTTTCGCCTATTATTCTGTTGAGCAGTGTCGATTTGCCGACATTTGGCCTGCCCAGTATTGCGGTAAAGACATTTCCCATAATCGTTCCAACTTTCATTTGTGTTCTTGCAAACCGAGCTTGCCGGCCTCTTCTCCGCTCGGATTATGTTTGTTGCTGTCTTTTAAACAAGCGAGATGTTAAAACCTCTACTTTTCGAGAATCGCTAAAGCCGTTTAGAGCCTAACTTTGCTTGATATCTGCTTAGCCATTATTCGGTGTTGCAAGATAGTCGGTGTTAAAATAAAGTGTCTGAAAATAGTTGTATATAAACATCATATAGATATTTTTAAGCATATTCATTTGTGAAAAAGCATAGGTGGTTGGGTGTTTTTTAACAATTCTTACAGCCTTATAAAAAGGCTACATGGGTGTGCGAATTATACCGCATCTACCATCAGTCCCAGACTGTAGAGTATCTCTTCAGTTATCTCCTGCATGTTTGCCGCTTCTATGGTGCTGTTCTCATGGTCATAACCCAGCAAATGAAGCATTGCATGGACAGTGAGAAACGCAATCTCGCGTTGCAAAGAATGTCCGTACAAGTATGCCTGCGCAAGCGCCTTTTCAATCGAGATGACTGCATCTCCAAGTATGACAGAGCCACTCTGGGGGTTTATTGCATACTCTTCTGTCTCGCTTGCCATCGGGAAAGAAAGCACGTCAGTCGCAATATTCTTGTTGCGGAATGACGAATTTAGTTCCCTTATTCCCTCGTTGTCGGTAAAGCTTATGCTCACCTCCACGTTGTGTGGGAATCGCTCTCTCTGAAGTGTAGCGATGCAACACTTCTTTACAAGCAGTTTAGTGCCTGTCGGTATTTTAATTACCTTTTGGCTGTTTATTATATTGACTTTTGCCGCCGCCAACCTTTTCACCTCTCCTTTTCGTAATAGTACCCTTTTCTTTGCTTTTGTAGTACTTCTCGTAAGCACGTATAACCTCGCCAATTAGGCGGTGACGCACTACGTCACGCTCGTCAAACATGACAATCTCAATGTCGTCCACCTTTTTCAGCACATTTATCGCTTCCACTAGCCCCGAACGTTTGTTTGGCAGGTCTATCTGCGTGATGTCGCCTGTTATCACTATCTTAGAGTTCGAGCCAATTCTGGTGAGGAGCATTTTCATCTGCTCGGGGGTGGTGTTCTGCGCTTCGTCGAGTATTATAAAAGCATCGTCAAGGGTTCTCCCTCGCATATATGCTAGGGGGGCTACCTCTATATTGCCACGCTCGAGGTAACGCTGGTAGTTCTCCGAACCTAACAGTTCAAACATTGCGTCATAAATCGGGCGCAGATAAGGGTCTACTTTTGTTTGGAGATCACCGGGCAAAAAGCCCAGTTTCTCCCCCGCTTCTACAGCAGGTCTTGTTATGATTATCCTGTTTATCTCATGTGCTCTAAACGCTTTAACCGCCATCGCTACCGCAAGGTATGTCTTTCCGGTACCGGCAGGGCCTACGCCAAACACAATAATGTTTTTCTTAATCGCCTCTACATAGGAACTTTGCCCTAATGTCTTAGGCTTTATGGGGCGACCTTTGGTGGTGACACATATGACGTCCTCCGCAAGTCGTTCAATCTGCCCCTCCTGGCCTTTGCCAACTAGGTTCATTACATAGCTAATGCTCTGGTCAGTGAGTTGCTCTCCTTTTGCAATTAGACTTAGGAGCCCCTCCACCGCTTTGGTGGCGTGGTACAGCTTTTCCGTTTCACCACTGAGCTTAATCTCTGTTCCCCTGCTCAGTATGGTCACTCCGTACTCCTGCTCTATTTTACGTATGTTTGAGTCAAAGTTGCCGAAAAGCGTTATCGCATTTTCCATGCGTTCAATGTTTATGATTTGTTCTGCCATGTAGGCCCCCTTAAAACTAATAAAGCTGAAATGTGTTGCTGTAATAAACAGTCGCCAACGCCCGATATATCGCACTTTAGCTATTTAATCAAGCTAAAAACCGCATCGTTGCACGACAAAGACATTCAAACCTCGTTTAGTATATCATAATATTAAGCAGTTGTACATAACTCTAAAAATTTTTACCATTTGCCTAATATGTTAAGTGATTTTTGTGGTATTTTCTACATCCAATTCTTAACAGTGGTAGTTGAAAACGTCATCACAAACAAAAGAAAATATCTCTACCGCCAATTTCAAACCCTTTCTTTGCATTACTTCGATATTTTATCATATTATACACAAATTTAAAAGCTTTTTTAATAAGTTTCGTAAGAAAATTTGCCTTTGAACATGTTTCCGTGAACTTTTCATATTTTTCCATCAGTCTCAATTACAGTCAATAATTAACCAAGTGCCGTCAAGTGCCCTGTGTTGCTTTTTATGTTAGCACCTTGACAATTGTCGAAAACAATTCATAAACTGGTGACATTAATCTGATATTCGCTTTGATATTGAAAAACGCCGACTTAACCCTTTGGTAGCAAAGCTAAATAAGGGTAGTCGGCGTTTTATGGAGTTGTTGTTTAGTGGTGGTCATTAACGGCAGTTCGCAGTTACTGACCTTAAGAAGTTGTTTGTAAGTTGTCGCTTTCTGATGACTGCACGTTCACACAGTCATATGCCCGAATAGGTATTGCTGTTTATTCATGGTGATGACATTAACATCCTCACCGGCCATAGTTGTAGTTCGACTTTAATACTTGTCCGCTCCGCTAAATGAGTTGAAAGAACTATGTGAATCCATTGAGCCAAAGTCGCCTGTGTAGCGGTGAGCATCGGTTGCAGTTACAGATAGCGCGAACTCTTTCTTCAGAGTGAAGTTTCCTGCTAGTTCCTTAAGGAGCGATGCCTGACCGGACAGCTCTTCACTGGCGGCGGCGCTCTCTTCACTGGTGGCACTATTAGACTGCACAACTGCTGAAATCTGCTCAACAGAAGCTACAACACCGGTTGCAGCTAATGCTTGTGCTTCCGATGCAGCCGCTATGTTGGAGATATACTCCATTGTGCTCAGGACACTGGTAACTGCCTTAGACAGTTCTTCATCTGTTTCCGCCGTTAGCACTGCGCCTTTGTTTATGGCGTTTATTGAATCTTCAAGTAACAGGGATGTATCCTTAGCCGCTTCGGTGGATTTAGTTGCAAGGTTTCTAACTTCGTCCGCTACCACGGCAAAACCTCTACCCGCTACGCCCGCTCTCGCCGCTTCAACAGCCGCATTAAGAGCAAGGATATTTGTCTGGAAGGCGATATCGTCAATAATTTTGATGATCTTGCTGATATCTGTGGATTTGTTGCTGATATCGCTCATAGTGTCTTTTAGACTGTTCATCTTTTCACTACTCTTGGAGATAGCATTGTTTGCTTCGTCGGATAGACGACTGGCTTCGTTCGCATTACGTGCGTTTTCCTGCATCTGGTCGGTTATTCCACTAACTGTATCGGAAAGGCTCATAACAGAACTTGCCTGCTCGGTTGAGCCTTGTGCAAGCGCCTGCGCTCCACTCGATACCTGCTGTGAGCCAAGAGCAACTTGGTCGGATGCAAGACTGATCTGTCCAAGAGTGCCGGAAATCTTCATTATCATGTTTGTGATGGAGGTTTCTATAATTTCGAAGTCGCCTACAAATTTATCGGTAGGCCCTAGATCGAAGTTACCCTGCGCCATTTCGGAGGTTGCTCTTGAGATATCGTCAACATAACCTTTGATTCTCTGTAGCGACACTTGAAGTTTAGAAGCAAGCTGACCGATTTCGTCCTTACCATCGTAGTCTATGTTAACATCAAGCTTACCTTCGTAGATTTCATCAACAGCTTTGACCATGATGCGTATAGGCTTGAGTATTACCTTGATCATGATAATAGACAGCACTACAGCTGCAATAAGGTTTATAATGCAAAGTACCAACATCAAGATAGTTGAACTATTTGTTGCGGCCAGGGATGCCGATAATGTAAATGCTGTATATTGTCCTACAGCAACAGCTATTTCATCGACAGCGGTTTTGGCAGCAAAGATAACGGGGTCAAACTCGTTTTGAAGTACATATACAAGTTCTTCAGCTGCTTCTTCAGTGTGGGGGGCTTGAATTGCTTCAATGTTGGCAATCTGAACATCAAGAGCAGCCAGTGCTTCATGTAACGTTGCCATCTGCTGACCTACACCGTCAAGTGTTAAGCCTGTACCGCCTAAAATTCCTGTGACGGGATCAATTTTAAGCTCCATTGAGCTTAAGACTTCAGCATATCCCGATATTGTAGCTTCCTCTGCCTTTGCTTGTGCCAGAGCTTCATTAGCCGCCGTTCTGTTTCCTGTCATGATTGCCGCTTGATAGACAAATGCTCTCGTCTGAGATATGGCTTCCTCCATGTCGGCCGCAGCTTCCATTGCCGGCAAGAGAGCGCTGTTGGCATAACTAAAGCTTACTCGGGAATCATCCATGTCAAACAGGGCTATAGTCAACGACACTATCATCAATAGCGTGATAAGCCCAAATGCCAAAGCAAGCTTCATGTTCATCTTCAAGTTTTTAAACATTTCAAACAACTCCTTCTAATTCTTTGCATACCCTTGAACAAAAACTTTAAACCGCTAAATGCCCCAGATTATAACGACGCATCCCACTGAATTCAGTGGACACACATTGTCATTCACATTGTTTCATTCACAATATCGGTTTTTATACGAGGATAAACAAACACTTATCTTATGCTTCCGGTTTTGGCTTTTTCGTAGCCTCACCAAAACACACTTCTATAAATCTATTCTATATTTTAAAGATCAAAATGTCAATACAATGACGTGGTTTTAAACAAACTTTTACGAAAAAAATAATATTTTACGGCAAAATAACCAGTTTTATGCATTTTTCAAACCCATATACACAAAAAAGTAGTCATTCAATAAAAATGTGGTATTGTTTTTACAATTCGAGACACAACCCTAACTATTTGGCTACCTCCTCAAACAAAAAGGGCGTTAACAAGAAGCTAACGCCCGGGTTGCAATTTAATATATCTGTACATTCAAAAAGCTTAGCTTTATCAAACACGCTCTTTTGACAAGTACAGTACAAGGTCGTCGTCGGCTTTGCAGTCGGCACCTTCCGGTAGATTTGTGTCACCGTACCACACTCCGCTTCCGTCCGGTACATATCCTCGCTTTGCGTACATACGCTGTGCCGAGCCATATCCGCTGTGAAGTCCCACGCCTAGGGTTACGGTGTCGCTCGTTTCAAACGCATGTTCCTCAGCTATATCCATCAACTTACTGCCTATTCCTTGTCGCCTATACGCTTTTAGAACGTTAAAATCACATATTTCAGGCAAATTGCGTTCCATAAACGCGCCGTAAGTCGCTCTTGGTTTAAGGGTGACATAGCCGGCTACCTGTCCATCAAGTTCCGCTACAAACACTAATCGTCTACCTTGTTTATGCTCTTCGGCATAGCGGAGAAACTGGAGTATAGGCTTATTCCAACCTTGATTTAGAAAGGCCTCATAAAAGCGCTCTGCATCGGCATTTTCAATCGCCCTTATTAGCAAATTGTCCTCGGAATAATATACCATGCTCTCCTCCCTTCCGAAAGCCCTTACCGATAACTTGAAAATGGTGTTTTACTTTGTAGCTACCACTTGAACCATCGGAAGTATCATCGGGCGGCGCTTAGTCTTACTGTAAAGATATCCGCCCACACGCTCTCTCAGTTGTTGTCTTACATTGCTCCATTCACGCTTGTCTGCTCCGCTGTCCGCCACTATCTCTTTACACAGTTTGCGGACTCCTGCCATAAGCTCGTCCGACTCACGCACATAAACAAACCCACGTGAAATGATGTCAGGCTCACTAAGCAGCTTGCCGCTCTTGTCCATAACCACTGACACCACCATCAGACCGTTATCACCTAACATACGGCGGTCACGCAGGACAACGTTACCGACATCGCCGACTCCGCTACCGTCCACCATGACGGCACCTGTTGGTACACTGGTGACGACCTTTAGCTCATCAGGGTAAATCTCGACCACCTTGCCAATTTCCGTTACAAGTATATTCGAGTCACTCATACCCATTTCCACCGCTATTTCGGCGTTTTTAACCAAATGCTTATATTCACCGTGGACAGGCAGGTAGAACTTAGGACGTACAAGCGCAAGGATAGCTTTTATCTCCTCACGACATGCGTGACCGGAAACGTGTATCCCCAGTGCGCTCTCGTACATGACCTCTGCGCCAAGCTTCATAAGCTCGTTTATAAGCCTACCTACAAGCTTCTCGTTACCCGGTATGGGGGTTGCGGAAATAATGATAAAATCAGAATTTGTGACAGTGATTTTCCTGTGGTCGCCTCTTGCCATTCTTGTGAGGGCGCTCATCGGCTCGCCCTGGCTACCTGTTGAGATTATCACTATCTTCTCGTCGGGGTAACGGCGCATAGCGTCCACATCGACCAACGTGCCGTCAGGAACTTTTAGGTAACCCAATTCCATAGCAATAGACACGACATTTTCCATGCTCCGTCCCGACACTACCACTTTTCGTCCAAACTTCACAGCTACGTTTATAACCTGCTGTATACGGTGGACATTAGACGAGAACGAAGCGATTACTATACGTTTGCCTGCCGCCTTTGCGAACAGCTTTTCAAACGACTCACCCACACGTCTCTCGCTCGGTGTAGGGCCGGGACGCTCAGCGTTCGTCGAGTCGCACATAAGCATTAAAACACCTCTGCGGCCCAGTTCGCCCAGTCTTGCAAGGTTTATCATCTGGCCGTCCACAGGTGTGTAGTCAATCTTAAAGTCACCTGTGTGCACTATAACGCCTACAGGTGTGTTAATTGCAAGCGCACATGCGTCAGGTATTGAGTGGTTTACAGCTATAAACTCAACTGACATACAGCCCATCTTGACAGTGTCGCCCGGCAGCACGACATTCAGTTTACCCTTCGAGTTTATCCCCTGCTCCTTTAGCTTACCTTCAAGAAGTCCCAGTGTAAGTCTTGTGCCGTAAACAGGTATATCAATTTCTTTTAGCAGGTAAGCCACTCCGCCTATGTGGTCTTCGTGACCGTGAGTTAGCGCTATACCTCTTATCTTATCACGGTTTTGCAGTAGATAGGTGAAGTCGGGTAGGACAATGTCCACACCGGGCATGTCGTCGTCGGGGAATGCAAGTCCGCAGTCCACTATAAACATATCATTGGCGTACTCAAATACACCAATATTTTTACCTATCTCGCCCAGTCCACCCAGTGACACATACTTGAGCGGGTTTTTGGGTTGTTGCTTCTGTTGCCTTCTGCGGCGGATGTTCTTGCTAGGGCTTTGGCTCTGGAGAGAACTTTCTTTCCTCTCCTGCTCCTCAGCCTGTGTGCCTCCGTTGTTTTTCTGGGGACGGTTGTTGCTTTTCGTCCTGGGATGTGTGGTTGGTGCTGTGGGATTTCTACCTTCCGCAACTTCGTTTTGCTGCTTTGCGGTACGTGTTTTGTCAGTAGGCTTAGGCTTTCTCCGTTGTTGTTGCTTTTGTTTTTGTTGTGTCGTCCCATTTTTTGAGGACGCTTCGGTAGGCGAGGTTTTAGTTTCGCCTGTCTTTAATGTTTCATTGTTTTTTGACACAGTTTTACCTCCGTGTTTCTTTCTAATGTTATGTTTCTATCTTTTCTTCTTAATAATTCCGACTATTTCGGATTTATGTAATACTCGGCTACACCCACTATGCACATGACCGTGGGAAGCGTTCACAGACGACCTTGTCATTATCGCCTGAAAACATGTGTAAAGATTTTTGTACAAATGCAAATTCAAAACAAAGTTAGTGGTCATGAAAAATCACACCACTTAATGGGCAAACCACAGACATGGCTGTCCGCAGTAAATCGCCGCCTTTACAATTCAAATTCAAATGTAGAGCAATATACGCAAAACACCGACAGCACTTCGGCACATTCACGTAGAAAGATAGTATCAGCTCAAGTTTAAACAAGCTTACCTTCGGCAATTTTAGTTTCTACAAGGAAGAATAATGCTACTTCCCTTGTGGGAATGTAACTTTGATGATACAGCAGACGCAATAAGCCAAACCAAGCAACTATACATTGGCACCTTACTATCAGGTGATGCTCTGAAAAGAACTCACCTTTGCTCGATATATTAAACCCGCTCCACATCGACGGGAAATATCTCGTAAATTATGTTTCTATAATAAAAAACGTATAGTACGCTTATACTATGGAGTATACTCGGTTAATCAACAATCAAACAGTTAACCATTTGAAGTATAACATTTTGTATAAAACGTACTCACTATATACTTAATATTATACTAATAGTTATATCTTGTCAATGATACAATCAAAAATCAAGTGAAATATTTGTTTATTCTGCTGATTAAGTATGGAAATCAACTACTTTTTATTTTTTACCACTCGCTTTGTGCGCTTTGCAGCTGTTGCTCGCTCATAGATATCAAGCATGTAGGTCGCCATGGCTTCGCTACCTTGACGTTGCACCGACTCTATAACAGAGCGTTTCAGCTCTGCTCGCTCTGTTAATGTCTTTGCTTTTATTTCTCGTAATAAATCAGCCATTTCCTCTGCGGTCTTGTATATAAAGCCGTTCACGCCGTCTTTTATCTGGTCACGGTTACTTGGATCAAGTCGTTGTACCACCGCTAGACCTGACGCCATTGCTTCAAGCATAGATATGGAATACATCTCAGAGAGAGACGCAGTTGCAAAAACGTCACATACGGCGTAGTATGGGGGGATTTCATGGTGTGCAACCGTGCCCATAAACTTTACGTTATCTATTATGCCCAGTCTGGTGGCAAGTATTTCAAGCTCGGGTTTTGCAGGGCCGTCACCTATAATCACAAGGTACATATTGTCCTCGCTCTTCACCGACTGTGCCCAGTATTCTATAAGCACGTCAAGCGATTTCTCAGCGCCTAGCCTACCGACAAAACACGCTAAAAACGCTTCCGAGGGGAGATTTAGTTTTGCCTTCACATCCATGATACTCTGCCATGATATATTTTCAGGGGTAAACAGCTCAAGTTCCACCGAGTTTGGTATAACATTCACTTCTTTTTTGCACCCTGCCGCCTCAAGATATTCACCGCACTTTTTGGAAGGCCCTGTGATGATGTCCGCTCTTTCTGCCAGAAATTTGACGTACTTTCGGGACATAAGCTTGGCTTGATTTGTGAAATAGCGAAGTGCTATATAGTGTACATAATCGTCATAGAGGGTATGAAGGGTATAAACAAGCGGAATCTTCAGTATTTTAGCCGCTATTATACCGGACAGGCATACCCCAAACTCGTTATGGACATGGATAACGTCCGGCTTAAAAGCAGCAATAGCACGTTGACGTGTGTTACTAACAGGCATCGCCATACCGTAGCCGTAGTGCTTCTTTTTAAGCTTCACGGCTGGGCAGTATAGTATGCCGTCCTTTAGCGTGTGCTTAACACTTCCCGGAGCAGCTGTGACAATAAGCACGTCATGCCCCTTGTTTTCAAGCCCCTCTTTTAATATTTTAACATGCGTTATAACTCCGTTTATACTGGGCAGGTACGCCTCAAGGAAAATTGCGATACGCATAGTTGTGACCGTTCCTTTCTTTTGACAGCAGCTTTAATATCTTAACCGGCCACCATCCTGTCCGCTCCGCAGACCTTTGACATCAAAACCACATTGTTACTCTACAAACTCAGTTTCATCACCTATAATCCGCCTTCAGACTATCAGCCGCCCCTTTTAGGTCAACAGCAGACTCTACAGCGGATTTTGTGAGGTTTTCACCAAATGTTATGCGTGCCAGTTCTTTGGGGATATCCTCAGCCTCAAGCTGATAGACCTGCGTAAATGTGCGTTCACTGTCCACGCTTTTTTCTATAAACAGGTGACAGTCGGCGAATGCCGCTACCCCTGCTAGGTGAGTCACAGCGATTATCTGGCGACGACTTGATAGTTCCATGAGTTTCCTGCCTATCTTGTCCGCCGCACTACCGCTTACACCGCTATCAATCTCGTCAAATATCAGCGTGTCTACATCCTCTTTTTCTGAGGCGACCTGTGACACAGCAAGCATAATCCGCGAAAGCTCTCCACCCGACGCTATTTTCGCCATCGGCTTCGGCGGCTCTCCCGGGTTTGTTGAAATCAAAAATTCGACATCATCAGCGCCGTTTGATGATAGGCTTTTCGCAGTGACTGTTACAGTCACCACAACACCCGGCATATTGAGGTAGGCGAGTTCAGCGCAAACATTTTCACTTAGCTGTACAGCCGCTTTTTTACGGCTTTCAGTCAGCTTTTCTGATAACTCGGTAGTGTGTGCAAGCGCATTGTTTACCTGCTTAGTGAGTTCCTCAAGGGTTGCTGTGGAGTTTTCAAGCGTTTCCAGCTCCGCAGAAGATTCCTCGTAAAACTCCAGTATGTCCGCTATAGTTGCGCCATACTTGCCTTTTAGTTTGTATATTGTGTCCAGACGTTCGTCAAGATACTCCAGTTCCCGCTCATCAAATTCCATATCATCTAGCAAACCCCTCACATGGGAGGCCAGATCCTTAAGGCGGTACAAAAACTCCTCCGTCTCCTCCGCAAATGGTCTAAGGGACGGCATATCATCGGATAGGTTACCGGTGATGTCATTTAGGGTGTACAGTAACTGTTCAAGGCCCCCCTCGTCTTCCCCTTCGATAATGGTTGACGCTTTTATAAGGTCATCCGTAATGTTCTTTGAGTTTTTGATAAGCTTCCGTCTAGCGGTGAGTTCTTCCTCCTCGCCGTCTGTAAGCGATGCGGCTTCAATTTCGCTCACCTGATAGGTGAGGATATCAATGCGATGGTCTTTATGCTCGTTAGCGGTGGTGAGGTCACGTAGCTTTTTGCTTAGTTTGCTGTACTCGCTGTAAGCTTCGCCGTATGCGTCCAACAACTCACCGTTCCCTCCGAACGAATCCAATATTCGGCGGTGAAAGTCAGTGTCTGTGAGCATTCGGGCGGAGCTTTGGCCGTGTATGGTGATAAGCTGTGTGCCAACTCTTTTGAGTATAGCTGTACTACAAACAGTACCGTTTATACGGCAGACGGTGCTCTCTCTCCTAATTTCTCTGCTTATTACACACTCACGCTCCTCACCGACATCATAGCCCATTTCTTCAAGAAGGGCGCAGTCGCTATCGGTAAGGTCGGTGAAAAGCGCTGTAACAGTCGCCTTTTCTTCGCCTGTCCTAATGATATCCTTCATCACTCGCTCGCCCATAATCGCACCTATTGCGCCAATAACTATGGATTTACCTGCACCTGTTTCGCCGGTAAATATATTGAGCTTACCGCCAAAGCTGATATCTGCCTTGGATATGACGGCAAGGTTTGAAATGGATAGCTGTCTTAGCACGTTTTCACCTCTTTAAGTTCGGTTGGGTATGTAATATAGGGGTTGGGGGGGAGGGTGCCGAGAGTGTTAATGGGGTGTGGCACTCTTTCCATGGGAGTGGTTTTTGTGTTACTCCCTGTCGCCATGCGACTTTCCACCTCGTTTGGGTTTTAGGTTGTGGCGCTCTTTCCATGGGGGTGGTTTTTGTGTTACTTCCCTGTCGCCATGCGACTTTCCACCTCGTTTGGACTTGAGGTTGTGGCGCTCTTTCCATGGGAGTGGTTTTTTCGTTACTCCCTGTCGCCATGCGACTTTCCACCTCGTTTGGGCTTGGGGTTGTGGCACTCTTTCCATGGTGGGAGGTTTTGTGTTACTCCCTGTCGCCATGCGACTTTCCACCTCGTTTGGGTTTTAGGTT
>CAYJIK010000006.1:32534-53351 GCA_964370205.1 uncultured Oscillospiraceae bacterium | reverse complement strand
CTAATATAAAAATAAAACATAATAAAATTTTGGAGGAAACAATAATGAACAACTTTTCTATGGAGAAACTTGCAGTACTGATAGCGGATCACGTGGACTGCGACGCAAGCGAGATAAACGAGAGCACAACATTTGAGAGCCTGGGCGTAGACTCACTGGACACTGTTGACATGATAATGGAGCTTGAAGAAGAGCTGGGCGTTGAGCTTGAACTACAGGAGAAGCTGGCCAACGTTGGCGATCTGATGAAGTTTATCCAGTCCAAGATTGCGGAGTAATCCGGACTTGTGTGTTTGGTTGGGGGAGAAACGACATAGCTGAATATCGGTTTTGTGGGGACAGGGCTTGCCCTGTCCGTCGCCCCCTTTCACACATAGTGGCTTAGGCTGTCAGTATCCTGTGAAAAGGTTAGAATAGGATAGGGTTGCTGTGTTTTAGGTGCTGCACACGATACGGTATCTACACAAATGTGCTCGAATCAGTGGCGATAAGCCTGAGATCGTGCGTATTTGTGTGGACACTATATAGGAAAGGAAGAATGGACATGATAACAAACAACCCTATATGCGAACTGCTCGGTATAAAGTACCCGATAATACAGGGCGGTATGGCGTGGATAACTAAGGGCAAACTTGCGGCGGCGGTGTCCGAAGCAGGTGGGCTTGGTATAATAAGTGCGGTGAATGGCGATGTCGAGGATGTACGGCGTGAGATTCGTCTTGCTAAGAGCCTTACAGATAAGCCGTTTGGTGTGAACATAATGCTGATGGCGCCAAATGCTGAGGAGATAGCGGCGCTTGTTATAGAGGAGAATGTGCCTGTTTTGACGACAGGTGCGGGAAACCCCGGTAAGTACATGAAGAAGTGGCTTGAGGCAGGGATAAAGGTTATACCTGTTATACCGTCCGTGTCCATGGCTAAGCTTGTGGCACGCTCGGGGGCTTGTGCTGTAATTGCCGAGGGTGGCGAGTGCGGCGGACATATAGGCGAGACCACCACCATGTGCCTTGTACCGCAGGTGTGTGACGCTGTTGACATTCCTGTTATAGCGGCAGGAGGTATTGCGGACGGCAGAGGTATCTGTGCTACGTTTATGCTGGGGGCTGTCGGTGTGCAGGTGGGGACACGCTTTTTGGTAGCGAAAGAGTGTGAAGTCCACCCCAACTATAAACAGAAGGTGCTGAAGGCGAATGACCTTGGGACTATAACGACAGGTAAGCGTCTCGGGCACCCTGTCCGCAGTCTTAAGACGGCGTTTACACGTGAGTACTTCAAGCTTGAATATACCGACATAGCGGACGAAACACTGGAGGAGATGGGCGCAGGAGCGTACCGTGCCGCTGTGGTGGACGGTGACGAAAAGGCAGGCACATTCCTCTGCGGACAGATAGCAGGTATGATAACAAAGGAGCAGACCGCAGGCGAGATAATCGAGGAGATGTTCGCTGAAGCGGAAAGCGTTATGAAAGGGGCATGTTCATGGGTAAGATAGCGTTTTTGTTTTCCGGCCAGGGGGCGCAACACCCCGGCATGGGTAAGGAACTTTATGAGAATTTCTCCGCTGCTAAGGAGCTGTTTGACAGCGTAGAACCGCTTAAAGAAGGCAATAAGGCACTTTGCTTTGACGGCTCAAAAGAGGAACTTGCGCAGACAGTCCACACACAGCCCTGTCTATATACAGTGGACCTTGCGGCGGCTCTTTCGCTTGTAGAAGCAGGGGTTAAGCCTGACGTTGTAGCAGGTTTTTCGCTGGGTGAGCTGGCGGCGCTTAGCTTTGCAGGCGCTATGGACAGCACACAGGGCTTTGACATTGTCTGCAAGCGTGGGCAGTTTATGCAGTCGGCAGGCGAGGAAAGGGACAGCGTTATGATGGCGGTGCTAAAGCTGTCTGACGAGACTGTCGAGACTCTCTGCGGTAAGTATAACGAGGTATACCCTGTAAACTACAACTACCCCGGTCAGCTTGTAATATCCGGCGCAAAGGACGAGATGGAACTCTTAAAGGACGATGTAAAAGCGGCAGGCGGCAGAGCAGTACCGCTACCTGTTAGCGGTGGTTTCCATTCGCCGTTTATGGCGTCGGCTGAGGAGAAGTTTAAGTCACACCTCGCCACTGTCAGCTTTAAAGTGCCTACTATACCTGTCTACGCAAACTACACGGCAGGACTGTACGGCGACAACGCCGAGAACATCCCCACCATGCTGGAAAAACAGCTAATGAACCCTGTCCGCTGGCAGACCACCATTGAAAACATGATAGCGGACGGCGTGGACACGTTTATAGAGACAGGCGTGGGTAAGACGCTCAGCGGTTTTGTGGCGAAGATTTCTAAGGACGTGAAGGTGTATAACGTCGAGGACGCTGAGAGCTTGAAGGCGACTGTAGAGGCGGTTTTAGCTAATTAGTAATGAGTAGTTAGTAATTAGTAATTTGAGATACGAGCGAGGACAGCATTCTGTCTATAAAGAAAGGAACCAACCATGACAACACTAAAAGGCAAAGTTGCTGTCGTTACAGGCGGCTCAAGAGGTATTGGCAAAGCTATAGCGTTAAAGCTCGCCGACATGGGCGCAGATATTGCGATAATTTACGCAGGTAACGAGGAGAAGGCGAACGAAACCTGTACTGAATTAAAGGCGCTGGGTGTGAACTCGGTGGCGGTTAAATGCGATGTGTCCGACTTTAGCGACACAAAGCAGGCGGTCAGCGACATAGCGGCACAGCTTGGCACTGTGGACATTCTGGTGAATAACGCAGGGGTCACGAAGGACGGACTTATAATGTCCATGAAAGAGGACGCCTACGATAAGGTGCTGGACATTAACCTGAAGGGTGCTTTTAACATGATAAAGCACTGCTCGTCACTGTTTGTGAAGAAGCGCTCGGGTAGGATAGTGAACATCACATCGGTGTCCGGTATTATGGGCAATGCGGGACAGTCCAACTACTCCGCTTCAAAGGCAGGGCTTATCGGGCTGACAAAGTCGGTGGCAAAGGAGCTTGCCAGTAGGAATGTCTACTGCAACGCAGTTGCCCCCGGTTTTATCGAGACGGACATGACCGAGAACCTCGATAAAAACAACGCACTGGTGGACTACATACCGCTAAAGCGCATGGGCAAACCCGAAGAGGTAGCGGAAGTTGTAGCTTTCCTCTGCACGACAGAGTACATCACAGGCGAAGTAATAAAGATAGACGGCGGACTGGCGATGTAGTTTTTTAATTAGGAGTTAGGAATTAGGAGTTAGGAATTGGGGAACGGATGATTTGTCCCCACTCCCCCACTCTCATTCAAAACTTTTCTGCTGGGGTAGACCATTTGTGTACGTTTGCCCCCTAAAAAAAACCGTCTCTGACGGTCTAATATTCACAAAAAGTAATGATAGTTTGAAAATAAGGTTTTCAAACCACAGTTTTGTGCTCTTAGGCACAGCATCAGTTTTTGTAAATCAGAAACAATATGTGACAAAAAGCGCACAAAACTTGCAGAAAGGAATGATTATTATGAAAAGAGTAGTAGTAACAGGTATAGGTGTTGTTTCACCGGTAGGTAACGATGTCCCCTCGTTTTGGGATAGCCTTATAAACGGCAGAAGCGGTATTGACTTTATCACACGAGTGGACACGTCCACTTATAAGGTTAAGGTGGCGGCTGAGGTCAAGGACTTTGACCCTGCTATGTACATGGGCAAGGCGGACATCCGCAAGAACGATATGTTTACCCACTTTGCAGTGGCGGCGGCAAGCCAAGCGGTCTCGGACAGCGGCATAGCGGACAATGTAGACCCCGAGCGTTTCGGCGTGTACATGGGTAGCGGTATCGGCGGTATCAACTCCATCTACGACACAATTCTAAAGCACCACGAGGGCGGCAACAAAAAGGTGTCCTCCCACTTTATACCGATGATGATTTCGAATATAGCGTCAGGCGTACTGGCGATAAAATATAACGCACAGGGACCGTGTCTACCTATAGTTACTGCTTGCGCAACAGGTACAAATGCTGTTGGTGAAGCGTTCAGAGCGATAAAGCACGGCTACTGTGACGCTATCATAGCGGGCGGTACAGAAGCGACGATAAATCCCGTTGCGCTTGCAGGGTTTGAGAACATGATGGCGCTGTACACAGGGGACGACCCAAAAGCGGCGTCCACGCCATTTGACGTAAAACGCAGTGGCTTTGTTATGGGTGAGGGTGCAGGTGTGCTTATCCTTGAGGAGTACGAGCACGCAGTCAAGAGAGGTGCGAACATATACGCCGAAATCACCGGCTACGGCACCACCACCGACGCGCACCACATCACAGCCCCGGCGCCCGGCGGTGTGGGAGCGGCAAAGGCCATCTCACTGGCGATAAAGGAAGCGTCCGCCGAGGGACTTGAGAATATGTACATCAACGCCCACGGCACAAGCACACCGCTGAACGATGTCACCGAGACCGAGGCTATAAAGAAGGCACTGGGCGAGGATATTGCACGTAAGGCGGTAATAAGTTCCACAAAGTCCATGACAGGGCATATGCTTGGTGCGGCAGGAGCAGTGGAGGCGATAGCGGCGATACTGGCACTGCGTGACGGCGTTATCCCCCCCACAATAGGCATGACCGAGCAAGACCCTGCGTGCGACCTAAACTATGCCCCTAACGTAGCTGTGAAGAAGGACATCGACATAGCGCTGTCCACCTCACTCGGCTTTGGCGGACATAATGCGTGCGTGGTGTTTAGGAAAGTGGAGAAGTAGGCGTTAGCAAACAGACATTGATATAAGCGTGATTTGAGGGTAACCGCCCCCCTTTCTGAAAGGGGGGCGGTTTTTCTTGATGGGGAACTGCAATATAGTGTAAGGCTGTGTAGATAACGACACGAGAGGGGAACTCCTCCCCTACAGAGGTGGGGAAGGCAACGGACGACCTAAGGTCGCCCCTACGGTGATTGCGGTTTGTTCTCTTGTTTTTATGTCGATTTTACTGTATAATAATATAAGTAGATGAAAAATATGGCGACATTTAACAAAGGAGGGCATCATGACTACACCAAGACATATACGACGTTTTACACCTTGTGGCCCATATGATGTCAGCGCCATGGAGCAGTGGCTGGATAGTATGTCGAAGCAGGGTTTCAGGCTAGTGGGAAACGGCTTTTCGCCGTGGTTTTCGAAGTTTGAGGTTGCTGAGCCGAGTGATACTAAGTACCGCATAGTGGCAGATACCACACCACCAAAGGGCTTTTTCGGTTCAAACAAACAGCCGTCCGACCTATTCTCTCGGCAGATGCATAGGGACGGTTGGAATTTTGTGTCGAGGGTGGGTGTTTTTTATGTATACTCTGCGACTGCCGACAAGCCCGACCCGAAAAGTGACCCGAACGACATAGCGAAAGTGATGAACAGTGAGATAAAGTTTAGCTGTATTGCCGTAGCTATCGGCTTGCTCATATATTTGGGCGTGTTTTGGTTTTTCGGGGCGAGCCCTAGCGGAGCTTTAGGCGGAATTTGGCAGTTGTACGACCAAAACGGCGTGAGGTTTATCACGCATTTGTTAGTGAATGCACTGCCGTGGCTACTTTTCTTTTTTAATATACCGTACCTTTTCATGGTGAAGAAAAAGCTGACCTCACAGACGGAAAACGCCCCTGTAGACCTCGAGAAGTCCCGAAGAAAGACGGCGATAAACCGCATCCTGAGAGTAGTATCCGCTACAGTGCTGATATGGCTACTGCTGTTCCCTCCACAGAATGAGGCGGCGGTGATGGTGCCGATAGTCGACTACAGCGGTGAGATACCGTTTGCGACACTTACCGACATACTCCCCGAGCTTGTGAGCGACAGTAGCGAGTTTGAACGCCGTTACGAGTTCGAGAAGAGCAACACCATAACGCTATCCTCCGACATATTCGCCCCCACTATCATAAAATTTTATGAAACATTTGTTATAGACACAGACGATGACACCGCCGAGCAGGTGGAAATATCGCTGTTTTTAAGCTATTACGACACGGTTTCCCCTCTTTTTGCAGGAATGTTAGCGGATCGTAAGAGGGAGTTTATGGATCAAGTATCCATTTCGTATGAGGAAACTGCGCCCACAGCCGAGCTTTTAGCGGTGGAGGGGTTGGACAGGGTGTTCCTGTATGACGGTGAATCGTTTGTACTGACGAAGGGCGACGTTATAGTGACAGGTGAAGCGCATGTCATAAACAGCACTGCGACCACGTATGAGGAGATAGTACTGGCGCTTGCTAAGAGCCTGTAGAACAGATGACGGCAATATTCGGACACCGTATGACCACTTTCTCGCCATATTTAAAGAGAGAGCGGACGGACTTGGTTTATGGACGTACGACATTTTTCCTTGAAGTGTGTTTTTAACAACAATATAAAAATAACAGGAGTTTTTTGATGAAAAGAGAAGAGATTGAGAAGATAATACCGCACCGTGCTTCCATGTTGCTTATTGACGAGGTGACTGTTACCGAGGACAAGAAGGCGCACGGTGTTAAGACCATCACCGGCGACGAGTGGTTTTTGGACGGGCACTTCCCCGGCAACCCTGTTGTTCCGGGTGTGATACTCTGCGAGATACTGGCGCAGTCGGTATGTGCGCTGATGGGCGGGGACACCGACGAGAGCGTGACCCCCTACTTTACAGGGCTGAAAGAAGTGAAGTTCAAGCACCCTGTCCGCCCCGGCGACGTGTTTATGACCGAGTGCGAAATCACCAAGACAAAGGGGCCGTTTGTCTTTGCGAAGGGCAAGGGCATGGTGGACGGCAAGCTGTGTGTGCAGGCGGAGTTTTCCTTTGCGCTGGTGAAGTAGCGGATATACTGCTTTAAAGGGAGGGCGTGAACGCCCTCCCTTGTTTTGTGTTCTGCTCCTGCAGGATAGGTGTTTGGGTTGTGTCACAGAGGGGGCGTGTGGGATAGGTGGAGGTTCGGGCACATAATGACCGCAAAACGGGCACATAATGACCGCAAAACGGTCATATTATATCCGCCCCTACGGAGAGGGTGGTTTATTTGCGTTTACTTCCTGTGTTTACGTCCGAGGTATCGCCCCCCACAGCCCCTACACCCTAAATATCTCAAAATCCGGCGGAAAATACGTATACACAAAGAACATGAGACAAAACGCCGCTGCCAGTAGTATGATCGAAAGCTCGTAGTCGGCAAGCTTGCAACTAAGGGTCAGTCTGTACCCGACAAAGAAAGCTACCGCTACTGCAATGAAGAACAGGGCGATGTCCGCCCATAGATAATGAGTGCCTGTCACTGACGTGTAGAGGTAGAATAGCGAGGGTATGAGTGCAGACCCTATGATGTTGCCTGTGATAAATGAGGTGAGTATGCAAGGGTGGCTCTTCTCAAGTCTAAACGCCATGAATATAGTGTAAAACAGCATGGGAAAGTACAGCAGCTTGATATGCTCCCACACAGACTCGTTGATTGGGGCTATAAGTCCGATTATCTCGTTATTGCCCGACCATTCATACACAAAGTGCCACAGCACCCCCACCACCCACACAGTCAACAACCCTATCATCGTGTACAGTTTTAAAGGGTTGTCAATCAGTGGTTTCAGCCCCTTGTTCGTCTCCTTTTTCAATTAATGTTCATTCCTTTCTGTAAGTTTTGTGTGGTTGGTAGGTGGGGGTTCTACTCTTGCCGCCACCATCATTTATGGCAAACCCACGGCAAGAGCAGAGCCCCCACCTACAATTCACGCTTTGTAGGTGAAATGTTCTCACGTGAGCTATCAAGCAGCGTTACTGTTCACGTGTAACCAACTCCACGCCTGTGTAGTAGTGACGCAGAATATCTTCGTAGCTACTTCCTTGCTCCGCCATGTACTGCGCACCGTATTGGCTCATGCCTACGCCGTGGCCGTACCCGTAGGTCACTATCGTGAACACACCGTCCTCGTAATCTATGTCGAAGTTTGAGGAGCGTAGCGAAAGTGCTTCTCTAAACTCGGTGCCGTGTAGTGTCGCCGCTCCGACCTTCACTGAGGTTACATATCCCGAATCCGAGTATCCGTTAGGGATTATCCATTCGGACACGTCCTCGCCGAACACTATCTCGGGGTTGTACGAAACAAGTAGCCGTTCCAGTTCATCGTCAGTGAACATTTCCTCGGTCTTGTAGGAACTCGCCAGCAGGTCGCCGGGACTGTCCACGGGGGCTAGGTAGTCAAACCCCCTGCTCCAGACATTCTTGGCGTCCTCCGTTGTGCCCGCACTTGTCGAGTGGTACGCCGCCAGCGCCACGTCCCCCTCGTACACAAGCAGAGTGTTCATCCCGACTGTCGCCGCTTCTGTCAGTATCTCCATAGCTTCGTCATAGTTGTCGCCATACCAGTCACGTATCTGATCATTCGTCATAAAACCTTCTCGAGCAAGTGAATTGACGGAAATGTCCGCACCGTAGTGTTTGGGGTCGGGGCTTATCTCTTGCATCTCTTTGACATATATCATATAGGTATGCGCCGCCACCGCCTGCGCTTTGAGCGCTTCCATCTCAAAGGAGGTGGACATCTCCACAGCAAGTGCGCCCACCACAAAATCGAAGGTGCTTATGGTGCTCTTTCTACCTGTTGTGTAGTCGAAAATCTCGACACTGTCAGTGAAATACTGCTGACCCAGCTCGTGATTTACCGACGAGGAAAGTGTCTGCACAGTCTCGGGCTCTTGGGACGATACCTCTGTCGGCAGCACTGTTTGTGACGTGCTTAAAACAGGTGTGTGAGGAATAGGCAAGTTTCTGTCAGGCGCTTCCATAAGTGTAACAAGTGGTATTAAAAGTGTTGCTACCGACAGCGCAAATATTCCCATAGGTAAAATTTTCATGATGTTCTCCTTTTTTATAATTAGGAATTAGGAGTTGGGTGGTGTCTCATAGGGAAGTGTGGGGAACGAGGGACGAGCGGACGGTCACAGAACGCCCCTACAAAGGTTTGTTCATAGATGGGTAATGGGCGAAAAGGGAGGTTATGCCATTTGTGGCTAAATTCCTGACGCTTACCGCTTAAACTAATTGACTTTACTGCGATATGGTAGTATTATGTAGTAGTTCAAATATATTAAGACAAGTTGTGTATTATTACTGTGCGCCCTATATTTTGTCCTATTTTTAGGATGAGTTATGAGGGGTGCTTTGTATCGGAAAGGGGCTTTTAAGTTGAATAAAGTTGTTTTACTTGGTTTTTTCTTTGTGGCGATGGCTGTATGTGGGGTGTTTAGGGTGATGCTCTCGCTTACTTACATAGATGCCGCTACAGGTTTTTATGTCGCCGGGGCAGACACGCTCTCCATGGCGTTTGCGATAGCTATGGCGGCGGTGGTGGCGATACTGCTGTTTTTTCCGCATTCGGGAACGCTTGTTAAGCACCGACCTGTCACAGGCGTATACTACAGAGTTTTCGGGTTGCTACTGGGCGCCGTTATGACAGCTTACAGCGTGGCTACCTTTTACACCTATCCGTCCACCGACGTTTTAATCGTACTACCGCAGTGGCTTTTGATAGCCGAGGCAGGGCTTGCGCTTGCCGGTGGTGTGGGGCTTTTGCTTGTGTACTGTACACCGCTTCACCGCCAGACAGCGAGCTTCTTTGCAGGTTTGTTTGTGGCTATACTGCCTGTCTGGGCAGGGGTGTTTACGGTGGTGACCTTCTCGAGAATGAAGCAGATTGTCACCCACTCCGCAAACCTTCTCACCGTCTGTTTTATGCTGTTGTTTGTGCTGTTTGCTATACATGTTACGAAAATCATCTCAGGTGTCCGCAGTAGACGAAGTGTCACTAGGGCGCTTAGATATGGTATGGCGACTGCGTTTGTCGGCGTGGTACACACTGTCACCGAGGGGATAGCGCTACTCTCTGTAGAGGAAGCGCTAGGGCTTGCGGACACGCTAAAGGTCGGACTGCTGTTTGCTATGGCGCTATATGCGCTTGGGGCTGTGCTGTCTATGCTGAATTCATACGTGCCGATAACGACAAATGTCCCCACCGCCGCACCACACACCGACGGCGCAACAGCGGAAAACGCACCACAACCACAACCGACCGCACCGACTGTCCCTCCCGTCTCACCTTCCGAGCAGGTGACACCACAGCCGGAAACCCCCGAACAAACCGCCCCGACAACGGCGGATACCGCCCCGACAGATAGTACTCCCGAGTAAAAGGGTAAAATAACTGTTGGTTCAGGAATTTTTCTATATATAAAGACATAGGGGTTGATGACTGCATCGGCTCCTATGTTTTGCGTTTTTTGGTAATTTGGCTTGGTGAGACTTGTCTCCTTTTTCTATAAAGGCGAAAAATATAGGTGGAAACTACCGCTTGCAAGCGCGTCAGGCAGTTGGGAGCGGGAGTTTTAGCAGTGTGGTAGGTGGTTGCTTGGGTCTGGAGGTAGTGGAAACAACAACGTCCCGGCAGTAGCCTTCTGCCCAAAGGGAAGAAAGAAACCCACGTTTTGCCCTTTGGGGCAAAAGGGGGTTTTCTTAGTCGGCTTGCGAGCCGACATGGCTACTGCCGGGACGTTGTTGTTTACGCTACCGTCCGTCGGGGGTACAGCGTAAAAATTTAGCCGAGCACCACCTACAAAGTTCACACATCGCCGTTTCAACCACACACGGCGACTACCCCAAAACCGTATTCATCCCACGTGCATGAAAAACAACAACATCTCCGCCCTCTGTTCCAAAAACAGATAAAGTATATTTACCGCAAATGCGAATTTCTCCCCCTTCCCCCTGTTGTTTTTTCTGTAACTTATGTTATTATAAAGATGTATATGTCGATATTATTATAGAGTAGTGCTGTCTATATACGCATTTGAAGTTACCGCAAGTAATTCCATGACTGTGTTATACATACAGTACATATAATTGACATAAAATCTCAATAATGTATACCTTGCGCCGACCTTTTTATAACTTTCATATTGTTTTTGATAAGAGCGTCAGGGTGTATTTGTTTTCGTCTTTAATATTGTTCAAGCTTGTTTAATATAGAAGCCGTGCCACGCATGGGAAGGAAGGTTATTTGTGAATAAACGATTTGTTAACGTTATTGCTATACTACTTGCACTCTCACTGGTGCTCACAGGATGTGACGGCATACAGTTGCCGTTTGGCGAGCCTTCCGAAGCTCCGGAGGTGTCCTCCTCCGAGCCTGAAGTGTCGCCGTCTCCGAGTGCCACCCCGACCCCGACCCCAACGCCTTCACCCACTCCGTCGCCGTCGGCAAGTCCCTCCCCCAGCCCCACGCCAACTCCGACCCCCACCCCAACCGCTACCCCAAAACCAACAGGGACAACTGTCCCTACTGTCCCCACCCCGACCCCTATCCCCGGTGCGTTTAACATTACATATCCACGCACCATTACAGGTGGTGAATACACCGTTATAACTATAACGGCGGACGTTGCCGATGGTGTAGTAACGCTCAATAATGTCACTGCCGATATGCTCATCATCGAGGGCGGCGGTCAGGTGAACCTGATGGGCTGTACCATAGAGGACGTTGAACTGCACCGTCCGCACGAAACTGTCACACTGCGTGCAGGCTCTACCACCGAGATAGAGAATGTCACGCTTTATACCCCTGCTGTCATAACTGAAGATATCGGTATGACAGGCGAGGGCTTTACAACTGTCTCCACCGAGCAGGGTTACAACTATGCCTACATTGACGTAGAGCTTGACAACGTGGAACTTGAAAGCTTTGAAGCTAACGCTGTCACACAGATTGTTGAAAGCGGTAGCACTGAAGTAGACGCATACCGTAACGAGGATAACATCCGCTTTGAAGGCGAAGATGACGACAACATAACCTCATGGCCGGGTAGCACAAGCCCAAGACCCTCCGCTACACCATCCCAAGGCTCTCTCACTGTCACTGAGGGCGGTAGTTATAACGCTGTAAACTACGATACAGTCATAATACACGCCTCTGTAGCGAATGACACGGTGACATTTGACAACTCGAATATAGACACACTTTACATATACGGTGGCGGCCGTCAGACAATAGAGCTGGGCGGCGACACTGAGGTGGACGAAATAATCGTAAACAAGCAGGACATTCACACGGCGCAGAATATCGGCGGAGTGAATAACTTTGTCGTGCTCGAACCGCCCCGAATTCTCCTGCGTGACGAAGCGACGGTAGGTAGTATCGACATCGAAAGCGAGTGTATCATAGACAGCGACGGTAACAGCACAGTAAATCTGTCCACCGTCAGCGTGAACACCTTTGCGCCCGTCACAATAAACGCAAAACTAACCACACTAAACATAAATGACCCCTCCCACGTAACTCTTGGGGATAGAGCCACCACCGTCAAGATGACCGACGCCGCTATACTGGACATTTCGGGATCGGTATCGATAAGCAGTGTGAGCGTTACAGGTAACAGCAGTAGCACAGTCCTACCGCAGATACATATGAGCACAAGCGGTAGTCAGATAGGTAAGCTCACCTCCACCGTCCCTGTCCGTGTGACAGGACAAGGTGTGGTGACCACCATCTCAGCGAGTGCGCAGGTTATACTGTCCGAGGACATCTTCACAAACTCAAATGACCAAGTGACCGAGCGTGACAAGACCATAACGCTTGTCCATCCGTCCCTTGTCGATATAGAAGCAGGGCAGACCACGCAGGTATCGCCGTACGCGGTAAGTACCGACGACAGCGTAGACCTCGACAACGTCAGCTACCGCTACTACAGCAGTAACACAAGCGTATTCCGAGTGGACAGCGTGGGCAACGTCACAGGTGTATCCCCCGGAGTTGCCACACTGCTCATAACAGCGGAAACGGCAGGCAACACAGCGGGCGACCGCCTAAATGTCCAAGTTGCGGTCTCCCCCGACTCCGCAACGCAGAACATAGAGCGTCTGACACTTGAGATAAACACAGAAGGCGTGGTAATGGGACAGGGTGAGAGCAAAGTTGTCAAAGAGAATGTCCGCATACTGGGCGAGGACGGCAACGTAGCCGACGGCGTAAAGGTAACAATGGAAAGCTCCAACGAGGACATCGCCACAGCCAGCTATTCCGGCGGCAAAATCACTGTAACCACTCAGGATATGGAGGGTAGCGCCGTAATAACAGTCACCGCCACAAAGGACGCCACCGCAGGGACACTTTATCAGTCAGCGGTAAGCAGCTTTATCGTGTCGGTAGACCCACTACTGAGCGTCACCACCGCTAAAATAACAAGTGACGAACTGATCTCAGGCGAGTATGCCAAGAGCATGGCGCAACTTTCATCAAATCTGTCCGCCGAGGGGCGTGTAACCTACCTGTGGCAGGTGTCGGACGACGGCACGTCGGGCTGGGAAACAGCGATAGGCGGCACGGCAACCTCCATGAACTACCTCATACCGTACAGCTACGTAGGCAAGTACCTACGAGTAACTGTGACAGGTCAGTTACCTGTACTGGGCAAGGCGACAAGTAACATTGTAGGTCCCATCAAGGAAAACCTAGGTACTGTATCGTCTGTAGAGCCGATAATATCGCAGGCGGACGTAACTGTAAACGCAATAATCACAGGGGACGTAAACGACGGCACAGTCTACGCAGTGGTAGACCTTGTGAAGATACCGTACGGACATTCTTCGTCAGCCCCTGATGACCAAGTGATAGTGTCACAGAGTGTGCTTATAGAGGATAACAGCATATCTGTACTGTTTGAAGATGTGCCAAACAATAACTACGTAGCAAGGGTAACCTGTAAGCGTTCAGGTCATATCCTTGAGTCACGCAGTTTCGTGGTGTCCTTAGGCGTGGCAACTGCGGAAGAACTGACCATGGTAATTTCGCTTGAAATAGGCCCGAACCATAACACACCTGTCTATGTTCTAAAGCAGGGTGACTACACCGACGCAACATGGCTTGCGTACGAGGAAGCACTTGCGGACGCTATCACACTTGAAAACAACATAGGTGATTACACTACCGAAGAGCTCCCCGCCCTGATAACCACCGCTATAAACAATCTGGCGCAGGCTAAGAGTAGGCTGACCTTTGTGAACCAGCCTGACCTCGATGCGGCAAGGCGTGACGTTGGTAATGTAAGCCAACAGGACTACACCGAGGAGAGCTGGAGCGAGTTTATCACCGCCAGAGCGGGGGCGTTGGAAATGCCGGAGCTTAATAACGACCAGATTATAGCGAAGACAAATGCGCTACTTGATAGTCTTGACCTACTGGTGCTAAAACCGCTTGAAATGCAGGAACTACAGGACTATGTGGATAACACCAGCAGATACGCAACAGGTATCCCCGATGAAAATGGCAACTACCGAGGTAGCGACGGTAACTACTACCTACCTGAGGGGTGGAGCACTTTAGTAACCGCCCACAATAAAGCCGTGGCGCTACTGATATCCCCGACGGCGACACAGGACTCTATTGATGATATGTATGCCGAACTGATACTAGCTAACACGTCGCTTCAGCAGGCGAAGGTGGATGCGGTAAACTTTAGTAGGCCGTCAGGGGTTGTGGATAGGAATATTGACACATTGTCGCTGTCGGTGAGCACGACAGGGGCGGTTATCCGTTACCGTGTGGGCACAGGTAGCACCTACCCCAACCCGTATGAGGGTATACCGATAAGCTTTGCGTCAATGTCACTTGGGCAGGTAAGCATAACAGCGCAAGCGACACTGACAGGTTATTTGAGTAGTGACGCTGTGACGGTCAACTACGAAGTTAAGGACAACGCACAGACCACCATACCGATATTCACAATAGACCCCGACAAAAACAACTACAACCACGAGGAAGTGGTAACAGTCACCTTCGCACCGCACCCGGGCGACATCTACGTGCTTGTGACAGACAACCAAGGCACAGTGCTCACCCCTGACGCAAACCAAGAAGGTGTACAGGTGATACTCAGCGAAGACGTAAACCGCTCAATAACAATTTCAAAGGGTTCGGCAGTTTCCGCAACAAACGTAGCAACCCACTATATGAAGGCGCTTGCTAAGGAAGGCAGTAAGGTGCAGTCCCCCACAGAAATCAGGGACTTTACCTTCTTGGGCGAGCAGACAGACGAGCAGAAGATGCTGGAAGCGCACACGTCCCTAAGAACGCTGGAGTTTGACGTAGTTTACGACGCAGCTTCACTAACTCCGATAATACTACAGCCCGAACCACACATAAACGGCAGTACCTATGAAGTGGATATGGTGCTGAAGTACGACGGTATAGAGTACACAGAAGCAGGCACAGGCAACGGAGGAGTAGCGGCGTCCACCTCCCCCGGTGGCTTCTTAGATATCAGCCGTGACACCAGTGGAGAGTACCGCTTCTTAGTAAGCGTGGTCACGAAAATCAAGGCAGGTACCTTCGATGAACAGTCGACTGATCCTAAGTACTTCGAAGTGACAGTACCGTCACAAGAACCTGACCTGACACAGGGTGAGCAGGTGGGTGGCGAGGTCACATACGGCCCTGTGAGCATAGTGAGCGGTACCACTGCCGCAAGTAGAAACGACCTCATTTCCCTCCCTGAGAGCGTAGGTAAACTGGTTAACCAAAACGTAACGGAGCTTGCCTCAGGTTACACTGTTAGCCAGCTGATTAACGCACTTGTACCGTCACTGGGAGCCACGATAGACATCTATACAGGTTCTGTGGCAGAGGGTGGCACAAAGATTGAGATAGCACAGGGGAACGACCCGTCTGTAACATCTGACATGAAGATTATAGTAACGTCTATAAACGGAACAGTCAGCCCTGAACGCAGTATCTCGACAATTGACTCAGAAGCTGTAGCCGAAGCAGTAACATGGATGACCGGTAGCAACTACAACAACCTCCTAACAACAGTCACAGGTGCAACAAATCTGCAGGTGACTTTGACGGACGGAACTGTAAACGGTGTAAGCTACAAGTTTGAAGCAATACCGAACAGCGGTCAGAATCCTGTACATGTGTCTAAGAGCGGAAATGTAACCACCGCTATCAAGGACGCTGTAGAGTACAGCTTTATAGTAAAGGTGACGTTCACGCTAAGAGCAGAGAACGAAACCATCTACCTCGACCTGACAGTCCCCACCAGTGTAATCGAAACTTCAGACAAGTTTGAAGTAGCTTCATACAATGCAAAGCAAGCCAGAATTATCACACTGGACGGTCAATCGGTCAGCGGTGATACGGTAAGGCTGGACGATTCGATACACCCACTGTGGCCAACATGGACACTGAATGACTTCCTAAGCTACCTTGTGCCCAGCCGAGGCGCAACAGTAGAACTACTGAACGACCCTGAAGCTGACGCTCCGCTAAACCTAGGAGATGAAACGGCGCTGGTGAAGTCCTACCCGAACATCGCCATCCGAGTAACCTCCATAGACGGCACAGTGTCAGAAGTCTACGAAACAGAGCAGACTGTAACAGACCCTAACCCATAGCAGAATAAATAAGACCACCAAAACCGTCGGGGCGACCCCCACGGTCACCTCGACTTAGATGGTAAAACCATAGTGCGAGTGACCGTGGGGGTTGCCCCTACATTGTTATGTAGTTTGGTAAATTATGTTTTTTGTTTAGAGGAGCCTCACTGCCGAAACAGTTCACATAGGGACTTGTGCGAAGTTTCACGATTGTATACATTACGTTTGAGAACAGAGGTGGAGCGAGCGTAAACAACAACGTAGGGGCGAAGCCCCATTGAGCAAAGCTCAATAAACGAAAGAAACCTCGGGCCTTATGCCCGAGGTTTCTTTCGTTTGGCGGCTTACGCCGCCGGGGCTTCGCCCCAACGTTGTTGTTTACGCTCGCTCCCGGTAGGCGAATAACGTAAAGCGTTGGTCTGGCAACGCACCCCTACGGCCGTACCACCGTGGGGGTTTTGCCGGCGAAACTGCATAGTGCGACCTACGGTCGCACTATTGTCGAAGTTTCGCCTATGCCTTTAGCTTCGGCGGTGAGCGCTCGCCATGTTGAACAGCCGACTATGCCGTCCTGCATTAGGTTTTTGGCACGTTGGAAGCGGCGGACAGCGTTTTCCGTCCCACTGCCGAACAAGCCGTCCAGTCCACTGCCTGTGAAACCGAGTGCATTCAGCGCGTCTTGCAGTATCAGCACGTACACACCCTTACTGCCACGCTTTAACATTATGTACCCTGCACTGCAAGCCGGGGGGTATAGCCGCTTATCAAAGTGTACCCATGTGGGTGTCATTTCGAGTGGCTCAACATAGCTCCATCTGCCAAAGTCCACGGCGCTCTGATGCAGTTCGGCACGTTGCTCGGCGGTGAACACCTGCCCTGTGTCAAACGAGCCACCTGCGTAGTGCTGTGATTGGTCGCCGTGACCGCCCTCCCAGATGCGTCTGAACACGAACTTTGCAGGTATCGGACTACCGTAGTAACTGCGGAAAGCGTTAAATGTCTCCATAAAGCGCTTGTCAGTCCACAGGACAGTGCTGTTAGAAACCCCTCTAAACTCCTGCACAGACAGTGTTCCGCCCCGATTGTACGGCATAGCTTCAAACGCTTCACGTCGGTAGGTTTCAATGGCGTCAGTGTCGGGATTGTATACAAGTATAGTTATCATGCGACCTCTCCTCTCTTGTAGTATCAATATGCATATGCTGTATTTTATGCGGATTGCGGTGGGGGTGTCACTTTTTATGGGGAGAGCTATATGGTGTGGTAAATAACGTTAGATGGCTGATTTATAGGTGGTGTAACAAACAACGTCGTAGGGAGAGGCCATCCACCCAAAGGGTGGAAACAAATACAGGTCAGCCCGAAAGGGCCGGGCTGTGTTTGTTAGTCGGTGCGGTGCACCGACATGGCCTCTCCCTGCGACGTTGTTGGTTACACCACCGACCGGGAGGAGTACAACATGAAAACATGTCAAATATGTAGTACAAGCTTTGGGTGCGGGCGTTCGTTATTATACATGTGTGGTGTGGCAGTGCGTAACGCATATAATGCGTTACCTACAAGGTAATAATACATGGTGGACGGATATAGGAGTGTGTGGGAAGAGTGCCACCGAGAATAGACGCAAAAACGGACAGCCTCCGCTTCCCTCGCTTGGAGGGAGTGCAGCGCTGTCCGTTATTTTACTGTTTTAGCTTACTTTGCGTACTCTATCGCTCGAGTTTCTCTTACGACATGTACCTTTATCTGTCCCGGATAGTCCATCTCGTTCTCTATCTTGTTAACGATTTGGCGTGCCGTTATGACCATCTGGTCGTCGGACACTATCTCGGGCTTTAACATTATGCGCACTTCTCGTCCAGCCTGTATGGCGTAACAGCGTTCAACACCGTCAAACGAAGTGGCGATTTCTTCGAGTTTTTCAAGGCGCTTGATGTAGTTCTGTAGGTTTTCTCTGCGTGCGCCGGGACGTGCCGCCGATATAGCGTCCGCCGCCTGCACTATGCACGCTATGACTGTCTTTGTTTCCACGTCGCCGTGGTGGGCTTCTATGGCGTGTATGACCTCAAAGTTTTCCTTGTACTTCTTGGCTATGTCCACACCAATCTGAACATGAGAGCCTTCCACTTCATGGGTCATCGCCTTGCCTATGTCATGCAGTAGACCTGCACGTTTCGCCATGGTGGTGTCAACACCCAGTTCCGCTGCTATCATGCCTGACAGGTACGCAACTTCCAGTGAGTGTTGCAGTATGTTTTGGCCGTAGCTTGAGCGGTAGCGTGTTCTGCCCAGTAGCTTAACAAGCTCGGGGTGCATGTTGCCCACGCCTGTTTCCAGTACAGCACGTTCGCCGTCCTGCTTTATCTTCATGTCCACTTCTCGTCTTGCCTTCTCCACCATCTCCTCAATGCGAGCAGGGTGAATACGACCGTCCAGTATCAGACGCTCAAGCGCAATGCCTGCAACCTCTCTGCGGACAGGGTCGTGGGTGGAAAGTGTGATAGCTTCGGGGGTGTCGTCTATGATGAGATCCACGCCTGTGAGGTTTTCGAGGGCTCTTATGTTTCTGCCCTCTCTGCCGATAATTCTACCCTTCATCTCGTCGCTGGGTAGCGGCACTACCGACACGGTGGCTTCCACGACGTGCTCTGCGGCGCATCTTGAAATCGCCTGTGATAGTATATCTCTCGCCTTTGCGTCGCTTTCCTCTTTTAGGCGTGCTTCCATGCGTGAAATTCTCACCGCTTTTTCGTGGGTGAGTTCGCCCTCTAGGTTTTGCAGTAGATGTTCTTTTGCCTCTTCGCCGGTAAACCCGGAGATCTTCTCGAGCATCTCAAACTGGTGCTTCTTAATCTGTTGTGCTTCGCTTAGGCAGTTATCCGCCTCTTTGTGCTTTTCGGCTAGTGCTTCTTCCTTCTTCTCGAGGTTGTTCACCTTCTTATCAAGTGATTCCTCTTTGTTCTGGATACGTCGCTCCTGCCTTGTTACTTCTGTGCGGCGCTCTTTGATTTCACGCTCCGCTTCGCTCTTTTGCTTGAAAATTTCGTCCTTGGCTTCTACCAGTGCTTCTTTTTTCTTTGATTCTGCTGTTTTAATAGCGTCTGTTATAATGCGGGAGGCTTCTTCCTCCGCTGTGCCGAGTTCTTGTTCCGCAATCTTTTTTCTATAGTTGATTCCCAGTGGGAATGCTATGATAGCGCCAACCAATAGGCTGATAAACGCTGTTAAGATATATGGCAACATTACATATCACCGTCCTCTATATTTATGGCGTCAGAAAAGAGGGTGTGTATGGGTGTAGTATTTTCATTCATCGGTTTTGTATCATGGCAAGAAAACTAAGGCGGTATGTCCGCAAAAAGCTATAAAGCTGTTCTCCTCGCTGTTTGATATCGGTGGGGATGCATAACCGTAAAGAAAAATAGGGAAGCGACACAGCAAAATGTCCCTCAAGCTACTGACTGTACACACCGCCTACAAAACGGCAACTGTGCAAGCTTACAACCGAGGGCGATAGTATCGCCAAACACTCTATATACATCAATATATACATCAAAATAACAATTAGATGTCACTATATTTAAATCCACTCTTTCGAGCCTTATTGATATTTTACATTTTTATCAATAGTATGTCAATGAAAAAAAGCGTATTTAGAGGATTTGTAGAAAATTTATTTTTGGAAAAAGGAGTGTAAGGGGGATTGGGGGTGGAAAATGAATAGAGAAAAGGGAAAAGTGAATAGAGGGAGATGGGAGTGGGGAGTGAAGAGGGAGTAAGGGGTGTTTAGTTAGGGCGAGGGGCTTTTGGTGGGGGTAAATTGTTTGGCTGTATTGCCCTCGGGTTGTAATTGTGGTAAAATCAAGTATACTATACAGTGGGTCTTGCAGAGGAGCTTTAGTTTATGGATTTTAAAAATGTGCTGAAGGATATCAGGGAGCGACAGGGTTTGTCCCAGTCGGAGCTTGCGGTGAAGCTGGGTGTGGCGCAGTCGACAGTGGCGATGTGGGAGTCGGGGCAACGTGTGCCGTCCTACAAAAGAGTGGCGGCTATACTTGCGGCGTTCGGCAGGAGTATTGACAGTATGCTACTTCAACCGCCTACCCCTCCCCTCCCCGATCATCTGGTGGACTTTATCTCGGAGGACGACTGTATGCGGTCGGTGGGGATAGTCAAGGGTAGCGTGGTGAGTGTCTCCCCTTCCTCTGAGCCGAATAGTGGTGACATTGTATGCCTATCCATAGACGGAGCAGTCACGTTCAGACGGCTAAACTTTGTGACACGTGAACTTGCTGTGCTCACCGCTGACGCTTCCACGCCTGTCATGGCACTGGATAGGGACGTTTTTTTGAACGTGCTGGAGGGGGTAGTGGTAAGCGCTACGGTGCATTTTTTGTAGGGGTG
>CAYJIK010000006.1:24388-32434 GCA_964370205.1 uncultured Oscillospiraceae bacterium | reverse complement strand
CGAACGTCGTTTGTTCTACACGCTCCGCCGCCGAGGTGGTGGGTGCAGTCGCTTTTGACACAAAAGCGACGAGGTGAAAATCATCTCGAGTGGAGGTGGGGGTGATACCGAGGACGTGCAAGGAGAGGGCGTGAACCGTTCCATGTGCCCTCGTTGACGGAATGCATACAATGCATTCCCTACGTACATTTGTCCGCATCCCCTACGCTTGCTGTGGGGGTAAGAGCGACGGGCGCACACATAGGTGCGCCCCTACAATGTCTATTCCGAGCCCTAACTATTAATAAAGGAAGGTACAATCTTATGGCTTTAAAAACATTCCAAGGCGTATACTCGGTCACCGAGGTCGAATGTCTGAAACCCGGTATATACAGCTTTAAGTTTCATGCACCGGACATCGCAGCAGCCGCTGTGCCGGGGCAGTTTTTGATGGTGAAGTGCGGTGACGATAAGTTTCTGCGTCGCCCCATCTCCATCTGCGAAATTGACAAGGAAAACGGCATTATCCGAATGGTGTTTGAGGTGCGTGGAGACGGTACCGAGTGGCTGTCCCATATAAAGGTAGAGGACACACTTGATATTACGGGACCACTGGGGACAGGCTTTAAGCTCAGTGATAAACACAGCCGTGTTTTGCTGGTTGGCGGAGGTATAGGGACACCGCCCATGCTGTCACTGGCGAAACACTACGGAGCAAAGGCGAAAGCGTTTGTCGGCTTTAGAGGTGAGAGCAATATGTGCCTGTGTGACGACTTTGCGACGGCAGGTACGGAACTTGCCATAGCTACCGATGACGGCACAGTAGGCCACCACGGCTTTGTCACTGATATTCTACGTCTGGAGCTTGAAAAGGGCGGAGTGGACATGATATACACATGCGGTCCTACGCCGATGATGAGAAATGTCGCTAAACTTGCGGCGGAGTTTGCCGTGCCATGTCAAGTGTCGATGGAGGAGCGCATGGCGTGCGGTATCGGCGCATGTCTAACCTGCACCTGTAAGGTGAACAGGCGAGGAAACGTGTCCAACCAGACAGTATGCACAGCAGGCCCTGTGTTTATGTCGACGGAAGTGTTTGAATAACACCTTCAGAAAACAAAGCTAACAAACAAACAACCACTTTTCTGAAAGGAAGTGTCATAATGAGCAATTTGAAAGTAAACGTCGCAGGGGTGGACTTTAAAAACCCCGTCATACTTGCGTCCGGCTGTTGCGGATATGGTATGGAGTACGGTAGATTTTTCCCGCCCGAGGCGGTGGGTGGTATGAGCCTTAAAGGGACAACGCTAGAGCCGAGAATGGGGAACGCAACTCCACGTGTCGCAGAAACGCCGATGGGTATGCTTAATAGCGTGGGACTGCAAAATGTCGGAATACACTCGTTTATAAAGGACTATCTGCCGATAATCCGCAGTCATGACACTGTGGTTATCGCTAACGTCTCGGGTGCAGGTACAGACGACTATGTCGAGAGCTGTACACTGGTGGACAGCTCGAGTGTGGACATGATAGAGCTGAACATAAGCTGTCCCAATGTAAAAGAGGGGGGTATAGCGTTTGGCGCAGACCCTAAGTCGGCGGCGGCGATAGTTAAGGCGGTGCGTGCTGTGGTTAAGAATAAACCACTGATGGTGAAGCTGACACCGAATGTCACCGACATAACCGAGATAGCAAAGGCTGTCGAGGCGGAAGGTGCGGACGCTGTGTCGCTCATCAACACGCTGCTCGGTATGCGTATAGACGTAAACAAACAGCGCCCTTTATTAGCGAATGTCACAGGTGGACTGTCAGGCCCTGCTGTGTTCCCAGTAGCCCTTCGGATGGTGTGGCAGGTTTACAAGGCAGTAAACATACCGATAGTGGGCTTAGGCGGTGTAAAGACAGCAAACGACGCTATCGAGATGATGATGGCAGGAGCGTCAGCGGTGCAGATGGGGTCTGCGCTGTTTAACGATCCGATGTCACCGATAAAGGTGATTGACGGTATGAGCGAGTGGCTGGACAAGAAGGGGATAGCGAGTATCTCGGAGATTGTGGGAGCGGCACACGGGTAAGGGAAGAGCTTTGACTGCGGATACAACCTTATCTGCGGATACAACCTTATCTGCGGATACAACCTTATCTGCGGATAAGGGGAGTGAAAAGTGAAGGTATCGCCTCGGCGATGGATATTATGTTTGGCAATTACGCTCTACCACTCGGGCGCATACCGCCCGAGAAGGGAGCATTTGAGGAAGGCAAAACCACCGAACCCTTCCCGCTATTCGCTCGCCGGGAGGCCGCTATGGCAATTCCGTTCGGGGCGAAGCCCCAATGAGCGCAGCTCATTAAACGCAGACCCCTCGGACGCCATGCGTCCGAGGGGTCTGCGTTTGGCGGCTTACGCCGCCGGGGCTTCGCCCCAAACGGAATTGCCATAGCGACCTCCCCCACTGTCCACAAACGGCAGGTGTAGCACAAACCCCCAAAAAGCTAGCGAGCGCAGCGAGCATAGTGTCACCCACGCCGCTTACCACTCTCACCGTTCTCTCCGACAGCCACCGCATAACAAAAAAGCCCCACCGACATAACTGCCGCCCCGACATACATCATCACCGTCGGCACTTCCTCTAATAGCAAAAACGCCGCCAACGCCGTCAAAAATGGTGACACAAGTCCTGACACCGACACCGTCACAGGACGTAAAAACCCAAGCACCCACACCGACAGCGAATGCCCAAACAACGTACTTCCAAACGATAAAAACAATAGCGGTAGAACAGCACTCGGAGGAATATCCAACGCCACTCTGCCAAAAGTCGCATACCCCCACAAAAACACCGCCGACAGCAGGTACGACACCCCCATAAGCGGTACAAATTCAACGCTCTCCCTAAGTCGCTTACCCACCAGAACATTCACCGAGTTCCCCAGACAGGACACAGCAATTAGCGCCACCGCCACAGGTGACCCGACGTTTCCGATATTCTCATAGCTGATTACGCACACACCCACTAAACACACGGCGATGCCCACAAGCGCCTTCAGTGGTGTCCTCTGTTTTAGTACAAAATAGGAAATCGCCACAACAAAAACAGGTGTCATCTGCGAAAGCGCACTGGTGGTAAACGCCGTCGCCCCGAGCCTAAGCGCCTCCGCCCATATCAAAAATCCTACCGCCTTTGTGAATGAGTAAACAGCAAGTCGCCACCTGTCCGCTACAGCCATTTCGACGAGCGAGCGTCTGTGCTTTTTACTAAAGAGCGTAGGTGGTAACAGCACAGCCGCAACAAACAACACCCGATAAAACGTCGCCCCCACAGCAGACATCCCACCCTCCATGCAGAGCGTCAAAAGTGGTGATATAAAAGCACTTATCACAAGGCTAAGCCCCAAAGCAATGTATAATATCATGGTGTTTTTACGTATAGTATTATTATCATTTCTTTTATCCACCCAAACACCCCCAATTGATAACGCTATTATTCCCTTTAAAGGTGGTATTATCAAAAAACAACTCATAGTAGAAAATTGCATCCAATCCAGCTCCCCTACCCACGCCCGTTTATGAACGAATACAAAGGGGCGCAGGGGTGGCTAGCGGTGAGCAGTAGCACACAAAACCCAACACGCTTCGCACACAATGGGAATTTTTCGATTGCGTCAAAGTCGTTTGCGACACGGAAAGTATTACTGCACAGTTTTCCTGTTCCTCTTTGCCACAGAGAATTTACTACCCCACGCAGCTTGCATTAGTGCGTTGCATCGGTTTTACAGGTAAAGGTTAGCATAGCCGGGTGTTAGAGGTGTTGGGACAATGTGCGGTCGGCAGTAGTGGGATGGCGGTTGCCGACCTACTGAACGTCGATGGACCCCCGAACTGTTCTTTGTTATGCAAGCCCCTTTTTCGCTACAGCGCCTGTAGGGTGTCCCCTCGCTTCTAACTTTCTTTTTTTCACTAACCTGTCCCCCATACAACCGTGCTTTATAACATTGACAAAACTTCCTAAAATGTTATAATTGCAGTAACTTATTATGTATCGAGCAACCGAGACGGCAGCGCTGATGTGTCACATCAGTGAGGAAAGTCCGAGCTTCATAGGGCAGGATAGCTGCTAACCGCAGCCGAGGGTGACCTTAGGGAAAGTGCAACAGAAAATAACCGCCGAGCTAGCTCGGTAAGGATGAAAAGGCGAGGTAAAAGCTCACCGGCGACCATGAGAGTGGTCGGCCGTGTAAACCCTATCCGAAGCAACACAAGGGGGCGCTACGATTGCCCGTCAGTCCCCGAAAAGTGGCAAGAGCGGTATGGCGACATACCGCCCAGATAGATTGTCGTCTACTACAGAACTCGGCTTATCGGTTGGTCGATACTTAATAGTTTAATAAAGCCACAGGTAGCACCCACCCTTGTGTCCACCCTAAAGGTAGATGTACGGGGTATATGTGAGCTTGGAGATACTTTTAAGCATGGGTTGATGGTTAGTTTTAGCGGTATCCAGGTTTTTAACATGACGATTGTGCAGTAATTGCTGCTGTTTATACGTATTGTAATAAAGCGTGGACAAGGAAAGATAGTCAATTTTACTCCGCACAGTCATTATGCTTGATGATTATACTGGATGTAATTTTCGCTTGCACGAACCGATAAGACGTTTTCGAATAGAATGTTGAATATAGATGTACAAAACGTAATGTTCTCTGAGCATTATACTTATCGGCGTGATGAATATCGCCTTTGTGTAGTTTAGTTAGAGGTTTTTACAAAACGTATTAAGAGATGTGTTATGACTGTTTGGTCGTGTTAATATAATGCAAGAAAGAGGTGTCCTGATGGAATGTTTGCGTTGCGGAAAGAGCATGCTTCATGTGTCCACTGAAAAGCTTCAACTTAGAAAAACCAGAGTGCCGCTCAGCACACTGCCCAGCATTGTCGGTGGCGAGATGGAGCTCAATGTTTATGTCTGCCCTGTGTGCGGAAAGGTGGAGTTGTTCCACCCAAAAGAGCCTACTCTTGTAGATATGGTCCCACAGGAAAAGTGTCCACGATGTGGAACCGGTCACGACTTTGAGCAGACTCGTTGCCCTCATTGCGGTTTCAGCTACATGGGAGTGTAGACTCTAAACGACATGATAAACCACCTGAAGGGGCACAAATACCTTCAGGTGGTTTTTATGAGATGACGCTTGCGACAACTTTTGTAGGGAACGGTCTTGACCGTTGTGCCCCCACACTCACAGACCCCAATTCGCCTTGTACATCTTCCACAGAGGGGAGCGAGATGAGTGAAAAGTGAAGAGGTGGAGAGTGGAGAGGTAGGGTTGTCCACAGAGGGGGGCGTGTGAGACCGGTGTGCGCTCGGGCGGATGTGGATATGACCGTTTTGCGGTCATTATGCGCCCCTACGGAGATGGTGTTTCATTTTCGTCCGTCCCCTGTATTCACGTCCGAGGTATCGCCCCCACTGCCACGTGATGTTCGCTAAGCGTCATCGCCCCCACCTCGGCGACGGAGCGTGCCCATTCCGATTTTTACGTCATCCCCACAGGTAGCACCATCTTCGGAACGGCTCACCTCCACTCGCCTTGGATATCTGCCACAGAGGGGAGTAAGTGAGGGGAGACGGCGGCACGCATACAGTGCGTGCCCTACGGTGCTGTCTATGACGCAGAGGGAAGCAAGTGGGGGGAGACGGCGGCACGCATACAGTGCGTGCCCTACAAAGGTTATTCACAGAGGTTAGTGCGTGAGGATTCGCATTTGCACCCTATCATCGCCGAAAGGAAAAAACTATGGACAAACAAAAGGTTGCCGAGCTTCTTGAAAAGGCGCTAGAACTTCCGCTTGATTCGGGGGTTTACTTTATGCGTGACAAGTCGGGGGACATCATATATATCGGCAAAGCAAAACACCTTAAAAACCGAGTGGTCAGCTACTTCCGAAACGTGTACCACCATCCCACCAAGACGTATAAACAGGTGGAGAACACGCACAGCTTTGATGTCATAGTGACGGTGAATGAGTTTGAGGCGCTGGTGCTTGAGTGTAGCCTTATAAAGCAACACCAGCCGAAGTACAACATTCTGCTGAAGGATGATAAGGGTTACAGCTACCTTCGCATATCGGGGGAGGATTATCCACGCATAACAGAGGCGAAGAAACAACTGTCCGACGGTGCACGGTACATAGGGCCGTATATGTCCACTTACGTGGTGAACGAGACGCTGGACGAGGCTGTCCGCACCTACATGCTTCCCACCTGTACGAGAAAGTTCCCAGCCGAGTTTGGCAAGGGGCGTCCCTGCCTTAACTATCACATGAAGCAGTGTATAGGGCTGTGCCGTGGGGAGATATCTGTGAGCGAGTATGCTGAGATGGTGGAGGAGGCTGTTCGGTTTTTGGAGGGGGACAGTCGTGACATCGTCGAGAACTTACAGGAGCGTATGCAGAAAGCGTCAGAGGAGATGGAGTTTGAGAAGGCAGCGAGGTTTCGGGACAGAATTAACGCCATCTCGAAGATGAAGGAGCGTCAGCGAGTGGTGTACACCAATGTGACAGATCAGGACGTTATCTCGCTTGTCCAAAGTCCCACACAGGCGGCCGTCACTGTAATGAGCTACCGCAGTGGGCGGCTTATTGACAAAAAGGACTTCCTGATAGGCGATGTAACGTCACTGCCGGACGCACGAGGTGAGTTTATATCACGCTACTACAGCTCCTACGACAACACGCCACCCAAGACGTTGACAGTGGACGGAGAAGTAACCGACCATACGCTGATAGAAAAGCTACTGTCCGACACATCCGGTAGGAAGGTGACGATAAATGTGCCTAAGCGTGGGGAGAGCGTGAAGCTGTCCGAGATGGCGACGCTTAATGCGGCACAGTTTTTGTCCGGTATGACACGCCGTAGCGGACGAGAAACCGCTGCACTGGACGAGCTTGCACGTCTGCTGTCGTTGGACAAGCCACCGCACACCATAGAAGCGTATGACATATCGAATATCGGGCAGGAAACTGTCGTGGGTGGTATGGTGGTGTTCACGGACGGAAGGCCGTCGTCACGGAACTATAAGCGGTTTAAGATAAAGAGTTTTACGGGGGTGGACGACTACGGCGCTATGGCGGAGGTGTTGCGTCGGCGGCTTGCACGCTACAAAGAGGGGGACGAGCACTTCTCCCCTCTCCCTGACCTTATACTGATAGACGGCGGTAAGGGTCATCTGTCCACCGCTAAGTCGGTACTTCTCGAGTTTGGCTATGATATCCCCACCTTCGGCATGGTCAAGGACGGCAGACACCGCACTCGGGCGATAGAGGCGGACGGCGGTGAAATCTCCATAACTGCCAGTCGCCTTGCGTTCACACTGCTCTCGAACATCCAAAATGAAGTCCACCGCTACGCCATATCCTACGCAAAGGACAGGCACAGCAAAAACAACCTCGAACTGTCCCTGACAAAGATCCCAACCATAGGTGCGTCAAGGGCAAAAGCACTCTACAAGCACTTTAAGACGAAAAAGGCGATAGAAGCCGCTACAGTGGAGGAGCTTTTGGAGGTTAAGGGCATGACTAAATTGTCGGCACAGGCGATAGTGACGTGGTTTAGGGAGCAGAGTTAATGAGCGATTAGTAATGAGCATTTGGAGGGATATCAATATGTGCTTTTTCGACGAGGGCAGGTGTAGACCCGAAATGATGAGAACAACCAACCTCTGTAGGGGCGCATAATGACTGCAAAACGGTCATGTCTTGGTCGTCCGTCTCTCCTGCTCCCATATCCTTAAGGTAGGTGTACACCTGGAATGATGCTGTGGAGCGCTAGGCTGAGTGGCGGTCTGCGGTTGGTGATGTGATGCTTTTTTGGGTTGCCTGCCTACGCTTTCCCTTTGGCTACAGCGGTGGAGGTTGCGTAAGTAATTCCGTAGGGGCGAAGCCCCGGCGGCGCGGGCCGCCGACCCCAGCCGGCTCGGGTCATTTGGCCGCAGCCCAAAGGGGCGTCGCCCCCCCCGAAATGCATAACCTAACGTCCCGGAGAGGAGCAACAAAAAATACACGGCACAACC
>CAYJIK010000006.1:0-24378 GCA_964370205.1 uncultured Oscillospiraceae bacterium | reverse complement strand
GGGGGGGGGGGCCCCCCCGGGGGGGGGGGGGCCCGCCCCCGCGGGGGGGGGGGGTTTTGGGCGCCCCCCCCATGGGGGGGGCCCCCCCGACGGAATTGCTTACGCAACCGTCCGGTAGAGGAGCAACAAAAAATCCACGTCAGAACCACCTACACACATTGATGTACCTCCATATATAGTGTATACTGTAAAGAAGACCCCAAAAGCCGAAAGGCTTAGCGATAGTCGGTTAACTTAAAAATCAACACAGCCGCCACAGAATATTTCGTTTATATACGTCTGATAAGCGAAATTAATCGGCGGTCTGCATGGGTTTTTAAATTAACTGACTATAAATAACCATCGATAGGCTTAGAGCGTGTAGACACAAGTTCCAAACGCTGCTAATTTGGCTGATTTTCCGCCGAACGTCACACAGTTTCTGAAAATGAATTTTAATTATTTTTTTGGAATGGATAAACCATTACTTCGAAAATTGTGCTTGTTCAACAAAAAATCATCTCAAATTCTCAGTATTTAAACTCATGCCCACACACTCTAAAAGCCACACAAGAAAGGAATCAAAAACAACATGGAAGCTAACAAACTGCGTAACGTGGCGATAATCGCCCACGTTGACCACGGCAAAACCACCCTTATTGACGAAATGCTAAAACAGGGTGGCGCATACCGTGACAATCAGACCACCGTCGAGAGGGCGATGGACTCAAACGACCTCGAGCGTGAGCGTGGTATTACTATACTGGCGAAAAACACTGCTATAAACTACGGTGACATTAAGATAAATGTCGTGGATACACCGGGACACGCCGATTTTGGCGGTGAGGTGGAGCGTATTCTTAAAATGGTAAACGGCGTTATATTGCTTGTCGACGCCGCCGAAGGTCCCATGCCACAGACACGTTTTGTGCTGTCTAAGGCGCTTGAACTTGGTCACAGAGTTATTGTTGTAGTGAACAAGATTGACCGCCCCGACCAGCGTATACATGAGGTGTGTGACGAGGTGCTGGAACTGCTGCTTGCGCTAAATGCCACAGAGGAGCAGTTTGACTCGCCGACGCTGTTCTGCTCGGGACGACAGGGCATAGCGTCCTACTCCCCCGAAGTTGCAGGTACAGACCTAACACCGCTGTTTGACACCATTGTAGAGTACATCCCCACCCCGAGCGGTAACACCGAACAGCCGTTCCAGATGCTTGTGTCCTCCATCGACTACAGCGAGTTTGTCGGTCGCATTGCGATTGGACGTATAGAGCGAGGGACAATAAAGCAAAACCAAGACGTAGCCGTCTGCAACTTCCACGACACCACCACACCGAAAAAGGCTAGAGCAACATCACTCTACCAGTTTGACGGTCTAAACAAGGTGCAGGTAACAGAAGCAGGCGCAGGTAACATCATCGCAATGAGCGGTATAGGCGAAATCACCATCGGCGACACTATCTGCGACGCACTAAACCCCGAACCGCTCGAGTTTATACAGATATCCGCCCCGACAATTGAAATGACGTTCAGCGTAAACAACTCGCCGTTTGCAGGGAGAGAGGGTAAGTTCGTCACCTCTCGCCAGCTACGTGACCGCCTGTTCAGAGAAACGCTTAAGGACGTGTCCCTACGTATAAGCGAGACTGATTCCGCCGACTCACTGAATGTTGCAGGACGTGGCGAGATGGCGCTGTCCATACTGATGGAGAATATGCGACGTGAGGGATATGAGTTTCAGGTGTCCCCCCCTCGTGTGCTGTATCAGGAGATTGACGGAGTACGTTGTGAGCCTATAGAGCGACTTGTCGTTGACGTGCCTGCGGAGAATGTCGGGTCTGTCATAGAAAAGCTAGGTTCGCGTAAGGGCGAAATGCAAGAGATGGTTCCTGTGGGTGACCGCATGAAGGTGGAGTTTCTAGTGCCTGCACGTGGACTGTTTGGCTACCGCAACGAGTTTTTGACCGACACAAAGGGTGAGGGGATAATGGCGTCAATATTTGACAGCTACGCACCGTATAAGGGTGACATCTCACGCCGTGCTACAGGTAGTTTGGTGGCGTTTGAGACAGGTGACTCGGTGACTTATGGTCTATATAACGCGCAGGAGAGAGGCTCGCTGTTTATTGGAGCGGGTGTACCTGTCTACGGTGGTATGATAGTTGGTGAAAGCCCTAAGAGCGGTGATATACAGGTGAATGTCTGCAAGCGCAAGCAACTTACTAATGTACGTGCTTCAGGGTCGGATGATAGTTTGAGGCTTATCCCCCCCAGAAGGCTGAGTTTGGAGCAGTGCCTTGAGTACCTGTCCGATGACGAGCTTTTAGAGGTAACACCCGAGAGCTTGCGCCTGCGTAAGCGTATACTTGATCATGGAGAGCGCCTGAGAGCGGAAAAGAAGGCGAAGTCGGGGGAGTAGGGGACACACCGTCTGCGACGGTGTGAGGGCGCTTGTAAGGAAGGGTCTTGGTCGTCTCGTTCCGGCCGGCGGTAAGCAACAACCGACAACCACAGAGGAAACAGGCGTAGATAAGAACGTTCGGGGCGCCCGCAGCGTTACGGCAGTCCGGGGGCGCAACCCCCTACCCATAACGTCCTACCCTCTGCCACAACGCTACCCTGCGCCCCTACCGCTACCTCAATAGGTCACGTGCATATCAGATGACGTAGGGGTGAATATTAAATCCACTCCTACACAAAACCATCTTGAAGGGAGAAATCCACCATGCGTACACTAAACATTTTCGTTATCATCTTTGTAATTCTTCTGACCGTTACAGCCTGCGCCCCTGACAATCCACCATCATCTGACATTGTGTCCTCCATACCTACAGCGACACCAACGCCGACCATCGTCCCCACCTCGCCCCCCGAGCCATCCCCATTTGTCATAGACAATGTCGCTATCCAAACCGCTGTTAAAAACTTCGGGGCTTGGTACGGTATGGACGGTAAATACAATGCGAGCGAGCATAGTATGTATCGCTTTGAGTACTATACTACTGACATTGTGACCACAGGGGAGATTTTCACGTGGTTTGTCGGGGGCGAGGAGCGAATTTTGTTGTCTGACGCTGACGGTGCTTCAGTATCGGGCGGTGAAACAGTGTTCTTCCCTGCCGATATTTACGAGCCTATCGCCATCGCTTACTTTGGGGTGGACAGTGACTTTTTACGTGCCGATAGGCAGTCTTTTAAGCTGGACGGTGAAACCATGTTCGGGGACTCCATCTATTACGATCCCGAAAAGGGCGGCTATACAGGAACAGTCCCCGAGAGTGATGACCCCAAGGCTATAAATGTACAGATAGATGGCTGGGAAGCAGATGGGAATATAGCTAACATACACTTAAAAGTAAACAGTTATCACTCGGATCTGTTCAGGGATAATTACCGCATGACCCTAACTGTCGAGATAACCGAGGACGGCGAGCGGTTTATAAGCTACAAGCGCACCGAGAGCGAGCCTTTTTCGGTGCGGGATATCCACGTTATAGAAGCGGTTCATAAGTTTGGTTCGGCGGTGTATCCGAATGGCGAACTGAGAACAGTGAACACGTCGCTTTACACGAGTGACGGCTTAGACTACGACAACCTGACAGCGATAGATGTGTATGATTGGGCTTCATGGTACCTCTCAAATCCGTATACCGAACTTGAGGACAAGGTAAGGCGCTACGACGCACCCGAGAGAGAAAATGCTTCCCCAAATGGGGAAGCGGGTTGGTTCTTCCCTGCGGAGGAATACGAGAAGGCGGCGATGGCGTACTTTGACGTGGACGTGGACTTTCTGCGGAGCGCCCCCGAGGTCTACAACGCTGAGTATGACAGCTACAATTACATGGGTAAAGTCGGGAAAGGTGTTATCTTTGATATTGACATCGAAGATTACAGCGTGGACGGCGATATAGCAGAGATATACCTGCACCTTTCAAACGAAAGCGTGGAGGGTGAGCTGACAACTTCCGATATGACACTGACTGTCGAGATAACCGCCGAGGGCAGTCGATTTATAAGCTACCTGCCTACACCTGAAGTGCCGCTTGAGATAACGGATGAGGTTGTGAGAAAAGCGGTGATAAACTTCGGCGGAGCGGAGCAACTTGATGACACAATTAGAACTCAAAAAGTCAGTGGACTTTATTACACCGAATCGCTTACTGCCGAAACATTAAAGCCGGGACATGTGATGAGTTGGTACTTTGGCAAATTCAATAGCCGGATTATGACCATGCAGCAGAGGTGGTCGCTCTATGAAAACCCACGGGGAGAGGATAAAGGGAGGTTCTTCCCTGCGGAGGAGTATGAGGCTGCCACTATGGCATACTTTGGGGTGAGCCAAGAGTTTTTACAAAGTAACCCCGAGATTTATTTTGCGGAATTTGACGGGTATAACGGCCCATCGTTTGGCGGTGTAGGTGCAAACCCTATAATAGAGATACTCGATTACACTGTAGACGGAAGCACCGTGGCTATAAGCTTGTTTTTAGACTACAACGTGCTTTATACCCCCAAATCACCATGCATGACCCTAACAGTCGAGATAACCGAGGATGGCGAGCGGTTTGTGAGCTATCTGCCGACGGAAAATCCGCCGTATGTTTTAGATGTCGATGTGGTGAGGAGAGCGGTTGCAAGTTTTGGCGCAGAATTGCCGTCTGATGGAGTGGCTACGTATGAAGATTTGGTCACGCACGCTGCAAGCTTGTATCACATCGAAACACTGACCCCCGAAACAATTACACCGGACAATGTAAAGACGTGGTACTATGGTTATTTGCAAAACCTTATTATACAAGACGAGAGCCTTGTGACAAGGTATGAACATCCACTCGGTGCGGACACGGGCTGGTTTGTGCCTGCCCTAGAGTATGAGGCTACGGCTATGGAGTACTTCGGAGTGGACGTGGACTTTCTGCGGAGTGACTCGGAGCATTATTTGTCCGAGCATGACGGTTACAGCTTAGCGCCCATTGACGACAGAGCGGAAACCGCAAAGGTGCGCTTGCTTGCCTACAACAAGCTTGAGGGAGATGTGGTAGCTGCAAAGCTGATTTTGTTTTACGACGGTGACAACGGTGAATACCGCCGTGAGATGACGCTAACCCTTGAGATAACCGAGGACGGCGAGCGGTTTGTGAGTTATCTGCCGACGGAAGAAACCTTACCTTAGTCGGGTACAAAGCTTAATAGAGCTTAGCTCCTAACAGCTAAACGTCAGTGTTTAGTATTGACGCTGTAGAATGTGGCGATTATGATATAAGATAGAAGTGAAAGGAACGTGTGGAACACGTGTGTGCGTTGTTATGAGAATACTGTTTTTCGGTGACGTTGTTGCGATGTCCGGCTGTAGGTTTTTTCGGGCTAAGCTTACCGAGCTTAAGAAGAAGTATCAGCCTGACGTTGTGATAGTGAACGGCGAAAACTCGGCGGACGGCAATGGTATACTACCGCAGAGTGCCGAGCATCTGCTTGACAGCGGAGCTGACGTTATCACGACAGGCAATCATGCATTTAGGAGGCGTGAGATTTATCCTGTGATGGAGGACGGTATCCTGCCGATTATCCGCCCGATAAATGTCCATAGTTCAATGCCGGGTAAGGGGATAATAACGCTGGACGACCCACGTAAGCCTATCACCGTTATAAACGTTATCGGACGTGTGTTTATGGAGCAGGCGGACAACCCTTTTGAAGCGATGGACAGCGTTCTAAAGACGGTGGACAGCAAGGTGATAGTGGTTGATGTCCACGCTGAGGCTACAAGTGAGAAGATAGCGCTAGCGAATTATCTGGATGGCAGAGTGTCCCTTGTGGTGGGGACGCACACTCATGTCCAAACCGCTGACGAGCGTATCTTGAAGGGTGGAACAGGGTATATCACCGACCTTGGCATGTGCGGTGCGGTGGATTCGGTGCTGGGGGTTAAAACTGAGCTTAGCATACAGTACCTCAAGACAGGTATGCCGACACGACTGCTTACGGCGGACGGCGATAAAATGATATGTGGGATTGTTGCGGATATAGATAAAAACACAGGCAAATGTAGTCACATTTCACGAATTGCAGAAAATTAGTATTTATTTATAATTTTTTTCTTGATTTTTTGAAAATTTTTGTTATAATATAACTGGGAAGTGAATATCACTCATTCACATCATTTTTTCTAAATGAGCAGTATTCGAATTGTGAAACAGACTACATAGGAGTGAAAGAAATGGAAATTTTAAAAGTATCTGCAAAATCTACGCCCAATTCAGTGGCCGGCGCAATTGCCGGGGTAATACGTGAGAATGGTGCTGTAGAGGTTCAGGCTGTAGGCGCAGGAGCAGCTAACCAGGCTATAAAGTCCATAGCTATAGCCAGAAGTTACGTTGCAGCGGGCGGACTGGATTTGATCTGTGTACCCGCTTTTACAAACGTGGTTATTGACGGCGAGGAGAGAACAGCTATAAAGCTCATCGTTGAAACAAGATAATGACAGCGAACATCTGACCCACTCGGAATCTGGGATATAGCTGTAAACTGTCGACTCAAAAACCATAGTGGAGGGGTGATTCAAGTGCCCCGGCACTTCATAGCGAATAATAAACGCCGCCTCATTGAGGCGGCGTTTTTTTGATTGTGGATAACTTTCGACCTGACTGTCAAAAAGGTTTTTTTGACAGTCACAATAAAATTGCAAACAAAGGGAGGGGCGAAGCCCCTCCCTTCAGAGTTTGTCTGTTAATGCTCGCTAATGCGTCGTCCCTTCGCTCACCGTGATGTCCTCGGTGGCGGTTGCTAGACAGGCTATAGCGGCGGTTAGACCCTTTGCTATAGTTGCAAGCTCCATTGTGGCGACGTTCGGTGGTTTGTTTACGCCTTGCTCTGTCGAGAACGGTACGTGTATAAAACCGCCCTTGATGTTGGGGTGTTTTGTGGCTATTCTGTGTAGTGTGTGGTAGAGTATGTAGTTGCAGACGTATGTCCCAGCTGTGTACGATACCGATGAAGGGACGCCGCTTTCACGGATAGCCGCTACCATAGCCTTGACGGGAAGGTTTGAAAAGTACGCTTCTTTGCCGTCTGCAAACACCGGTTCGTCCACGGGGCTGTTGCCCTTGTTGTCCCCGATGCGCGCGTCCATCAGGTTTATGCCCACTCGCTCGACGGCTAGGGTGGCACGTCCCCCTGCTTGTCCCACGCACAGAACAAAGTCGGGGTTTTCACGCTCGATTAGTTTGTCCAGCACCTCGCCCGATTCGCCGAACACACAGGGAAGCTCCGCTTTTATGACGGTTATGCCTGCAACGTTGTCTGCTACCATCTGTACAGAGTCCCATGCGGGGTTTGTGCTTTCGCCTCCAAATGGTTCAAAGCCTGTCAGAATGATTTTCATGTATACCCTTCCTTTCTGTTTGAGGTTTATATCTATGGCATAGGCTTACCATGCCTAAGGAACAGGGGGTTCCGTGTCGGTTACGGCGTGACCGTACCGTGGGGGACTGCGACTGCGGTAGGGTCAAGACCCTACCCTACACCCCTACATTGATATAGGGGTGGTTTTGCTATATAGTCAACAGCTTCTCGTCGCTTTTCAGTATCTCGGTGAGCGGTTTGCCCATGCCACGTACAGTTATACCCAGCGCCTTTAGGTCGTCGATAACGCCGTACTGGCTTGCACACGCTTGGCACGCTTCAATGGTCACCCCTGCGTGCTGTGCCATCTTTATGCGGTCTTGTATTGTTTTGTCGGTGGCGACAAGCGGTGCGGTCGCTCCCCAGATTATAAGGTTCACTTCCTCCCACCAGTCGTTTAACTTTGAGTTGGTGGCGTACATGAATACCATGTTGTGGGCGGTGCCTACGTCGGGGTTTGTCCATAGTATGTTTAGTCTTTTTGACATTGTTTTGTTCTTCCTTTTCGTGTTTATTTTTTTATTGCGATAGGTAGATGACGCTTCCGGGTGGGGGTGCGAGCTCATATTGCTAGGGGGACCTGTTAGTCCTGTAGGTGCTCGCACATATAGGTCGGTGATACGGCGATAGCTCAATCTGTTTTGCTCATACCTTTTTATACAGCATCTGTGTTTGTATGGGACAGTTACAGAACAAGGGACAAACCTGACCCTAAAATCACAAGTACCGTCCCCCAACACAAAAACCCTGAAAGGGATTGGGGTTAATGATAACGGAAAACTGCACAAAAGAAGCTACAAACACAAAAACCCTGCAAGGGAAAGGGGGTTTGGGGGAAAACCGCAAGGTTTGTCCCCCATATGGACAACTTCGCCGTGCGAATCCCAAGTTAGCCAAACGCATTTGGCAAACTTGGGGGCAAACCGCAAGGTTTGTCCCCCATGAGGACAACTTCGCCGTGCGAATGCTTAAGCTTGCCTTTGCAAGCTTAAGCGTCTATCATCGCCAGATACCTACTGCCGTTCTCCTGTATAAACTCTTTTCTACCGCTTAGGTTGTCCCCTAAAAGCAGGTCGAACATCTTTGAAGTCGCCTCTGCTTCGTCGGGGGTTACCCTTATAAGACGACGTGTTTCGGGGTTCATGGTGGTTAGCCACATCATGTCGGGCTCGTTTTCGCCCAGACCTTTTGAACGTTGAAATGATGCCTTTTCGCCCTTTAGGTTGTCCATGATGCTGTTCTTTTCAGCGTCGGAGTAGGCGAAATATGTCTGCTTCCTCGTCGTTATCTCGTACAGTGGTGACTCCGCTATATATACCATGCCACGCTCGATAAGTGTCGGGGTAAGGCGGTAGAGCATGGTGAGTATCAGCGTGCGAATCTGAAAGCCGTCAACATCGGCGTCGGTGCAGATTATAATCTTGTTAAAGCGAAGTTTGTCTAGATCAAAGCTTGAAAGGTCGCTCTTAGCCTTTGTCCCCAGTTCAACACCGCACCCCATGACCTTTATGAGGTCTGTTATAATGTCGTTTTTGAATATGCGGTTAACGTCCGACTTCAGGCAGTTCAGAATCTTGCCCCTTACAGGCATAATCGCTTGAAAGTGTGCGTCACGCCCCAGCTTACATGAGCCGAGAGCCGAGTCGCCCTCCACGATGTACAGTTCACGTATTGCTGTGTCCTTACTGCGGCAGTCCACAAACTTCTGCACACGGTTGGCGATGTCGATAGACCCTGACAGCTTCTTCTTCATGGTCTGGCGTGCTTTTTCGGCATTTTCACGACTGCGCTTGTTTATAAGCACCCTGTCCGCAATCGCTGACGCTTCGTCAGGCTTTTCGATAAAGTATATCTCAAGGTGGCTCTTTAAAAACTGAGTCATCGCCTCGTATATAAACTTATTGTTTATCGCCTTTTTGGTCTGATTCTCATACGAGGTCTGCGTAGAAAACGACGACGACACCAGCAGTAAACAGTCCTCGATATCTCCAAACGTCACACGGCTCTCCCCTTTTAGGTACTTGCCGGACGACTTCAGGTAGCTGTCTATCTGTGATGTGAACGCTTGACGAACCGCCTTCTCGGGTGATCCGCCGTGTGTCAGAGCGCTTGAGTTGTGGTAGTACTCCAAAATGCTCTTTTCCGCACTGAAACAAAACGCCACAGACAGCCTAACGTCATACTCGTCCCTGTTGTCAGCGTCACGACCTCGACGCTCCACCTCGTAGTAGCGAGGGGCGGTCAGTTGTGCGTCACCCACTAGCTCGCTCAGGTAGTCGGTAATGCCGTTCTCGTAGAGGTACTCGACAGTCTCAAAACCGCCACCCTCCTGCTCGATACGCAGTACAAACGTTATCCCTGCGTTTACCACCGCCTGCTGTTTCATGATTTCCATATAGTGTTCGGCAGGTATGTCTATCTCGGTGAACACCTCACGGTCAGGTTTCCAGCGTATGCGACTGCCTGTCCTTCTGCGGCTGTACGGCTCTTTTGTAAGTCCGCCGACATTCTCCCCTTTCTCAAAATGGAGAGTGTACCGTGTTTTGTCCTTCCATATCTCAGCGTCCATATACTCCGAGGCGTACTGCGTGGCGCACAGTCCCAGACCGTTGAGTCCCAGCGAAAACTGATAGCTCCCCTCGCCCGAGTTGTTGTTATACTTACCGCCCGCAAACAGCTCACAGAAGACAAGCTCCCAGTTCTCCTTGCCCTCTTTCTCGTTGTAGTCAACGGGTATACCACGTGCAAAGTCCTCCACCTCGACGGATAAGTCAAGGTAGCGTGTAAGTATTATCCTATCTCCGTGACCCTCACGAGCCTCGTCAATCGAGTTAGACAGTATCTCAAACACCGAGTGCTGACAGCCCTCAAGCGAATCTGACCCGAATATAACGGACGGACGCTTGCGCACCCTGTCCGCACCTTTAAGTGAGGAAATACTCTCGTTTGTGTAGTTGCTGTTTGGGGTTTCGTTCAATTTATATCACCTTTATTCTTTATTTATGGGGTGTAAGTTTGAAAACAAGGTTTTCAAACTTACAGAAAGGAATGGTTATATTTATGTATGTGTGGAATTATCATACAGTGCAATTATCGCTTATCCACCATCGGAAACACAGCGAATTTTGTAGAACTCCCCACCATTTTCGGGCGGTGGGTGACCTTAAACACATAAATAAAGTATAGCACAGCTAACAAGGTGCGTCAAGGAAAGCGCAGGCACTGGGAGGTAGGCTGTAGGGGCGCAGGGGCGACTTGTGGTCTGTGGGGACGGTGGGAATGGTGGGCAGACACAAACGACAGACCGTAAGTCGGCGGGCGCCCCGACGTTGTTAGTTCCGCTCGCTATACGGGGGGCGACAAGTAACAGTCAGACCGTCACGCAGACCCTACCGAACAGCACTTTGCCGTCACTCGCTGAACATTACGCCCTACCTAACGGATCGCCTTTTTAATCAACCTGACAGCCTCGTCGCACTTCGCCATGCTGTCAGGCTGTTTGCAGAAGATGGGAGGGAGTATGTCCTCTGTGATCTTCTCCAGTACACCGTGACGCCCAACAACGCTACCTACCTTACATGTTGTGCCGTAGTCGCAGAAATAGCACTGGTGGTACGGTTTAACGTCAAAGGCTGATAGTACGTTCACCCTGTTTGAACGCATAAAGTAGTCGACTTTGGATAGCACGGGGTTTTCCTTGTCGGGGGCAGTAAATCCTGTCGCAAACAACACCGCCTGCTTACCCTCCAGTCCGAACACTTCACGGTGACGGAAAGTAAAACAGCGTTCCAGTAGTGCGTGAGAGAGCGCATTCGGCATACCGTAGTAGTTTGGTATACCGAATATGATAGCGTCAGCGGACTGCATCGCTTCGGCTATCTCGGGGAAATCGTCCTTAACGGCGCATTTATTGTTGTGTGTACATGCCATACATGATATGCATCCGTTTATCCGCTTGCCACTGAGAGATATGTACTGTGTTTCACCGTCAAACTGTGACAGCATGTACTTTACAGCATTCGCTGTGATACCGTCCGCCCTCGGACTGCCTGAAATTCCTAAAATCATAATTACCAAGCCTTTCTTTATTAAATCGCAACCTTTGAGGCTGTCACACTAAATGAGCTTTTCACAAATGATATGCCAAATTTGCAGGGCTCGGGCTCTGCTCCTCTACGCCATAACATCGTTCATATTTGCAACCAAACTCCTAATGCGGTAACCTCAATCTTCTTTTAAGCACGCTTTTCGTCCAATACAAAGCGCAGAAACGCCATAAAATCGTCTAGCGGCTTTCTGTCCCCCGATGACTTCATAAGCAAAAGCGCCCCCTGCCAACTGCCCATGATAGAGTTTGCAAGTGTACCGCTGTCTATGCCAAAGTCGACGCGGGACAGGTCAAGGCAGTGCTTTATCGCTGAACATATCTGCATTAAACAGCTATGCACCTCAGCAGACACCCTGTCGTTTACGTCAGCGAGTTCTGAGGCGAGATTGCCGAGAAAGCAACCGTATTTGAAACCTCGTTTTTCGAGCGTCTCGACTTTTAACAGGAAAAAGCGGTGTATTCGCTCTAGTGGTGGCAGCGTTTCGTCCGCCAAAACAGACGACGTGTTAATGTTTCCAAAGTAGTGGCGGAGTGCTTCTACTGTGTAGTCCTCCTTGGTTTTGAAGTAGTAGTAAAACGAGCCTTTGGGGATGTCCGCCTGCTTTGCTATGTCGTTTACACTTGTGCCGTTGTATCCGTTTAGGTACATAAGGTCGATGGTCTTTGCTATGATGTCCTCTTTACTGCTCATTGCTTCACCTCCTTTAGTAGTCGACTGGTCGACTACTAATATAACAGAGCGTTTTGGAAAAGTCAATAGGAGGATGGGAAAAGTAGTGATGTGCTAATTATGCGGGTGTGTTCTGTGGGCTTTTTATGTTGTGCCACAGATTGGCGTAGCGTAAATAAGAACGTCGGGCAGAGGCCATGTCGGCTTGCGAGCCGACCAATAATCCAAGATCAGCCTTTAGGGCTGACCTTGGATTATTTCTGCCCTTTGGGCAGATGGCCACTGCCCGACGTTCTTGTTTACGCTACGCCCGGGCCCGAGCACTCGCTCCCCTCAACCAAACATATCAACACGCAAAATCCGGCGCAGAAATCCGCTAATGAGGGTGTGCGGACATACCTGTGAACCGGCTTTCGCCGTTTTGGTATGTCTAAGGTCGCTAATATACATTCTGTATTAAAAAATCTTTTAAAAATATCACAAAAATTCATAATAAAGTATGGACAAATGCAATAAAAGCAGATAGAATAAGGGTAACGAAGTGGAGAGGAGTTTTATTATGTCACACTTTGAAATTAACAAGAGTTGGTGCAAAGGCTGCGGAATATGCGTAGCGTTTTGCCCGAAGCAGGTTTTAGCGATAGAAAACGAGAAAGTGGTAGTGGCAAATGCGGAAGCTTGCATTAAGTGCAAGTTGTGCGAATACCGCTGTCCCGACTTTGCCATATTCATCAACAAGGAGGAGAAATAGCCATGAGCGATAAAAAAACCATGTTGCTTCAAGGTAATGAAGCGTGTGTTATGGGTGCGCTGAGAGCAGGAATGACCTTCTTTGCAGGCTACCCCATCACACCGTCCTCCGAAATTGCAGAGGACGCATCCATAAAGCTCCCTAAAGTGGGCGGTAGATTTATTCAGATGGAGGACGAAATTGCGTCCATGGCAGCTATCATAGGCGGAGCGCTTACAGGTGCAAAGGTTATGACAGCTACATCCGGCCCCGGAATGTCCCTAAAGCAGGAACTTATCGGTTACGCCGCCATAGCGGAAGTACCGTGTGTTATTGCGTCCATAATGAGAATGGGACCCTCCACAGGTCTACCCACCTCCCCTGCACAGGGCGATATCATGCAGGCTAAATGGGGTACGCACGGCGACCACCCTGTAATCTGCATATGCCCCACCTCTGTTAAAGAGATGCACGACCTCACAATAACCGCCTTCAACTATGCTGAGCGCTACAGAACCCCTGTGTTCCTGATGACAGACGAAGTTATCGGACACATGAGAGAAGGCGTCACACTTGAGGACGATTACGTAATAGAAAACCGCAAGACCCCCACTCTGCCTATAGGCGAGTACAAGCCATACAGCATCACAGACGGCACAATGATCCCCGAAATGGCGGATTACGGCAGCGGTCACCGCTACCATGTAACAGGACTTGCGCATGACGAAACAGGCTTCCCCACAAACTCCCCCGAGAAGAACGAAGACCTGATTATGCGCATATGCAAAAAGGTTGACGACGACGCTGACAATATCGTGATATACGAAAACTACATGACAGACGACGCTGACGTTATAATCGTCGCATACGGCTCTGTTGCACGTGCTTCTATGCACACAGTAAAGCAACTACGTGCCGAGGGCATAAAGGCAGGTCTGTTCATCCCCAAAACCATCTGGCCCTACCCTGAAAAGGCGTTCTTGTCCCTACTGAACAGCGGAACAAAGCACGTCATAGTCCCTGAAATGAACATGGGACAGCTATCCATCGAAGTAGAGCGCCTAGTTGCAAAGGCTTGCCCCGTGACCCAGATACCAAAGGTTAGCGGTGAGCTGTTCAAGGCTGACGAGCTGTACACCAAGGTTAAGGATGTCATCAAGGCGTAAGCGCCAAAGACAAAGTAGTATAATAAGGTATTGGAGATAGGAAAACCTCACCGATGCCGACACATATATTCGGGGCGCTTGATACCTTTGAGGTTTGAGCTTGCCCCGGACAAAGTACAGCAGTAACACACCTAGTTAGAAAGGAACTGTTAAATATGGTAGCAAACACACTGGAATATTTAAGACAGGCTAAGTTTCCCCATATCTGGTGCGCAGGTTGCGGAAACGGTATAGTAATGGGCGCAATTATCCGCGCGATAGATTCACAGGGACTTGACCCTAAGAAGACAGTTATCGTGTCCGGTATCGGATGTTCTTCCCGTGCGCCGGGTTACATGAACTTTGACACACTGCACACCGCCCACGGCAGAGCGCTTGCGTTCGCCACAGGCGTTAAGATGGCTAAGCCCGAGCTGAACGTCATCGTAATATCAGGCGACGGCGACTCCTCCGCTATAGGTGGTAACCACCTGATCCACGCTTGCCGTCGTAACATCGACATCACCATGATAATCATAAATAACAACATCTACGGCATGACCTCCGGTCAGTACTCGCCGCTAACCCCCACAGGCGCACTTGCGACCACAGCGGTTTACGGCAACATCGACCGCACGTTTGACCTTATGGGTCTTACAGGCGGTGCGGGCGCTACCTACTGCGCAAGAGCGACTGTCTACCATGTCCCACAGCTGAAGACCTACATTGAAAACGGTCTGAAGAACAAGGGCTTCTCGGTTATCGAGGCTGTTTCTACCTGTCCTACCTACTTCGGTAGACGTAACAAGGTAGGCGACGCCGCTAAGATGATACACTGGGTGAAGGAAAATTCCGAGATGCTTAAGAAGGATGTCACCGAGTATGAAAAGCCTTTCGTAGTGGGCGAGTTTGTCAAGAAGACAGCTCCCGAGTACACCGAGAGCTACGAGAAGGTCATCGAGAAGGCAGGAGGTAAAGCATAATGAGCGTGCGTACCGAGTTTAGACTGTCCGGTTCAGGCGGACAGGGCATTTTAACAGCAGGCATAATCCTAGCGGAAGGTGCAATACTCGAAGGCCAGTATGCCCTACAGAGCCAGAGCTACGGCCCCGAGGCACGTGGTGGAGCGTCAAAGGCGGAGATAGTTATATCGGTAGACCCGATAGACTACCCCAAGGCAACCACCCCGAACTACCTACTGTGCCTAACAACAGAATCTTTCCACAAGTACAGTGGCGACTGCGACGAAAACACTGTCATTTTCTGCGATGACTCTGTAGACACAGGTGACAGCACTCGAGCAGTTATAAAGCTACCCATCATCAGCACAGCAGTAAACGAACTGCGCCCCATCGTTGCAAACGTTGTGGCACTGGGCTTTATGGTAGCTTACACCAAGGTTATCAGTGAGGAATCGGCACTGTCCGCACTTCTTGCGAGAATACCTAAGGGTACAGAGGAACTGAACAAAAAAGCGTTTGAGACAGGCTTGTCCTTTGCGAAGAAATTGTAATTCAGATAAAACGGCCAAAACCATATGCCGACACTCACGGCGAAATGGAAAGTAAAGTTTGAAAATAACATTTTCAAACAGCAGTTTTGTGCTCTTCGGCACAGCCCCAGTTTTTGTAAGAACAGAAACTATATGTGACAAAAACCACACAAAACTTGCAGAAAGGGATGAATATTAAAATGGCAAACTTTGACGAGAGATATGCTAAATGGGATGCTAAGGTGGTAAAAGGCTTAGAGCGTTTTAAAGAGCGCAGAGGTGAGTTTATCTCCACCGGCGGCAACACCATAAAGCGTCTGTACACCCCTAAGGACGTCGAGCACCTCGACTACCTTGAGGACAGCGGCTTCCCAAGTGAATACCCGTTCACACGTGGCGTTCAGACCACCATGTACAGAGGCCGTTTTTGGACAATGCGCCAGTATGCAGGTTTTGCTACGGCTGAAGAGTCCAACAACCGCTACAAGTACCTGATTGAGCAAGGCTCTATGGGTCTTTCTGTAGCGTTCGACTTGCCTACTCAGATAGGCTACGACTCTGACCACACACTGTCCGAGGGCGAAGTGGGTAAGGTTGGTGTTGCTATAGACTCACTGAAGGATATGGAGATACTGTTCGGCGGTATACCGCTTGACAAGGTGTCCACATCTATGACAATAAACGCACCTGCGTCTGTACTGCTTGCGATGTACATTGCAGTGGCGGAAAAGCAGGGCGTCACCCCTGACAAGCTACGTGGGACAATCCAAAACGACATACTGAAAGAGTATATCGCAAGAGGAACGTATATATTCCCACCAAAGCCGTCTATGCGTCTGATAACAGACATCTTTGAGTACTGCGCTAAGGAAGTACCGCAGTGGAACACCATTTCCATTTCCGGCTACCACATCAGAGAAGCAGGCTCGTCTGCCGCACAGGAAGTTGCGTTTACACTTGCTGACGGTATAGCATATGTTGAGGCCGCCATAAAGGCAGGGCTTGACGTTGACGAGTTCGCGCCACGTCTTTCCTTCTTCTTCAACGCTCATAACGAGCTACTCGAGGAAGTTGCGAAGTTCCGTGCCGCAAGAAAGCTGTGGGCGAAGATAATGAAGGAGCGTTTCGGCGCTAAGGACGCAAAGTCCATGCAGCTGAAGTTCCACACCCAGACAGCAGGTTGTACCCTGACTGCACAACAGCCGAACAACAACATCGTCCGTGTCGCTATTCAGACACTGGCGGCGGTACTGGGCGGCACACAGTCACTGCACACAAACAGCCGTGACGAAGCGCTTGCACTCCCCACCGAAGAGTCGGTAATGATAGCGCTGAGAACACAGCAGATAGTGGCTAACGAGTCCGGTGTAGCGGACAGCGTTGACCCACTCGCAGGCAGTTACTATATTGAAGCACTGACCGACAGCATTATAAAGCAGTCGGAGGAATATATAGAGCGTATCGACAAGCTGGGCGGCGCACCGTCCGCTATCGAGAAGGGCTTTATTCAGCAGGAAATAATGGACAGCGCCTACCGCCACCAGAAGGACGTAGAGAGCGGCGAGCGTGTCGTTGTCGGCGTGAACCAGTTCGTTATCGAAGAGGAAGCACCTAAGGGGCTTCTACGTGTTGACCCTGCTGTTGAAGTTATGCAGAAGCAGAAAATAGCTGACCTAAAGGCAGAGAGAAACAGTGCAGAGGTTACCGAAACACTGGACGCTCTACGTAAAGCGTGCGGTACAGAGGAAAACCTGATGCCTTACATTCTAAAGGCTGTAAAAGCGTACGCAACACTTGGTGAAATATGCCAGGTTATGCGTGACGAGTTCGGCGAGTATGTAGCGGCGGCAATGCTATAAAATCACAATAGAGGGGCGGTCGTCAGGCTGCCCCTAAATGTGCAATTACGGTAAAGTTGACACTGCGACGGATTTTACCGATAATGGTGGGCAAAGCTCTAAGATGCAGTTTTGCACATCGGCTATAAAACAATCCCAAAGACGGAAAACTATAAAACGGAGGAAATAACCGTGGATAAGACTATAAGAGTTCTCGTTGCAAAGCCCGGCCTGGACGGCCATGACAGAGGTGCAAAGGTTGTTGCACGCAGTCTGCGTGACGCAGGTATGGAGGTTATCTATACAGGTCTGCGCCAGACCCCCGAGCAGATAGTAGCCGCAGTGGTACAGGAGGACGTTGACGTGCTTGCTATGTCCATACTGTCCGGCGCACACAATACACTGTTCCCCAAGGTCACACAGCTACTCAAAGAGCAAGGCGTTACTGATGTGCTGGTAGTTGGCGGCGGCGTTATACCGGACGAAGATATCCCCTTCCTGAAGGAAAACGGCATAGAGGAGATATTCACACCCGGCACAAACACCGATGACACTGTCGAGTTCATCAAGGCAAACGTAAAACGCTAATGGATATAAAGGGTACAGTAGAACGAATACTTGATGGCCACTTTTTGACCGCTTCACGTGCCATATCGGCGGTGGAGAGGGACGACGAAGGTGCGTCTGACATGCTAAAAGCGCTGTTCCCACATACGGGGAAAGCTAAGGTCATCGGCATAACAGGCCCTCCCGGCTCGGGCAAATCCACCCTCACAGACAAACTGGCGAAAGAGGTTAGAGCAAAGGGAGAGATGGTCGGTATTGTCGCAGTGGACCCAAGTAGTCCGTTTACAGGCGGCGCTATACTCGGCGACAGGATACGTATGCAGTCGCTCACCACTGACCCGGGGGTGTTTATCCGCTCCATGGGGACGAGGGGACGACTGGGCGGCCTTGCAAAGCACACTATGGCGGCAGTCCGCATACTGGACGCACTCGGTTGCGACTACATCTTCATCGAGACGGTGGGAGTGGGACAGTCGGAGGTGGACATTGTCCGCCTTGCTGACGAGGTTATTATCGTGCATATCCCCGGCATGGGCGACGATATACAGACCATAAAGGCAGGTATCATGGAAATTGGCGACCTGTTCTGCGTGAACAAGGCGGACAAGGACGGCAAAGAGCGTCTCATAACAGAGCTTAACATGATGCTGGACCTAGCACACGACACCTCAAAGCCACGCCCCCCGATAGTGCCGACAATAGCGAGTACAGGGGAAGGTGTTGACAACCTACTGAAAGCGTTAGACGAGCGCATGGAAGAAGCCAAAGAGAGCGGCCGCCTAACAAGCCGCCGCCGCACTAACATCGAAGCCGAAGTAAAAGGTCTGGTACTTGACAGCTTTATGCGCCGTATAGACAGCGTCTCGAGCAGTGACGGCACACTGGCCAAAGCGGCGGAAAGTATAGAAAAACGCACCGCTGACCCGTATACGACAGCGGAGGAGATACTAAGTCGCCTGCGGACGACTTAGTAAGTGAAAAGTGAAGAATGAAGAGTGGGGTATCGCCTACGGCGATGGATTTTAAACGCTACAACTACCCGCTTTGAAACTTCGCCCGTGGCGAAACAATATCGTCACGAAGTGACACCTTCACTATTCACTGCCTTATCCGCAGATAAGGCTTTTCACTGTGCTGTCCGCAGACAGCGCTTTCACTATTCACTAATAAATAACGGAGGTATAACCATGATTAAACCAACAAGAATAGACCATATTGGCATTGCTGTAAACTCTATTGAGGAAGCGTCCAAGCTGTATGAGGCACTGGGACTTGTCAGCACAGGCATCGAGGAAGTAGCGGAGCAGAAGGTTAAAGTTTGCTTTTTCCCCTGCGGTGACAGTGAGATAGAGCTACTCGAGTCCACCTCCCCTGACGGCCCTATAGCAAAGCACATCGAGAAGCGTGGCGAGGGTATACAGCACATCGCTATCCGTGTCGAGAACATCGAAGAAGCTATAGCGGACGCAAAGGCGAAGGGTCTGCGCATGATAGACGAAACACCGAGATACGGCGCAGGCGGTGCGAAGATAGCGTTTGTACACCCGAAGAGCACAGGCGGTGTACTGTTGGAGCTAAGCCAGAGAGACTAGCAAAAAGAGATAAAAGGGCAGGGTAACACCTGCCCTACAACACTGTCAGCGTAACACGCAAGTATTTAGCAGTGTAGCTGACGACAACCCCGATTTTATGAAGCGATATTCAGCCCCCTACCTTACTCACACATAAGCCGTAGGGAACCGAATACCGCTCCAAAGAATTAGCGCTCGTAAATTATCAATCTCACCTTGGGAAATGGAGCGAAATTGCGGTAAGCGGTTTTGCTTTGTGTCTGAAAGGGTGGTTATAGCTTTGATATAGTTGAAAGGAATGTTTACGTATGGAGATGATTACTAAGCTAAAGGCGAGACGTGCCAAAATTCTGGAGGGTGGTGGCGCTAAGCGTATAGAGCGTCAACACGCTTCGGGTAAGATGACCGCCAGAGAGCGTATAGCGGCACTGCTCGATGAGGGTAGTTTTGTGGAGCTGGACGCTTTTGTAGAGCACCGTTGCACCGACTTCGGTATGGAAAAGACCGAAGCACCGGGCGAGGGTGTTGTGACAGGCTACGGCAAGATAGACGGCAGACTGGTATATGTCTACGCACAGGACTTCACCGTAATAGGTGGCTCACTCGGCGAAATGCACGCAAAGAAGATATGTAAGGTGCTTGACCTAGCTGTTAAGACAGGCGCACCGTGTATAGGCATAAACGACTCGGGCGGCGCTCGCATTCAAGAGGGCGTTGACGCTCTGAGCGGTTACGGCGGTATTTTCTACCGCAACACACTGGCGTCCGGCGTGGTACCTCAGATTTCCGTTATCATGGGACCGTGCGCAGGCGGCGCTGTTTACTCCCCTGCTCTGACCGACTTCATATTCATGGTGGATAAGACCTCCAACATGTTTATAACAGGCCCACAGGTTATAAAGACAGTTACAGGTGAAGAAGTAACCGCTGAAGCACTCGGTGGCGCACGCACACACAACTCTGTGAGTGGCTGTGCAAACTTCCTGTACGGCAACGAGAGCGAAACGATACTGGCTATCAGAAAGTTAGTGTCCTTCCTACCTCTGAACAACATGGAAACACCACCAACTGTCCCCACCGCTGACGATATCAACCGTGTCTGCGAAAATCTGAATACCATCTGTCCTGAAAACCCCAATAAAGCTTACGACATGAAGGACGTTATTCTGTCCGTTGTGGACAACGCCGACTTCTTTGAGTGTTCACCGCTATATGCGATGAACATGATAACAGGTTTCGGCCGTATCGGCGGTAGCACAGTTGGTATACTTGCTAACCAGCCTAAGGTTATGGCAGGATGCCTTGACATAAACGCTTCAGACAAGGCTGCTCGCTTTATATCGTTCTGCGACAGCTTTAACATACCGCTCGTCACCTTCGTTGACGTGCCCGGCTTCCTACCCGGCGTAAACCAGGAGTACGGCGGCATTATCCGCCACGGCGCAAAGATGCTGTACGCCTACTCTGACGCTACAGTGCCAAAGATCACAATGGTAGTACGTAAGGCATATGGTGGAGCGTATCTGGCGATGTGCTCTAAGGACCTCGGCGCTGACCAAGTATTCGCATGGCCGACAGCGGAAATCGCTGTTATGGGTCCTGACGGTGCGGCGAACATTATCTTCAAGAAGGAGATAGAAGGCTCAACAAACCCTGCCGCAACTCGCAAAGAGATGATAGCAGAGTACAAAGAGAAGTTCGCAAACCCCTACAAGGCGGCGGCACGTGGCTTTGTTGACGATGTTATCGAACCATCCCAGACACGCCAAATGTTGGCGGCGGCGCTGGATATGCTGAAAAACAAAAGGGAGAGAAGACCTGCGAAGAAGCATGGGAATTTCCCCGTCTAAGACGACTTTAAAAAAGTCGTCCAGGAAGTTTTATGTTTTTCAGCCATAGCGTTGGCTGAAATTTCAATACTAGCCTTTAGGGCTAGTATTGAAACCACATAAAACTTCTAACGTTTGCGGAAGCAGGTTCGTTTGTGGGGACTGAGGGTTCTTTCTGCGGAAGATGGCTCTTTCGTCCACTGCGTGGTCAGACGACAAATTAAGAATTTGTCGTCTCGGAAGTTTTATGTTTTTCAGCCATAGCGTTGGCTGAAATTTCAATACTAGCCTTTAGGGCTAGTATTGAAACCACATAAAACTTCTAACGTTTGTGGAAGCAGGTTCGTTTGTGGGGACTGGGTTTCTGAGGAAAGTTTTTTCTTATATTCACTGTCGTGAATATAAGTTTGGAGTGGTTTTTCGTCTCCTTTGTAGACGAAAATCGGGGATTGTAGGGTCGTGGCAAGCCATGTACCTACAGTATGGTGTGCGGTGACCGTTATATAGGCGGTGTTCGTGAATGTCTCACAAAATCCCTAACTCCTAATTCCTCATTATCACAAGTTCCTAATTATCGAAAGGAAGGTATTACTATGGTAGATCCTTTATTGGTTACGCTACTGGGTATGGGTGTGGTATTTTTGGTACTGCTCTTGCTCATGGTGGTTATAAGTTTGTTTAAGGTTGTTTTCGTGGCTAAGTCTGCTCCTGTGGCCGCTCCTGTGGCGACTGCTGCACCTGTTGCTAAAGCTGAGGTGGCGAGCGACGAGGATGAAATGGTGGCCGCTATTACAGCCGCAGTTTCGCTTATGATGGGCGGAAAGGCGTTTAATGTGCTTAGCATTACACCGTCAGCGCCGAGTGGTGCTTGGGTGAGTGCCGGTATAGTCGAGAACACAGCGTCCCTATAGTGGCATGACCTGCCGCTGTCATATTTTTATGAATCTTAAGATTGATGAAAGGAATGTTCTTTTATGAAGAAGTTTAATGTTACTGTAAACGGTAAGTCCTATGTTGTTGAGGTTGAGGAAGTCGGTGGCGGTTCTGCGCCTGTAGCGCCTAGAGCGGCGGCACCTGTAGCGGCTCCTGTTGCTCCTGCTCCTGTCGTACCTACTCCTGCTCCTGTAGCAGCGCCTGTAGCGGCTCCAGTCGGTGGTGGTACAATAGTTGCGCCGATGAGTGGAACTGTATCCAAGCATGTTAAGAAGGTTGGGGACAGTGTAAAGCACGGCGATGTAATCGTTATCCTTGAAGCCATGAAGATGGAAAACGACATAACAGCTCCCTGTGACGGCACAGTGAAGGAAATCCGTGTGAGCGAAGGCACACCTGTTCAGCCTGGCGAAGTTATAGCTGTAGTGGGCTAACTTTGTAGCGTTTTATCTGACGCTACTTATGTGAGTGTCAGCGACATGGCGGTGATGTAATGCGCATCGTTGACCTGTCGGCTTTACCACGGCGAAGGTATTTTTAACAATGAAAAGACTAGAGGTGAGCTACAATGCTTGAAAGTATAAACAATTTTATATCCACAAGCGGCATCGCAAACATGGATCTCGGTTCGCTTGCCATGATACTGGTATCCTTCTTTCTGCTCTACTTGGCTATAGCGAAGAAGTATGAGCCGTTACTGCTTGTGCCTATCGCTTTCGGTATGTTCCTTGCGAATATACCGCTTGCAGGGATCACAGCAGAACCGATATACAATGCCGCAAACGAGCTTGTGTCCCCCGGTGGGCTTTTGTACTATCTGGGGCAGGGTGTTAAACTGGGCATATATCCGCCGCTGATATTCCTGGGGATCGGCGCTATGACCGACTTCTCGCCGCTTATCGCAAACCCGAAGAGTGTTCTACTCGGTGCGGCGGCGCAGTTTGGTATATTCGCAACATACATAGGCGCGACCATGATGGGGTTTGCGCCGAATGTCGCAGGTTCTATCTCCATCATAGGTGGAGCGGACGGCCCTACCGCTATATTCCTTACAACGAAGCTGGCCCCCGAGTATCTCGGGCCAATTGCGGTGGCGGCTTACAGCTACATGGCACTTGTGCCGTTTATTCAGCCGCCTATTATGAGAGCGCTTACCACGAAGAAGGAACGCTCGGTGGTTATGGAACAGCTCAGAACAGTGTCCAAAACCGAGAAGATAGTGTTCCCGATAGCGGTTACACTGTTGTGTGGTCTTATTCTGCCGTCAGCCGTTTCACTGGTTGGTATGCTAATGCTTGGTAACCTACTGCGTGAAACAGGGGTCACAGACCTACTGTCTAAGACAGCAGCTAACGAGATGATAAACATAATCACGATATTCTTAGGTATAAGTGTCGGTTCCACCACGACGGCGGAATCGTTCCTAAACTTGCAGACTCTGGGTATAGTCGCAATGGGACTTGTCGCCTTCTCCATCGGAACAGGTGCAGGTGTCCTAATGGGTAAGATAATGTACATCACATCGGGCGGCAAGGTAAACCCCCTCATCGGCTCAGCAGGCGTTTCCGCTGTACCGATGGCGGCGAGAGTTTCCCATGCGGAAGGCCGCAAGGAGAATCCTTCAAACTTCCTACTCATGCACGCAATGGGGCCAAACGTGTCCGGCGTTATCGGTTCAGCGATAGCGGCAGGCGTTCTGCTTTCAGTGTTGGGTTAATTGTGAAAACATAAGACAACTCAAAAAGCCTGTGCAATTAGGCCAATATCAGTAAAACAAACTACCACTATCAAAATTGATGGTGGTAGTTTTTGTTTGGGGGAGGTTGATTTCCCGTATGTCCCCACGACAAAATATTATCATCAATAGAACTCCATGTTTTGTTATAGGATTTTTCGTTCCTGATAATATGTTCGTAATTTCCTCTTTGCTATATAGGCTTATCAAATGGCTGGAATACTTTGTTTTTTGCACCACGATTATATTCGCTTGTTGTTTGAACTTTGAGCTGTTTTATAATTTCATGTAGGGGCGAACCTGCGTGTTCGCCCGAATGGTTTTTGATGGAGAAAATTAAATTAAAATTATTTTGGATAAAAATATATTTTTTGTTT